>NZ_CP023069.1:0-300000 GCF_002288525.1 Sinorhizobium sojae CCBAU 05684
ATGAACGCTAATTCGCCGCCCATCGCTCCCGCACAGCCGATGCATTTCGAGGATCTCATCCTCGAACAGGGCGATCTGATTTCAAAGAAATTGCATCTTTTAAGCATGCAGCAGTTCCCGCCGAATGCCAAGAAACTGCTTCGCCAGTTCTCGCTCTCGGAAGTGGCGCAGTTCCTCGGCGTCTCTCAAAGTACGCTGAAGAAACTTCATCTTGAGGGAAAAGGCCCCCTCCCCCAGACATCGTCGTCGGGTCGCCGTTCTTATAGTGCTGAGCAGATGGCGGAACTGCGTCAGTATCTCGATCAGCATGGACGATCGGAAGCCAGGAACTACGTGCCGCACCGTCGGTCGGGCGAAAAGCTCCAGGTCATTGCCGTTGTCAATTTCAAGGGCGGTTCGGGAAAGACGACGACGGCCGCCCATCTCGCGCAGTACATGGCGTTGACCGGGCACCGTGTCTTGGCGGTGGACCTCGACCCGCAGGCGTCACTTTCGTCGCTTCACGGTTTTCAGCCCGAACTCGACCTGTCGCCGTCGCTCTATGAGGCGCTCAGATATGACGATCAACGCCGATCGATCAGTGAGATCATCCAGCCTACCAATTTCCCGGGCCTCGATATCGTGCCTGCGAACCTCGAACTTCAGGAGTACGAGTACGACACGCCGCTTGCGATGTCGAACAAGAGCTCGAACGATGGCAAGACCTTCTTCACGCGGATTTCGCGCGCGCTGTCGGAAGTCAACGACCGCTATGACGTTGTCGTCATCGACTGCCCTCCCCAGCTCGGCTATCTCACGATCACCGCGCTGACTGCGGCTACGAGCGTCCTGATCACGATCCATCCACAGATGCTCGACGTCATGTCGATGGGCCAGTTCCTTTTGATGCTGGGCGGGATCCTGAAGCCGATCCGGGATGTGGGTGCTGCGGTCAATCTCGAATGGTATCGCTATCTGATCACCCGGTACGAGCCAACGGATGGGCCGCAGGCGCAGATGGTGGGCTTCATGCAGACCTTGTTCCACCAGTTTGTGCTGAAGAACCAGATGCTGAAATCGACAGCGGTTTCAGACGCCGGAATCACCAAGCAGACCCTTTACGAAGTCGACAAGAGTCAGATGACGCGGTCCACCTATGAGCGCGCGATGGACTCCTTGAACGCAGTCAACGCCGAGATCGCCGAACTCGTCCATGCCTCTTGGGGGAGGAAGGTTGTCAGTTGAGAAGTGTAAACTTCCCCGGCGACGGCCCGGTAGATCGCAGGCAAACGGAGCAGGCAGATGGCGAGAAAGAACCTACTGGCGGGTCTAGTAGACACAGCGGAAATCCCGCACGCAGACGTTGCGCCCGCCTACCCGATGCGCGGGGCTTCGAAGAGCATGGTGCGCTCGCTCGACGAGTTGTCGCGCCAGGCCGAGAAATTTCTCGAAGGAGAAACGGTCGTCGAACTCGACCCTGAGACACTCGATGGTTCGTTCGTCTCTGATCGCATGGGCGATAGTTCCGAGCAGTTCGAGGAATTGAAGCAGGCGATTGCCGAGCGCGGGCAGGATACGCCCATCCTTGTGCGCCCCCACCCGTCGGCAGCCGATCGTTACCAGATCGTCTTTGGACACCGCCGAGCCCGCGTTGCCCGCGAGCTCGGCCGCAAGGTTAAGGCGGTCGTCAAGGCGCTGGATGACCGTACGCACGTTATCGCCCAGGGACAGGAAAACTCGGCGCGCGCCAACCTCTCCTTCATTGAACGGGCGAACTTCGCCTCGCACCTCGAGAAGCTTGGCTATGACCGGACAATCATAGGATCGGCGCTTGCTGCCAATGCGGCCGCTATCTCGAAAATGATCGCCGTAATAGATCGTATTCCTGAAGAGACAATCGCAAGGATCGGGCCCTGCCCGGCGGTCGGCCGAGAACGCTGGGTCGAGTTGTCATTGCTTGTGGGTAAAACCGCCAACGAAGAGAAGGTGAAGGCAATCGTCTCTGATCCTTCCTTCAATGAACTGAGCACTGACGATCGCTTCAATGCCCTGTTTTCTGGTCTGAACAGCGCGGCGAAGCCTGTCCGGAAGACGACTCCAAAGATCCTGGAGAACTGGCAACCGGCGGACAAGACCGTCTCCGCTAAGTATTCGAACTCCGCCAAGGCGTTTGCCTTGTCTATGAAATCAAGGAATGCCGGCCCCTTTGGGCGGTATATTGCAGACAACCTGGACCGGCTCTATGCCGAGTTCCTGGAGCAGGGTAACCGGAAGGAAGACTGACGCAAAAGAAAAAGGCCCCCAGACGGTAACCATCGTGGAAGCCTCTCTCATCGTTTAGCAGCCTGAGAATCGCATTTCCACGAATCGCAGTCAAGAGTCTTTGGCACCGGAACGGGTGAGCGGACGTCTTTTGCCTGAGGATAGGTGAAAGAAGATGCAAGATGGAAGTGTGACGACGCCCTTCGGGCGGCGGTCGATGACGCTTGGCATGTTGGCAAGCCAATATATGTCGCGTGAACTCGAACCTGAAACATCGGCTGACAAGTGGAAGCTGTTTCGAGCGCTCTGCGAAGCTAAGCCGAAGCTCGGCATCAGCGAACGTGCGCTCTCTGTTATGAACGCACTTTTGAGCTTTTATCCCGAGACGACCTTGTCTGAGGAAAACGGCCTCATCGTGTTTCCCTCTAACATGCAGTTGTCGCTTCGTGCGCATGGCATGGCTGAAGCGACGTTGCGTCGCCACATCGCAGCGCTCGTCGACGCCGGCCTTCTGGCACGCCGGGATAGCCCAAATGGCAAGCGCTACGCCCGCAAGGACGGAGACGGTTCGATCGATGAGGCCTATGGGTTTTCGTTGGCTCCGTTGCTGTCACGCGCACGCGAGATCGAGCAAATAGCTGCCGATGTCAAAATTGAGCGACTGCAGTTGCGTAGACTTCGCGAGCGCCTGACGATCTGCCGGCGCGATATCGGTAAGCTGATTGAAGTCGCCATTGAGGAGGGAGTGGACGGTAATTGGGACGGAATTCACCAGCACTACCGCAGCCTAGTAGCGACCATTCCTCGAGTGGCAACGGCCGCGACCGTGGCCCCCATCCTCGAAGAGATGGAGATGTTGCGCGAGGAAATCTCCAACCTTCTGGAAATCAGGTTAAAAATCGAAAATTTGAGCGGCAATCCTGATCAAATTGAGCGGCACAAACAGAATTCACATCCCGAATCCACTAATGAACTTGAACCTCGCTCTCTAGAAGAGCAGGGCGAAAGGCCGAGCCCAGCCATCGAACCGCAACGGGAGCCGATGAAGGTGTTTCCGTTGGGGATGGTGTTGCGGGCTTGCCCAAGCATCTCAGATTATGGCCCCGGAGGCGTAGTTGCGAGCCCGCGTGACCTGATGCAGGCCGCAGTGGTCGTCCGCTCGATGCTCTGCGTCAGTCCGTCGGCCTACCAGGATGCCTGTGAGGTTATGGGGCCCGAGAACGCATCCGCTGTCATGGCCTGCATTCTGGAGCGGTCAGGGCACATCAAATCGCCCGGCGGATATCTCCGCGACCTAACGTCTCGGGCAAAGCGGGGCGAGTTTTCGCCGGGGCCAGTGTTGATGGCACTGCTGAGGGCGCGCGGCGGAAGTGATCGATTGGCCTCCTGACCGAAGAACCCGCTTAATCGGCGGGAACCAATCCCCTCAGCTCTTGGGCGACCGCTTGTTGTCGGCTGACAAAATCGGCAGATTGCGACGTCGAGTCAACCGACTAGGAGAAGTTATGACGCTGTCGTTTATGGTGGTCTCAGTAGGGGGAGCAACTCCAATGGTCCGCGTCGGTACGAGGACTTCACAGTGCAGGTAGGGACATTCGATGGCAATATGGACGACACCAAAGTCAGGGACAAGCCCGACCAGTCCGCAGCTCCCTCGGCATGGTGTCCGAGAAGTTGGCGGAGGCATTCGAGCATCAGACCAGAGATGTTGCTTGAGCGCCAGGACGATGCTGTGAAAGGCCAAATGCTACACCAGATCTTGATTTTTGGTTGGTTGCGAAGCAAGGGGATGACTATTGCTTCCTCAAAACAGACTGTAAAAAGTTGTCAGCTGACAAAAACGGAAATTTGCGCAAATTAATCAAAGCGTTAGTTCTAAACAGTCTTCGTTTGCTGTTGAAGGGAGGGGTTCCGTCGAACTTTCGAGGCGTTGATCGCCTGTTTGTAGGACGCGAGTCGTAAAGTCGTTGTAGCCAGTCCGTAGGTGACCGCCGACAGGAGATAGGAGGGCGCGTTTCGTCATTCTGCCAGAATGACTGTCACACTTCCAACAGAGCATTAGTTATCGCTTGGCCAAGCGTATTTCATGCGGCTGGTAGCGCTCGCCGGTCGATATTTGCTTCATTTGGTAGATGCGGAACACCACCGCGCTGTTGGTTCCGGCCTTCCATGAGCCAGCGTTTCAAGGCGATCGCCGGCCGGCAGATCAAGAGCACATGTTCGTCATCATCGCTCGTCGTCGTTTTGGTGCGGTCGAGGCGGATTGAAACGCAGGGTGGGGCAGGGGAGGCTTCGTCGGTTGGCACGGACCTGTTCCTGGTCGGTGAGACATCAACGTGTGACGCTCTGATTGACCGGCCGCGGTGGTCCCTGGGACCTTCGTTCGCTATTCGATGTTCTACCGTATGTTCCTGCTCAATTAAATGTTCAGAGGCGGGAAGGGGTCCTGAGTTCGATTGACGCAGCGCGCTTACGCTTCGCCAATTTGGTACAGTCCGGCGGGTTGACGAGGGCCCGTAACGAAGTTCGGGGGCAGCGATGGCAACGGTACTGTCGGCATTCCATGAAGGCCTTACCACGGCGGAGATCGGGATGTGCAAGGAGGAAAATCCCTACCCACAACAGCGACTGGAACGCAGGCTACGACGCTGCCACGAAGGCAGGCGAAGCAACGAAACTCGACGACAAATAGGGTCGTGCCCCTTGCCAGCGTGCCCCGAGCAGCCTCGGCGACGGGCTTTTCCGTACGTTCCCGCGCTCACACGATTAGATGCGCTCGAAGGCAGCTCCACTGCTTTCAAGAAGCGCGGCGGATCCTGAAGACCATTATGTTCGGCTCCTATGCCTGCGACGCTGTAGTCGATCCCCACACGACGTTGGGCGGTTTTCGGACTTCGGAATTCTCGTCCTCGTCAGCGACCGCAAGCTCGCTGAGCCGCAATACTCGAACAAGGCCTCCGACCGGTTGAAGTGGGACACGGTCATATCGACGCCGGTCGCGGCTGATCGCGCGCGGTGCGAGAAAGATCAACAACTAACTCGCCAAGGGAAAATTCGTCTTCGTCGATATCCTGCGCGAGGGAATTGTGCTCTACGAACTCGAAGAGCGCCCGCTCGCGGTATGGCGGTGCTGTTCGCGCGGCCAAGCTTTGACGAGCCGCTGTCCCGGTGTTCGGCCAAGTCGCGCAGGAACGTCAGGCTATGCGAGAGGAGGGCCGTGGTTCGTCAGGGTTAGTAGCAGAGTGGGATAAGCGCCCTCAACGGCACGGGGGCAGGAACGCCGCGTGTTTGTCCCAGTCGCGGGAGATTGCCACACGGCTAAGCTCAAGCAACCGTTGGGCTCGGCTGTGTTGCCTGTCGAAATGCTCCCTTGCCATTTTGAAGTCTCGGAGGAAGCGCTGTACTGGCTGATGGAGCGCGCCGACTTCCTGCTTCGGCAGTAGAAACCATCTTACCGCGAGCGTCTAGCGGTACTCGAAGGGGCAGCGGGCCGGGCAGACTGATCTGTACGTGGGCAGATCAGGTGGCGCGGGAGCATGATCCTCGAACGGGTTCCTCATCCAATCGAATACGTTCAGGACGAGCGCATCGAGGTCGGCCGCGCCCGGCGTAACCGCGCCGGTGAGCGCGGCGATCACCGTTGCCTAGAGAAAGGCAGTCAGCGCGAGCATCGCCGTGTCGCGCGTCGGCATCGAGGGCGACTCAGGCACCTAGCCCACGACTCGCGACGACGAGTTCAGCCGCCAGAGCCAACCTTGCGGGGCTCTGCGGAAAGCGCGCCTCGGATGAGCCTCTGCGGCAAATGGAGGTCTCACCTGGCGCCGGACTTCGACCCGTGCACGCTTGGGTTCCGAAAACTCAGTGATCTTATCTGCACGACAAATCAGTTCGACGTGTGGCAAGCCGAGGATGCTCCCGTCAGCATCACGGCTGAAACAAAGAGGCAAAAAGTAGCGTCTATGGCGACGAAGATCGCTTGCTTGGGCTGGGCAGTTGCGTCAACGTTCGGGCTGCTTTACCCGGAGCGGAGAAGCGTCTATCTGTGCGCGCGTATACGAAGCGAGCCTCGCCCGCCCTGTGGCGGTACGGCAAATGATCGAAGGAAGGCATGATGGCGACCGGAACGGTAAAATGGTTCAACGCGACGAAGGGCTTTGGTTTTATTCAGCCGGACGACGGGAGCGCCGATGTCTTCGTCCACATTTCAGCGGTGGAGCGGGCTGGCCTGCGGGAGCTGAAGGATGGGCAGAAGATCAGTTACGAGCTGGTAAAGGATCGTAAGTCCGGCAAGATGTCGGCTGACAATTTGCAGGCCTAGGCCGCCCCTTCCTCACAACGCGAGCTTTCTGGAATAGCCCGGGGGTTGCTCGGTCTTTTTCCATTTGGAAGCATGCGGCGACCGGAAACAGTGCTGCACCCAGCTTTCGACGCCGCGTGAACACTCTTGAATTCATGAACCAGCCTCTCAAGAGCGAACCAGCCCGATGCGGCTCGCCTCGTCCAGTAGTGCTCGGACGGAAGACGGTTGCCATTTGCGGCCGCCACGTGGCGGTCGCTCCTGCATCTGGTCCAACTGGGCGGCAATGTCGCGCAGCGACAGATCGGGATCGGCGATGGCGATCCCGGCAACCAGCCGCATCAGATGATCCTCGGGCGGCCGGCGCGGCGATCGGGCAAGCAGTTCCGGTTCCGCGAGCTTTTCGCGCACCAGCCGGTGGACCGCCCGCCGCAACCGTTCGACGGTCCAGTCGTGCCCCCCGCGATTGAGGATCCGCACGACATTGTCCCAACTGTGTCGCGGGCGCAGCCGCCGGACTGTCGGCAGCCAGGTCTGCGCTGACACAATCAGTTCATCGAGGTAGGCCCGCTCGCGCGCCGCTGAGACCGCGCGGATGGCTTCCGGCCGGCGTTCTCGAAGCCCGGGATTGCCGGCAAGCCGGCCGCGCGCCTTGGCGGCCTGCATACCGGACTTGGTCCGCTCCGCGATCAGCGCACGCTCGAGCTGGGCGACGGCGCCGAGCACCTGCAAGGAAAACATTCCCTGCGGCGTCGAGGTATCGATCGGATCACGCAGCGAGCGGAAATGCACGCCGCGCTTCTCGAGGTCTTCGATGACGTCGAGCAGGTGGCTGACCGATCGGGCCAGACGGTCGAGGCGAACGACGACGAGGACATCGCCCGTGGCAAGGTCTTTAAGAAGCTTCGCAAGCACCGGCCGCGCGCGTGATGCGCCGGATCCGTGCTCTTGGTGGATGCGGTGGCAACCGGCCGCCCGCAATTCGTCGACCTGAGCGTCGTTGAGCTGATCCTCGGTCGAAACACGGGCGTATCCGATCAGCCTTTGCTGCAGGGAAGGAGAATTGAGGTTTGCAGCCGTTGCCATCGGATTTTTCGGCCGTTTCGGGGCGGTTTGTACAAATGAAACATGTGTGAGAAAACGTTCCTTTGCAAGCGTGTTTTATGGTCTGAATGGAAGCCCGTCAGATTCAAAATACCGCAGTGGACGAGTGTCGGGTCATGAACATAGGCTAACGCGCGCCAGTGGGCTTCTGTGGCGGAAATGCCGCGAGTTCGGTTGTTTTGAAGGCAGCACGTATCGCGCTGGTGTTTCAGGCGGCCTTTGAGATGGAAAAATGACTGAGGAAAGCTCTGCCGCCTACCGCTCGGACGAGGGCCCTTCCATTCGATCCGGCAAATGAGTCTGCCGAACTGGGTTGAAAAGCGGCTGAAAAGCCCGGTTTCCTAGGCAAATCCACTGATCCAGGACGACTGACAATGGTCAACCAGACCGCCAAATCCATCGCTATCGATACTTGATCCCTATCGATAGTGATTGCGCGCGGAAATCGGCGTCTGAATGACGGAAAGATGATTACTGTTAGCTTCCGTTTGAGTGATTTCTGGAGTTAATTCACATGGTTAACTCTTCGTGAACTCGACCTTGCGCTGGCACTTGTCCTAGGTCGGAACCGCGTGGAGAGTTGGCCGTCTACTGGCCGCCTCTATCCTGCGCCAGCCCGGCGTAACAACCGCGGCACATCTCCCCGATCAAATCTCGGCGATGCTGAAGCGGCGTCTCGTCGGCCGACGCACCCCTTCTAAGCCGCTTGCATTACGACCGCGACAGCCGGTTGCTCGCCATCGCGCAGGGGCTGGTCGCGGCCGCCGAGCTTGGCGAAGGAACACGACCGCAGGCGCGGTCGCGGTAGATGATGGAGCGCAAGCTCGCCGGCCGGCGCGCCTCCTCACGACTGGGGCGATGATCGAACTCGTCATCGCCAAACCGTTCGCCGGCGCCGGCATGGTCGCAACAACCCTCGAGGTGACGCCGCAGAAGGCTCAGCTATTAACCCGGTCGGGTTGGTTCGTTCAAAACCTGGGCCAGAATATGCGTCAACGTTCAGAGAGATCAACCGCTATAACATCGATTAGCTTATTACCGCCTAACCCAGCGGTCACGGCCGCCGCGCGCGCGTCGCACAGGGTAAGCAGTCCAGCAAAATTGACGTTCTTTCCAGCAACCTTTTTTGCGAAGGCCCTGCGCTTCACTTTGCCGGTTTTCGAGTCGATTTCCTTCTTCAACGGCTTTGCAGCATTTGCCAGCAGGTAGAAGCCGGTATGAGAGCCATTCTCATGCATGTACTGGTTAGCGAGTTGCGTCTCGATCTTGTTGACCAGAGTGTTCCCGTTCCAGTGGTCCGCGTCGGCCAGTTTGATTTCCACGGAGATCAGGCCGAATTCAGGATTTCTTGAGTGAACTCTAAGGTCCGGCCGGTTTTCCACCGCGACCTCCTGCTCTCTGATGACTTCGTAATGCGAACTGCCGATCTCGCGCATGCGCGCGGATAGCCAGTTGCGCAAGTCGTCTTCCGTGGCCCGGTCATCTCGAAACACGAAACTCTCGTCGTCGTCAGAATGGTGGAGCTTCTCAAGCAGGGCGACAATCTGTCGTTTCACCAATGCACGAAATTCGGGCACGGAGGCCGGCGCCTTTGTGAACAGATTAACAAAAGAGAGCGCGTCCGCGATTGTCAGGGTTGGTCGGCGGACTGAAGCGCGAACCATCTTGTCGCGTTGGTACAGGAACGTGTCGGGGTGTTGTCTTAAGGACGGGTCGGAAGCAAGCCTATCTGTAGCCGCTTGCCAACATAACGGCTCGTGCTCGCCAACATCGGCATTTTCTGCTCAGATTATCTGACAATGGAGAGCGCGTCCTGCTCACGCTCTTTGCCAACGTGCTCGCCAACATCCGAGGCTGCTCGCAAATGACGGCCACGTGCTCAGATTAATTGCCAGCGAGGAAGGCGCGGATATCTGACGGCCGAGCGTTCAGGTGGGTGACCAATGCCGCCGCATCGTAGCCATTTCGGGTCAACGTCGGTTCGAGATCGTCGATGGCGCGAGACAGGATCTGCTCGACGATCTCGGCGGTGACCGGCTTGGCGCCGAGGCGAAAGCCCTGTTCGAAGGCAAGGGTTAGATGCATCTCGATCTGAAGCGGCGTGCGTAGCCGTTCGGCGATGAGGTCGATGGCGTCTTCCTCGAGGAGTTCGCCAACCTTCACGCCTTCGGCTGCACAGGCGCCGAGCAGCCATGCGACATAGTCGCGGCGCGCGGAACCGATCCCCTCGTAGTCGAAAATGGTGGTTCGATAGCCGATCTCCTCCATTTGCGGACGACGCAGATCATTGCGAAGTCGAGGATGGCCGACAAGCAGCACGGAGAGGAGCACGCCGGCGTCGGCAACCACCTCCATCAGGCGCTTCAGGCCGGTTAGGGTCTTGTGGTGCAAGTCATGGGCCTCATCGACCACGAGGACGACTGGCCGTTTGCCCTTTTTCATGATGTCGCGCAGGTCGCGCTCCCGCCGCTCGGCCTGCTTGGGGATCTTCACCTGCGCGCGATCGCCGGGCGACAAATCGTAGAACAAGGCTTCAATGAGCGATGGCAGCGAAGTGCGTCGCTTGTCGACCGCCAACGACTTGGCGAGCGCGACCTTGCCGGCTTTGGTGAGTTCGGCCTCGATACGCCGCAGAAGGTGCGTTTTTCCCGAACCGACCAGGCCGGAGACTACGACAAGCCTGCCGGTCTGGACGGCTGCGCAAACCTCGCGAATGATGGTACGCTGATGCTCGGTCTCGAAGTTGCCGGCCCCCTGGAAAGGTCGGTCGAGGCCGTAACTGGATTGAACGTCAGCGAGCATCATTCTTCCTTTCGTCGCGCCTGGAAGCGTTCGCGGATACGGGCTGCGATCGCCTTTTTGTCGAGTGTTTCTCCGAGCAGTTCATCGATGAAGGCGCGATCGCTGGGATTCATCGCGCCAATCGGCCGGCCGAGCTGGTCGGCAATCGCCCCACGAGCTGCAAGGCCACTTCCATAGGCGGTCTCTATTGCGGGTTCCGGAAACGGTGTGCGCCGTACGCTCAGCCCAGCGGCGGTCGGGGGCAGCGAGGGCAATGGGCGATCCCCGCCGGTGACCGCGGCGCGGGGGAGCCCCAGTTTGTCGGCGAGCCGGACAACCTTGTCGAGCCGCTCTTCGATCTTGCTCTTCTGGTATTTGCGATAGCGAAACAGGGGAACCGCCCCGCGCGAAGGCTGGAATGGGCCGAAGCGTTTGCCCTCATACTCGACGAACAATTCCTGATCGAACAGGCCCCAGAGCAAAGTCACTGTTTCGCCGGCAAGTTCGGGCTCGACCTCATAGGATGCGCCCTCGACCGATACGGTCGCGTCTCCAGCAACGGTCCGTCGCTCCGGTTCGCGCGCAAAGGCGCAGAACCGTTCCCAGGAGCACATCGCCCGCACGCCATCAGGGGAAAGATGCCGCAGCCAATCCTCAATGCGTGCATGCGATTCGGTGCGGTGTTCGCCGTTGTTGTAGGTGATTAACGCGCGCCTGAACCAAAGGTTGGCTTCCTCTTCGTCCTTCGGTTTGTGGAAGTGATAAAGGGTCTCGTGCACTTCCTTGATCGTACGAAACGGCCGTTCGACCTTGCCTTTGGCACGCGCTGGCGTACGTCGCTCGCTGTCCGACGGGGGCATATGCGTGAGAACCCTGACACCGAGACTGCCCATGACGGATTGGAAGACGCGCGAGCGGCTCACCGGCCCGTTATCCATATGGATCGTCGTTGGGATCCCCTGAAGCGGCAGTTCCGGTTCGGGCTTGGTGGCGAAGGCATTGTAGAGGAACCGCAAGGCAGACTCCGCGTCTTCGCCGTAGACGCAGCGGTATTCCTGATAGCTCGCGCCAGAGCGATCATCGACAACCGAGAACAGCATCAGGATTGGCCGGCCGCGCCCTTCCTCGACCCAAAGCGGTGCTTCCACCTGCTTCAGATCGGACGGGCTCATGTCGAAGTGCCACAGTTCGTTGGAGCGCCGCGCCTGGAAGCGGACGGCGGCCACCGGGCGGGTGACGCGCCTATAGTCGAGGCCGCAAACGTGCAGCAGCCGATCGACCGTTGCGCGTTTCAGCAGCCCGGGCGGCGCACGCACCAGGCCATCGGGCGTCTCCACCCCGTCGTCCTCAAGCAGCTTTATGGCGCGCGCCGTGGAGATGTGCCGCCCCTTCCGGTTCGCCGTCCTGATCTTTAGGGCGGCGATGATCTCGGCATAGGTTTCCATCTCCGGCTGCGGGGCGATCCGGGAGGTTCCATGATCGGCGCGTCGTACGGATTTCGGGCGGTTCAATTCGCGCAGCGCCCGATAGATGGTCCAGATCGAAAAGCCGTAGGCATCGGCAGCGCGTGCGACAATCTCGGTGCGGCCTGGATCTCTGGGGGAAAGCAGCGACAACCGGCGTCGAATATCGACAAGAGCCTCGCCGGGCGGCCGCTTCCTCCGCTCAGCCATGGGCTTCCTCGGATTCCACTATTTTGGTGACGCCACCCTTCTTGCCGATATGGCGATAGAGGGTTGCCACCGAAACTCCCATGCGCTGAGCAATATTGCGGACAGGTATGCTTCCTTCCTTCATCAGGGCGCGCGCGGCGGCAATATCACTCGGGCGCATCGCGGGCGGGCGGCCACCCTTACGGCCACGTTGCCGCGCCTCGACCAGTCCAGCCGTCGTGCGTTCACGGATCAGAGCGCGTTCAAATTGGGCGATCGCACCGAAGACATGGAATGTCAGCATGCCGCCCGGCGTCGTCGTATCGATGCTCTCGGTCAACGACACGAGCCCGATCTTCGCGCGCTCCAGCTCTTCCGCGGTCGCAATGAGCTTCTTCAACGATCGCGCCAACCGATCGAGTTTCCAGACAACGAGCGTGTCACCCGTGCGAAGCACGTCGGAGAGAATTCTGCCCAGTTCCGGGCGGTCATCCGCAGCGCCGGATCCACGCTCGGTAAACACCTTCTCGCAACCGGCGCGTCTCAGGGCCTCAAGTTGAAGCTCCGGATTTTGATCGATCGTGCTGACCCTGGCGTACCCGACCCGCATAGCCACCCTAAAGTTCTCGAAAGTCGTCGAGAACGTAGCATTTTGCGACAGAGGTATCCAGAACAGTTTTGAGAAGACTCTGTGACATCATTTGAGGTTGAAGGAGGCTTTCGCTGTGGATTACTCAAAAACGGTCGTTTATGACAAGGCACCCGAGGAACCCCGGTTGTGAGCCTGACGGTCGAATAGTTCCGCCTATGGGCGGGGGGAACAGGAGCACTGGAAACCGCCGGGGCTCTAGTCGCCGCTGGATGAAAGTTCCGTGGCAGGTCATCTTCGTTTCGGAAACCTACCAACCTACCTGCGGTTGGGATAGATTGTCAGGCTTGCGGCGTGAAATGTCCGATCGAGTTCGTGGCGGCGGTTCGAGGCTCCCTTCTTCGCAACCCTTGATGATGTGGACGCCCCCGCGCCGGCGGTTGCCGCTATGATGCCGGCCAGTTACCCGCAGCAAAAGAGGAGCGTTGACAATGCAGATCACGACCGTTGGATTGGATTTGGCCAAGAGCGTGTTTCAGGCGCATGGTGTCGATGAGACAGGCGCAACCGTGCTGGTGAAACGGCTGCATCGCAAGCAGATGCTGCCGTTCTTCTCGAAGCTGCCACCCTGCCTAATCGGAATGGAAGCGTGTGGCACAGCGCACCATTGGGCTCGGACGCTCGCCGCCATGGGGCACGAGGTCCGGCTCATTCCCCATCCTACGTGAAGCCCTATGTCAAACGCGGCAAGAGCGACGCGCTGGATGCCGAGGCAATCTGCGAAGCCGTGCAGCGCCCGACGATGCGGTTCGTGCCTGTGAAGACGGTGGCGCAGCAGAGCATTCTCATGACGCATCGCGCCAGGTCGCTGCTCGTTCGCCAACGCACCATGGTCGCAAATGCGTTGCGGGCGCATCTGGCTGAACTCGGCTTAGTCGCCAATCCAGGCATTGCCAATCTGGCAAAGTTGGCGCAGCAAGCGCTGTCTGGCGAGAGCAGCTTGCCCTCCTATGCCCGGACCACGCTGGACATTCTGATCCGGCAGATCCTGGTGTTTGCCGATGAGATCGCTGCGCTGGATCAGCAACTTCTCGCTTGGCATGCCGACAGCGAGGCCAGTCGCCGGCTCTCCGCTATCCCCGGCCTCGGCATAGTCACAGCCACGGCGGTCGCCGCCACCGTCACCGATCCCGAGCAATTCCGCTCCGGCAGGCAATTTGCCGCCTGGCTCGGCCTGACGCCGCAGCAGTGTTCGACCGGAGGAAAAACCCAGCTCGGCGGCATCTCCAAGCAGGGAGACCGATACTTGCGGAGGTTGCTCGTCGTCGGCGCCACCGCCGTTATCCGTCATACGAAGGACAAGGCAACGCCCCTGGCGAACTGGATCAGAAAGCTCCTGGAGAAAAAGCCGTTCAGGCTGGTCTCCGTTGCCCTCGCCAATAAACTCGCGCGGATCGCATGGGTCGTGCTGACCCGCAAGGAGTAACCATCCGGTCAGGACCGCAGTAGCCGAGGCTTTTTGCGATTTCTTTCTGCCACTGGTTTCGATGGCGGGTCGCCAATTCCGCGAAGATTGCGGATAATCTGTTGAAGGTTTTCGATCCCCACTTGGGTGAACAAGATGATGTGCTCGCTGAGCTCCGAGGCCGGATAGTCATCATATGCCCACAAGCAGCCATCTTCAGAGAACATCTCAATCGAACATTCTCGCAAGAAGTCTTCGTCCTCATCAAGCATCGCGGCGACATATTTCAGGGTGTAGAGGGCAGAGTTGCGGTAGCCCATGATGCCTCGTTCTGTGTTTTCAGATTTGGTCAGTGCTGCTGGTTTTGGCTCTTCGCAAATCCAGCTTTTCCAAGTGTCCGACGGCGGGCAATTTTAGCGACACGGTCTTGAATGATATCAACGCTTAAATCTTCTGGGTCGAAGCGGCCACCATACCAACGCACGAACTCTCGATGCTGCGCATGCCGTGGCTTCGCCATGACGTTCAGGAATTCCTCGAACCCCGAGGTGCTGCCAACATCTTCCGGCGGCGCTCTGCGCTCACCATCGATGAAGCGCGGATATTCGATGCTGGGGTTTCCATCCTCCACTGCCTCGACCGTGATAGTGTGCCGCCAGTTATCACCAAAGTCATAGGTGTAGCTAAAGGTCGCGATCCCACGCTCGATGAGTGCCGCTATGCGGACGTTGCGAGCAGCAAAGGTTTTGCGTTCGTAGAGGTCTTCTGGATCCGGCACATCGTAACATCGCCCACCAGCCTCGAACTCGAACAGATGATAATCCTCGAACAGCATCACGGCCTGAATGACATCGTGGAGCCCCTTCAAGCTCATCGTGAGTGGAACCTCGACCCTGCGCCAGATCAAAGGCTCGATATCGTCGAGTTGGATATGTAGCCTGGCGATGCGATCGACGGTCATGATGCCAAAGCCATCATAGGCCGCGGACCTGTCCAATTCCACGGCAGCAGCTCTGCAAGCTTTGTTGTCGGCGTGTCAGCGATACGCGCGAGAACGTCGGCAAGCCAAGCCTGCGGATCGACGTCGTTGAGCTTGGCCGTCATGATCATCGTCGCCATGAAGGCGGCGCGATCAGCACCACGATCAGAACCCGCAAACAGCCACGACTTCCTGCCGAGAGCGAAGCCGCGCAGAGCGCGTTCGGCGGCATTGTTGGTCAGGCAAATCCGACCGTCGCCCAGGAAGGACGTAAAGCCCTCCCAGCGCTTTAGCATGTAGTCGATCGGCTCGGCGACCGGAGAGCTGCGCGACAGCTTTGTCCGCTCGGCCCGCATCCAGGCCTCAAGCTCTTCGACAAGACGACGGCTGTCCCGCTGGCGTCGCGCCAGTCTTTCACTTGCAGCGAGACGATTGATGTCACGCTCGATATCGAACAGGGCATCGATCCGTTTCACGGCCTCGAGCGCCACCGGCGAGATCGGCGTGGCGTTCTTTCCCCGTTTGGCGTTGGTGGCGATGTCGGCAAGCACGAAGAACTTGCGACGCGAATGCGACCAGCACAATGCCTGGGTCAGCGGACCAGAATCGCGGTCCATTTTGAAGAGCGGGTTGTAGCCGCCATAGGCGTCGGCCTGCAGAATGCCGGTGAAGGTCTTTAGATGGCGCTCGGGATGTTCCTGCCGCCGATCGCGGGAGGCATAGTAGAGGGCGGCTGGCGGCGACGTTCCGCTGAACGGCCGATCGTCCCTGACATAGGTCCAAATCCGCCCGGTATCGGTCTTGCCCTTCGCCAGGATCGGCACGGTCGTGTCATCGCCATGTAGACGCTCGGCGGTCAGCACATGCGCCTCGATCAATCCGTGCAAGGGCTTCAAGACCGCGGCGCAAGCCCCCACCTGGTCGGCAAGCGTCGAGAGGCTGAGGTCGACACCCTCGCGGGCATAGCGTTCACTTTGCCGGTTCAGCGGTTGATGCTGGCCGAACTTCTCAAACAGGATCATCGCCAGCAGGTTTGGCCCTGCAAAACCGCGCGGCGTCACATGGAAAGGGGCCGGTGGCTGGGCGATCTTCTCGCATTCGCGGCAGGAGAACTTCTCGCGCACCGTCTGGATGACCTTCCACTGGCGCGGGATCACTTCCAGCGTCTCGGCAATGTCCTCGCCCAGTTTCGCCAGCTTGGCCGAGCCGCAGCATGGGCAGCTTGTTGGCGGAGCAATGACGACGCGTTCGCGCGGCAGGTGCTCCGGAAACGGCTTGCGCGATGGACGCTTGCGCTCGAAGGCCCGAACCGTCGAGGATCGTGCCGCCAGTTCAGCGGCCAATTCGTCCTGGCTGGCGTCCGCCTCCAACTCTTCGAGCTGCAATTCCATCTGCTCAAGAAGCCGCGCCTTGCGCTCCGAGCGGCTGCCATGAATGTCGCGCTTGAGCTTCTCGATCTCCAGCCTCAACCTGGCAATCAGCGCATCCGAATGCGAGTTCACTGCCTGGGCTCGGGCAGCAACGGCCTCGGCTTCACGGCGTGCCGCGCGCTCGGCGAGGATCATCGCATGCGCGCTGGCAAGGTCGTCGGGAAGCTGATCGGCCGCATCGGTCATGGCGAGATGGAATCATATTCGCTCCGACCTTTCCAGCCATTTCCACTATCCAGCAGAGCTCGGACGCCAGGTTTTTTGCGGCATTCGCCAGTCGATTCCTTCGAGCAGATAGCCGAGCTGCGCCGGCGTGATCACCACCGTGCCGTCGGCCGCTGACGGCCAGATAAAGCGGCCGCGCTCAAGCTTCTTCGTGAACAGGCAGGCACCCTGGCCGTCGTGCCAGATCACCTTGATTAGGCCGCCCTTCCTGCCGCGGAAGCAGAACAAATGGCCGCTATGCGGATCACGCTTCAGTGTCTCCTGCACCATCAGCGACAGGCCAGGAAATCCCCTCCGCATGTCCGTATAGCCCGTCGCCAGCCAGACCTTTACGCCGCTCGGAACCGGGATCATCGCCGTTCCACGACATCGAGGATGCGGCCCAGAGCTTCGGTGTCAACATCACTCTCCACTCGAATGCGCCGGCCGCGGCCAAGCTCGATCGTCACGATACTTGGCTTCTTGCGCGCCCGTGGTGCCGGTGTCGTCTCCAAAGGATCAGGCGCTGGCAACGCCGCGACGACCTCAATCGGAATGAATGGAGGCACGGACGGCGCTGACATTTGGCAGAGCTCTTTGCGCCACCGGAATAGCTGACTGACATGAATCCCGGCCGAGCGCGCCACATCCGAAACAACGGTTCCAGGCTCTAACGCCGCCGCTACCAGCCGTTCTTTCTCTTCGCGAGACCAATGCCGGCGACGCTCGACCGACGTGATCACCTCAATATGCTGCTTCGTCATAGGACTACTCCCAGTGCTACCACCAGGACTTCCAATGTTCGGCATCACATCACAAGACGGCCGTCACCGTGGGGATACCGCAAGGAAGCCTATCGGGCCCATGAAATGATCGCCTGAGTTCAATCCCAGAGAACCGGGATTGGTAACGGCAGTCGATGATGTGTAACGATCGAGCCAATGGTGAGGCCAACCCGTCTGATTCAATGCGCTTCAAACGCGCGCCAGCTTGATCAGGGTCCTCATCGGCGGATTTCCATCAGGGCCAGCGGTCAAACTTCATACCGCACAAACAGGCCGGACATATGAAAGCAACCGATCAAACCACCCGACAAAAAGCCCTTGCCATAGGGGGCGTCCACATATGAATCACGCAACCGACATACAACAACAGATTTACGGCTCACGCCTTTAGTCCAAAATCAGGCGCGCACTTGCGTGCGCGGCTTTCGCACGTGCGTTAGCCGTTGTGGCTGTTTGTCCCACAGCTAGAATTTCCGCAACGTGGTCACCATTACTGGTGGGAGGTCGCACATGTGCGCCAAACTTCGCGATTGGCGCGACCGATACAATTCCCGGCATGGCCAGCAATTGCGCAGTGTTTTTAATCCCACGAAAAATCCCGGGGCGTTCCGTCCAGATGAAATGAATGGCCGCCCCCTTGCTCTCGGCACAACGCCATTCGAGAGTTTTGCCAAGTGCAGCATCCAGCACTGCCTGCACCGCACTTAATCCAGTTGCCATCTCGATGAGGTGGCTGCCGATCTTTCCTCCCGCAAGTCGCGGATTGATCTCCATAATCCTGATATCTTCGCCATCCACGCGACATTCGGTATGCACAGCTCCATGGCAGATATCGAGGGCGTTGAGAACGCGGCACGTAGCTGCGGCCAGAGCGGCAGCTTCGGGCCCAACATAGGGAAAGCTATGGCCCGCCTCGATGAAATGGTTGCGTTTGAGCCCAGTCATCTCTTTGGTAGTCACTCCTATGACTTGGCAGGGTCCCGCACAAAACTGGATCGTCTCGACACTAAACTCTGTTCCAGCAATATATGCTTCCATTAAGATCCCTGGAGGTGAACCTTGGCCCGCGGAGTTGCGCGTGAAGCTTCGCGCGGTCGCCATATAGTCTGTGAGTTGGCTCTCGTTGTGAATAAGCCTAACCCCAACCCCGTCGTTCTCTTCTTGGGGTTTGACAACCAAAGGGTAATTCAGTTGCTGCGCCGCCGCCACGGCCTCGTCTGGGTTAAGTGCCAGAAAAAATGGAACATTGTGCTCGGGGGCACGCTCTGCCAATGCCAGTCGCATCAGGTGTTTGTTTCTTGCGCGAAGTGCAGCCTCATAGCCTAGACCAGGGAGGGACATTTCCTGCGCAGCAAGTGCAGCCTGGGGAACATACATGTCGGCCGTGGTCGTAACAGCTGCTATAGAGGAATTTAGACCTCTTTGACGCACGATCCTGACCACTTCGGCATGCTTGTTGGTGTCACAGAAGAAAATATTATCTGCAGAGGACAATACGTCCGCACCGTAACGGCCTCTGTCCCGCGTGAGCAGTGTCACATTGAGGCCTTCGGCATGGGCCAATTGCTGTGCCCGACTACCAGCTCCCGTGGTGCTCGCTTCAACGAATATGATCTCGCGCTTCATGGTGACTGCTGATGCCTATTACACCATTTCGTGTGGTAAATCAGGGCAAACAAAGAAGGTGTGGTACTGCAGCGCTAGACATTTGGGAGAAAGGACCGCAGCGACGAGCGTTAACCGGCCGAGGAAACTCAGTGCCGTATAGGGGATATGAACTTTCCCGCCATTTTGCGGCCAAGGTATCGGGGCGAAGCTTGGCATGCGATGAAACAGCAGAAGCCCCTGCGACCTCTGCGGGGGAGTGGGTATCGAAATCGCGACGGACGAAGCTTCGGGTTGGACAGTCAAAATGGTCAACTGCGGTCCATCGCCGATCCGTTCCTGCGTGGTGCCACAATGGTCGCATTCTTCGCGATGGACCGTAGGCAAGTATGAGGCGAACGGCTCATAACGTGTCCAGTTAGAAACACCTCCGCATCGCGCGCAGGTGTGGGTGGTAGGGGATAATCTGCGACAGAAGGTTGCGTAGCGCGTCTGGATCCATCCAGTCGTCTGGATAGATTGAGCGAGAGCTGTGATTAATGCAAGCTGCAGAGCGTGTCGTTGATGTTCGAAAAATTGACCGAGCTGCGCTACTTCTTCCTCACCAAGCCCCGTGATGTGCCAAGCATGATCCGTACTTCCGGCAGATTCTGTTAGGTCTTTGACGTTCGCGTGAATTTCAGCTAGGGCGGAACTTTCCGGTATCCAGCGCGTCAGAGCAGCGCTTAAAAGTTCGAGCCCAAGATTGTCCTCGAGCGCACGCCTTAAGGAAGAAGGCAAAGGCAGTTGCGGCGGCCTCGATTGCAGAGGACCGATCGAAGGCCGTATATTGACAGGGCTCAAGCGATGGAGGGGATCGCCAAGCAATTGAAATGCCACTCCTCTTTCGAAGCGATTCGACTCAGCATTGAGACGGTTTACGATCTCACCAAGACTATTTCCTTGTAGAAGTGCTTGTGCAAAAACCGCCGCGTAATGCGGCGAAGTATGCAAGTTGCGGAAGCTGCCTATCACCGCAGAGCCGAGACTGAAGAGAAGTGCCGCCAGCGAATACGATTCGGGAACACATGAATCGCCCAGTTTTAGAGATGAGCAGCAATTCAGAAAAATCACGTCTCCCAACTTGAAAGATGGAAGGATGATGGGGTCAGTAAGAAAAGCCGTATTGAATGTGCTGAACCACCTTGAATCGAGCCGTATGCAATATTCGCTACCGTGGCCTGTTATCACAACGCCTGATGGTGCGGGTAGGTTTGGGTCCAATAGACGTCCAATAACGAAATTCGAATCAATGACCTGCCTTCCCGCCGCATTATGTTCGGTCGCAGGAAACCCGTCGATAATCTCGTAGACTCGATTGCCATCTAATGGCCTGCGCGGGCGCATTTGGGGTGATACATTGGTGGCGAGGGAGAAACCGCAGCCTCGTTCCGGCTCTTGTATCGCCCACTGCGCCAAGGCGCGAGAAACGCGCACGGTGAGTTGCCGCCAGGTGCCACAGAAGGTGAGCGACGATGCCCGACATGAAGCCAAGAAAGCGTCAAGTTGCGCCTCATCTAGAATTGCGATTAATCTCCGGCTTGGAAATTGGCGCTTGGCGAACGCGCCGCAATTTGGCGCCACCAACACGATATCCTCTTCCATTTGAAACCTCAAATGATTGTTGAAGCGAAACTAGGTCCCACTTGATGTTTGTCGGACAACACCCGCCATGAAGTTCATGATGATCTGCGCTGCAAGTCGCGAGGTCATATCATCTCGGTCCAAAGGCGGACTCACTTCAGTGATGTCGAGAGCGAGCGTTGGTGCGTTAACCGCGATCTCGAACACCGCATCCAAAACCTCATGGGCAAGAAGACCACCGCAATTGGGAACGCTCGTACCCGGCGCATAGGCCTGGTCGATGCCATCAATGTCGACGGAGATGTATACTCCGGCCCCATCAGCGGTCCCATGCTCGATTGCGGTTCTCAGAGCGACAGTCCAACCTACTCGACGTATGTCGTAAGGTGTCATCACCAGGACCCCGGCTGCTTCGGCCTCGCGCATGTATGCCTCTGAATAAATCGCAGCGTTGATTCCCATCTGGACAACCTTGCGATAGTCAATCACGTCCGACAGCGTCCGCATCCAATGCCCGGAATGCTCCTTGCCTGGTATTGGTTCGCGCGAATCGAAATGGGCGTCAAAAACAATCAGCCCCATTGGCGCCCCAGAAAGCCTATCACGAACACCCCGTATCGCTGGGTCGGTAATAGAGTGGTCACCACCCAAGACTATTGGCAATAATCTGCGCGGCAGTGCGGCAATGGCAGCTCGAATGTTTGAGTATGACTGCTCGAGAGAGTGCAGCGCATCGACCGATCCACACTCTACGAAGGACGTCTTGTCCAACGACACCCGCTTGTCGACGCAATATGCGCTTAACGTATTGAGTGCCGAAAGAATTTTCTCGGGACCGAAACGACAACCAGGGCGATGACTGACCGCAAAGTCGAACGGCACGCTAACGAATCCAAAAGCTGGAGAATCGTGTGGGGCGCTCTGCGCGGTAACCCAACAATCCCGGATCCACCGCACAGTCGGATCGTTTACGATTGGTACAGAAGATGTAACTTGCACTTAGACGGACCCCGCGCTGGGAACGACGGTCGGGGTTTCCTCACCCTGATGCATGGCATGCAGGCCACGCTCCACCACTTCGTCCGCTCCGTGCCTGCCCTCGAATCGACGATAAAGGTGAAGTTTACGCTCCATCCCAGATGACTGTACTGAGTCCCAAACACGTTCCCGCAGCAGGCAAAATCCATCTTGAACCGGGGTACGAACATGTCTGGCAAACTTTGAGTTCCAGATTGTTTCCAAGCTGTCGCAGCGAACGTGTCCCAAGAAACGGCCAAGGCCGTTGCAGTCGTAAACCTCGCCAAATAAATTCACGAATAGCCCGACGTTGACTTGTCTACAGCGGTAGCCGCCTGACATTGGGCGTGAGGGTTTATAGGTTAAGCCGAACTCTTGCTCGTCTACCTTGCGTACAGCCTCGAGCATATTGTTAGAGCGCTCGCGCTCTAAAATCATGGCAGCCCTATCGGCGCGGCCTTCCGGTATAAGGGTCACAATATAGTTGTGCACATTATTGATTCGGCACCACCGATGGAGTTCGACGACCTCTTCGAAATCTTTCGACTCGTTAAACTGTGGCGTTACAACCATATCAACTGCTACACGCGTTGGTATCGATTGGTTGAAGCCCTTTTCGAGAAGGTAATGAAGGCCTGCGTTGGCTTTCTCGGCATAGCCGGCCAAGCCAACCATTTTATCTTGGATATGCGTATCGCTTGAGTTGTGCTTGATAAAAACAGTGGCCCCGAGCTGAAAAAGCCGGTCAGCTGCCGAACGGTCAAGATGGTAGCCGCTCGTGAATATGACGGGCGTCATCCCATGACCATGAACACCAGCAATTATGTCCCAAAATCCCACATCGATCATAGGTTCACCAGCACCGGGAAATTCGACAGTGGTGGCACCGAGGTTGCGGGCCTGCTCGATCAAATCGAGGCGCTCCGCAGTTGTCAGTTCAACACGGTTGGGTACGGAATTGTATCTATCGGGCGTCCGGTCGCAATAAAAGCAATTGAGCTTGCACTCGCCGGTCAAGTCCAGGTCGAGGTGCAACATACGATTATTGGAACGTGCGTCGTCAACGATGTCCTTGGAATAGTCAGTGCCGGCAGCCCAAAGGTTCTCGATGCGCTCTCGCGCAGCAACAATATGAGGTAGATCAGCGTAAGCCGTGCTCGCTTTACCAATGGACATCATTTCCCCCCGTTTTGAAAAGACATAGCGTCACAAATCGCCTCGACTACCCGGCGAGAGCCTGCGCCAACTCGTGTGGAGATGCCGTGAATGCATGGGTCCTCGACACAATCTGCAAGGACCCAATACTTGAACCAACTCTAAACCTGTACGGTGGCGAGCAGCTTGGAGACCTTCTCAAGTTTCTCAGAAATCAGCGCGGTATGGACAATCTTCTGGGCCTCGCTAAGTTCCCTAATTGCTAGCTTGAGGGCCTCGGCCTCGTCGCCTTTGCCATACTTTAGATCGCTCATGGAAATTCCTCCTGGTTAGAGTGTTGCAATCAAAGATCGTGATAGGCATCCAATTGCGCGGCATCACCCACCGTATATGCCGGCAAGAAGCCAACTGCCAACCACGCTAAAAATAAGCACCAAATGTAGGAAAAATTGCAATCCTCAAATTTGACGGGTATACGCTGTTACTGCGCTATTTTGGGTAGCATCCCTTTTTTTTTGGGGGTTACAAACTTATAGGCGGAAACCTTCCGCCTGACGGGGTGCGAGCCATGTGCTCGTGGGAGCGGTTCTGCGCCTTTGCGCGCGAGCCGGAACGACGGACGGTCGCTGGAGACGCAACCGTTTCGGTCGAAGGCGCATCCTATGAGGTCGAGCCCGAACTTGCCGGCGAGACGGTGACCTTGCTCTGGGGCCTGTTCGATCTGGAACTGTTCGTCGAGCATGAGGGCAAGCGCCTCGGGCCGTTCCAGCCTTCGCGCGGGGCGGTTCCCCTCTTTCGCTATCGCAAATACCAGAAGAGCCGGACCGAAGAGCGGCTCGACAAGGTGGTGCGGTTGGCAGACCAGCTTGGGCTCCCCCGCGCCGCGGTCACCGGCGGGGATCGCCCATTGCCTTCGCTGCCCTCGACTGCGGCTGGGCTGAGCGTATGGCGGACACCGTTTCCGGAACCCGCAATAGAGACCGCTTATCCAAATGGCCTCGCAGCCCGTGGCGCCATCGTCGATCAACTCGGCCTTGACCGAGCAACTGCGTCAGGCAGGCGTGCCGGCTTGACCCACGCTCTCGCTGGCAATTAATCTGAGCACGTGGCCGTCGTTTGCGAGCAGCCTCGGATGTTGGCGAGCACGTTGGCAAAGAGCGTGAGCAGGGCACGTTCTCCATTGTCAGATAATCTGAGCAGAAAATGCCGATGTTGGCGAGCACGAGCCGTTATGTTGGCAAGCGGCTACACCTATCGAGGGCTTGCAACGCATCCTCGTTACCAAGCGCCGCCAGCCCGTTTAGATAGTAGCCGCGTCTGGATGTCGCCTTGTCGTCAATGCCGGGCGAGTAGGCGTCTTCATGGACGGGGTCATTGCTTGGTGGCCAAACAAGATAAGCGGCCTTGATGAGATGACACAGTGTTTGAGCATCGGCATCAAGTGCGTCCCGCTCCTCGGCGCGCTCTTCGGCACGTGAGTTGGACAACTCTTCGCGCCCCATGTAGCGCTTGAACAGGCTTGCGCTGGACGGGCTCCATAGTGCTCCGAAGGTCGCGATCCATGTAGACCAGGCAGCTGCCGAATCAATAGCGAACAAGGCATCAAGCCAGAGCCACGCTTCGGCGAACCTAAACTCTATCACATGGGCTGCGAATTGCTGGCGGAGAATCGGTGATAGTTGTGAGGCCGAGACCGCATGACTCCGGGCAATTATCGTGAGAGCCATTTCCAAGTCGCGACGATTCTCGGGGATCCCTGCGGTTTGAAGCAGTTGGAACAGTGGTGCCGCTGTAAGCTCACGGATTGCAGAGGTGGAATAGGCTATGCGACTGAACCCGTCCGAGGAAAACTTCTCTTCACTGCTCGAGGTAATGTCCTGCGTGAGAACGGTCGTCGCCACGGTCACGAAAATTCCGGGCTTCAACGTGATAAGAGCCGGCATCCAGTCCGGAAAGCCGTTCATGTTAGAAAAGCCGTAGGTGAAGGCCCGTTCTATCAAGTCATCGGACAGGTTCGCCAGTTCGCTCAGCGATTGCAGGGCAAGGCCGGTCAATCCGATCATGGCCTGATAGTCGCTTTGTGCGGGGTAGGTAATCCCGTTTTCTCGCCAGTACCTTTTGAAGCCGGAGGCGAACAATCCCGCAATCAGCTGGCCATGGCGCTCGCGCATGCGTTCTATGACTGCTGGACCAAGGTCATTTGGACTCTTGTTTACCGCCCAAGCCAGATAACCAGGTCTGCGCCCCTGGGACAAACCACGGAAATCCCTGAGAAACGTTGCTCCGTTACGGAGCTTCCAGCATGCATCGATCACTGAATCGACACTAGCGTGAAACCTGTGTTTGATCTGGTACCAGTCCTTATGACGAAACTGATGCTTCAGCCGTCTTATCGGCGCTAGGTGGCCATAGGCGCGCTTTAACTCGCTGCTGCCATGGGTCCGCGCAAGGTTTCTAAGAATGGCGTTTGCGTGTTTGCGTTCTTCAGCGTCCCGGATCTCGTCAAACACGAATTGGGCGCAGGTGAAATACAGATCCCGATCCCTTTCAGTCTGCTCCTCGGCCATGAGGGCGCCAAGGCGCTCGATATCTTTCGAATTGAATACCTCGACTGCCTTATCGCTTCGATCGATCTTGAGCGGGCCGACTGCCTGGCGCGCCACGTACCATTCACTCTGCATATTTTCGAACAAAGCGAGGCGCATCAAGATTAGGTCGATCTTCAGGTCGTTCAACGGACGGATGGTCGTCGCGAGCTTGTCGAAGCTGGTCTCGCGCAGCGAATAGCTCTGCCTTCCGTTAAGACCGAAGACAAATTCGAGTGCTTCGAGCCGTACCGCCTTTGGCAACACTTCGCCACCGTGCTGCAGCAGCCTGTCCAATGCCTGGCAAATGGGGGCGCCAAGCATCCTGAACCTCGGCTGGATCGTCGGCATCATATCCCGGTCACTCTTTCGCGGAGCGCGCGCGAACCGAAGGAAAATCTGAAGCCAGTTCCCCAATTGATCCAATGATAGTTCGGCAACCAGCCCCTCCAGCAACATTGCGGTGGCTGATGCATAATTTTTGGCTTCCCGGCGGAAGCGATCCACGAGAGCGATTGCATCCAGGAGAGAAACACCGGCGGGCACGACGTATCGCACAGCACTGGCCACGAACAAGTTCCACGACGGCGCGCTTTGCGTATCCTCGTGCTTGGGAGCGGTCGACAGAAGCGCAGCCGCAAGTACATCATGGGCAAATGAAAAATCGTTCAAATCCGCCAGTGCAAGACAAGCCTCCGCCCTGACGCGAAGACCTTCGGTCTGATCGCAGGCGATTGTCCGCAGGTCCGCGGCCATTGACGTCATCTGGCCAAATCTGATCATCTCGACGAGTAACTCACGGACCTCAGGTGAAGTTGCGATCGCTAGCTGCTCTCCGATTGCCGGTGCCAGATCGGGAGTAACAAACTCCCGCACATCCTCCTGGTAAAACCATTCGCCTCGATAAAGCCGCTCCCGGTATGCAGCGACGTGTGCAGCAATGGCACGTGACTTCTCGTCAACCGTGAGCCGTGTCGGATCGCCGGTCTCAATAAGAAGCGACGGTCGGATCCTGGTCACAATCCTCCTCGCGATCGGATCGATCGTCGCCAACCATCCCAAGACGTGCTCGGTCGATTGAGGGACTTCGGTACATCCCAAGCCTTCTGCAAGGAGAGGCTTAACTACGTCGAGCGATCCGGCATTTTGGCCGATCGCCCGGCGGAAAAAGCAAGCAGCGAGGTAGTCACGCAACTCCCGATGGGCAAACCTCACTCGTCCGGAAATGGACGGCTGAAACAACCCATACGAAAGAAGCTGGCGCACATCCATCTCCGTCCAGCGATCGGCGTCGCTCGATAATGCCGAGAGCGCGTGGATCGCCATCGGTTTGTCCGGCTCGGACGTAAAATCCTGAACGTCCGATAGGACGGAGATCGCGGCAAGCTTTTCACATGCCTGCCGTCCCAGCAGGGGGTCAAGGTTCGATCGACGCTCCTGTCCGCTCTCGGTCCTCAGTCTGAATCTGACGATATCTTCGTATACCTGCAGCCTTGACGAAAAGATGCTGGGCGGCTCCTTGCCCTCCCCAACTGCTTCTAACCACAGATCGAGGAGAAGCTGCACGTCCAGTGGCTGCGACACGAGATTGGCGGCTTTAGCTCTGTCGATTGCTGCCGCGAACTGGTCGGGATCTACGCCACGGTGCTTGGCGATTTTCCTCACATCAGGCTTGCGAAGAGGTAGCAGGCGAAGCGTCTTTACTTTAATCTGTGCCTCTTGACTCGGATCCGAGACGCGAAAGCCCTTGATTGCCGTCTCGATCGCCCGCAGATCGCCATCACCCTGCCACTCGCTGGCCCTAGAGCTGATGATAACCCTCAGTTCCTTTCCTGCGGAACCTACCTCGCGTGAGAGACGCGCCAAAGCATCCGCCAAAGCGCTGGTATTGCGAGCATCAGGCAAGCGCGCTTCGTCAAGTGCATCAAGAAGGGCGACTGCCGGGCCGCGTTTCACCTTCCACCTCGCGAAGGCCGTCGGAGATGCTTCGTCGTGCGGTGAGAACGAATCCTCCGCGGACAGGCGGCAAAGTGCCTCAATCCTAAAGACGAAGGCAGGGGTGCCAGCGGAACGTAGCTCCTTTGCCAATTCCAGCAACTCTCGCGTCTTGCCGGCACCAGCAGAACCGAGGACTATCGCGCAGTCCAACGTCGCGACTTCGTGCCATGACTGGCCCTCGTTCCCACGTGAAGGGTTTGCTAGTGGTATCCGCCTAACATAAGAGTCCGTATGGGATTCCCTTTGGCGAGTGCGTATGCGAGTGTGGCGCATGCGCACAGGAATAGCCTTCACCGTTTCGCCGACCGATCGCCAACGCCTGAGAGCCCTCATCAGTGATCGCAATGCGCCGCAGAAGCACGTCTGGCGCGCCGAGATCATCCTGCTGAGTGCCGATGGCGTCGGCACCGTCGAGATCATGCGACAGACCGGCAAGTCGAAGACCTGCGTGTGGCGCTGGCAGGAGCGCTTCGCCACGGAAGGCTTCGAGGGTCTCTTGCGCGACAAGACGCGCCCCTCGCGCATTGCGCCGCTCGGGCCGGAGATCGGCGAGCAGGTGGTGGCGCTTTCGCTTGCCGACCCGCCGGGCGAGACGACGCACTGGACTGCCGACATGATGGCGGCCGAGGTGGGCGTCAGCGCCAGCGCGGTGCGCCGCATCTGGAAGGCGCACGGTCTCCAGCCCCACCGCTGGCGGGCCTTCAAGCTCTCCAACGACCCGCAGTTCGTCGCCAAGCTCAAAGACGTTGTCGGCCTCTACGTCGACCCGCCGGCCCATGCCATCGTGCTGTCGGTCGACGAGAAGAGCCAGATCCAGGCGCTCGACCGCACCCAGCCCGGCCTGCCCCTGAAGAAGGGCCGGCTCGGCACCATGACCCACGACTACAAGCGGCATGGCACGACCACGTTGTTTGCCGCCCTCAACGTGCTCGACGGCACCGTCATCGGCAGGAACATGCAGCGTCACAGGCATCAGGAGTTCATCCGTTTTCTCAACGCCATCAACGCCCAAGTGCCGGCCGACAAGGCGATCCACGTCATCCTCGACAACTATGCCGCCCACAAGCATCCCAAGGTGCGCGCCTGGCTCGACCGCCATCAGCGCTTTACCTTCCACTTCACGCCGACGTCCTGCTCGTGGCTCAACGCCGTCGAGGGCTTCTTCGCCAAACTGTCGAAGCGTCGCCTCAAGCGCGGCGTCTTTCATTCGGTCGTTGACCTCCAGGCCGCCATCAACCGCTTCCTTACAGAGCACAACCAACAACCCAAGCCCTTCACCTGGACCGCCGATCCCGACAAAATCATCGCTGCCGTCAAACGGGGGCACCAAGTGTTAGATTCCATCCACTAGCATCATTGAGTCGTTTTGCTCATCAAGATCGCTCGAGGTGATCTCCGCGAGACGGCGGTCAAGCTTCACATATGTATACTCGACCACGACATACTCCTGATCCTTCGAGATTATCAGGAAAGTAATTTGGTGGCGGCGGGTTGAGAATGCCCTTTGTGACCCATCTTTGAGTTATTCAGAGCTTCGTGCATGAGAGGGTCAGTTGGAATTTACTACCTCGCGTCACCGTTAGTCTCACGCTCGAACGGTGGCGCCTCGAAACATGGAGGACGAGTGAGTTTGCTTACTGAAGATCGCGTCCGAGAGCGTGCTCGAATGAGCACAAAAGCTGCCGGCTTGTCCTCACGCCAGTTGTTGGCGCGTCAGGCCCGAGAGAGCCATCGACGGTACGATATCTTTCTCTCGCAGGCCATACGAGACGAAGAGCTTATTCTCGGAATTTATTCCATTCTGACCGAAGATATCGGTCTAACTGTATTCTGTGACTGGGTGGAGAGCCCGCTTTCACATCGCGCCAACACGACGCCCGCCGACGCGGAGTACATCAAGGGCAAGATGCTCGCATCAAGAGGGCTAATGTTCATCGATTCAGAACATGCCGAAACGTCGAGCTGGATGAGCTGGGAGATTGGGTGGTTCCACGGCGCGAAACGTCGAGTTTGCGTCCTTCCAATCGTTCGTAGCGAAGACGACCAATATCGTGGGCGGGAATTCCTTGGTTTGTATCCGATGGTCGAAGAAGATGATCGGTTTGCCCTGCGCGTACCGGCGCGCATGGCTGACATCATGTCAAGGTACGCGGCTCCCGAGCCGCTTGCCTTGGCAAGGTGGATGCCCTTTCAGGTATGGGCAACAGTGGAGACGCTCCCGGACCAATTCTTGAGTTAGGTCTAGCGACGGAGCCATGTCGAAAGCTCGGTGGCGGTTCTTTGGCCAGAACCATCCATACCCTGTTATGCGGCCTTCGCCAGTCGGTCGAGAATTGCGCGCACCGTGGCAACTAGTGGATGGAATCTAACACTTGGTGCCCCCGTTTGACGGCAGCGATGATTTTGTCGGGATCGGCGGTCCAGGTGAAGGGCTTGGGTTGTTGGTTGTGCTCTGTAAGGAAGCGGTTGATGGCGGCCTGGAGGTCAACGACCGAATGAAAGACGCCGCGCTTGAGGCGACGCTTCGACAGTTTGGCGAAGAAGCCCTCGACGGCGTTGAGCCACGAGCAGGACGTCGGCGTGAAGTGGAAGGTAATACCAACGAGCGGTGATCATGACCGATGCGCCCATTCGCGGAGTCCGATGGACATGATCTTCCACGGCTGGTCGACGAGCTTGTTCCACGCGGCGCAGCAATGGGCGACGATGTCGTCGTAGTCTTTGAAGATGCGGTTCGAGAGCCAGTTGTCGCGCAGGAACTGCCAGACGTTTTCCACGGGGTTCAGTTCCGGCGAACGAGGCGGCAGGAACATCAGGGTGATGTTGTCCGGCACTTTGAGCTTCGGCGTGACGTGCCATCCGGCCTGATCGAGGATGAGCACGGCATGCGCTCCCTCATCGACGGCCTGGCTGATCTCGGCGAGATGCTGCTGCATGGCTTCGGTATCACAATAGGGCAGGACAAGGCCCGCACCCTTTCCCTTCCGCGGGCAGACGGCCCCGAAGATGTAGGCCCACATGGTGCGCTGATCCAAGGGTGCGGAGGGTCTGGTTCCGCGACGCGCCCACCGCCGCGTGATCTTGTTCTTCTGGCCTATGCGCGCTTCGTCGGCCCACCAGAGCTCGAGGTCGGTGCCGCGCGGGAGCCGGCCTCGGATTTCCGCCAGAGCGGCGGGGAAGTCTTTTTAAAAGCTTCTGCCTCCAGCTCGTTCTGGGCGTAGTGGCGCGGGCGGGCCGACAGCTTGGCGAAGCCGAGCGCCTTCAACTCACGGCCGACAGTCGTCTCGTCCATCGCGATGCGGAATTCCTGGAATATCCACTGCACCAGGTCCTTGCGCCGCCAGCGGACGACACCGTGGATCGCAGGGATCGGGCCGCTTTCGACGATCTTCGCCAGCGCATGGCGCTGAGCGACGTTCAGCTTCGCTCGGCCGCCGGGTGCTTTGCCGTTCACCAGCCCGTCGGGGCCGCGCGCATTGAACCGCAGCACCCAGTCACGGACGATCTGCAGCGTCACGCTGCCGATCCGTGCCGCATCCGAGCGCGAGCCGCCGTCATAAATCTCGGCGAGCGCCAGCAACCGCCGCGCCTGGTTGGCATCCTTCGTTTGCCGTGCGAGCTGTCGAAGAGCACGCCCATCGAAATCATCACGCAACAAAATTGCTGAACCCATCGCAAACCTCCCGTTTGCTGCATGGATTCAGATTCGAAGCCCCGTGGGAATCCCTGAGAGTCGGAAACGGCGCTCGTTGGTATAAAGCGCTGATGGCGGTCGAGCCAGGCGCGCACCTTGGGATGCTTGTGGGCGGCATAGTTGTCGAGGATGACGTGGATCGCCTTGTCGGCCGGCACTTGGGCGTTGATGGCGTTGAGAAAACGGATGAACTCCTGATGCCTGTGACGCTGCATGTTCCTGCCGATGACGGTGCCGTCGAGCACGTTGAGGGCGGCAAACAACGTGGTCGTGCCATGCCGCTTGTAGTCGTGGGTCATGGTGCCGAGCCGGCCCTTCTTCAGGGGCAGGCCGGGCTGGGTGCGGTCGAGCGCCTGGATCTGGCTCTTCTCGTCGACCGACAGCACGATGGCATGGGCCGGCGGGTCGACGTAGAGGCCGACAACGTCTTTGAGCTTGGCGACGAACTGCGGGTCGTTGGAGAGCTTGAAGGCCCGCCAGCGGTGGGGCTGGAGACCGTGCGCCTTCCAGATGCGGCGCACCGCGCTGGCGCTGACGCCCACCTCGGCCGCCATCATGTCGGCAGTCCAGTGCGTCGTCTCGCCCGGCGGGTCGGCAAGCGAAAGCGCCACCACCTGCTCGCCGATCTCCGGCCCGAGCGGCGCAATGCGCGAGGGGCGCGTCTTGTCGCGCAAGAGACCCTCGAAGCCTTCCGTGGCGAAGCGCTCCTGCCAGCGCCACACGCAGGTCTTCGACTTGCCGGTCTGTCGCATGATCTCGACGGTGCCGACGCCATCGGCACTCAGCAGGATGATCTCGGCGCGCCAGACGTGCTTCTGCGGCGCATTGCGATCACTGATGAGGGCTCTCAGGCGTTGGCGATCGGTCGGCGAAACGGTGAAGGCTCTTCCTGTGCGCATGCGCCACACTCGCATACGCACTCGCCAAAGGGAATCCCATACGGACTCTTATGTTAGGCGGATACCACTAGGAAGTGTGAATTCTTGGGATTGAACTAACCTGCTGACGCGGGAGAGGACGGGTTTGGAGGCGCGGTCTCCTGATGGGATGTTGGGGTGTTGAGAACCAACCCCTGACCAGGAGACCGATCGATTACCGACGGCCCAATCCCAATGCGGATTTCAGCCTAAAGTCATCCCGCTCTAGCCAGATTGCGCCGCGCTATCCGTTTCGCGCAAAAAGTTCAGCGAAATTCGACCGCAACCCATAACACGGCGCTCATCACGCTTGGCGATGCGTGCTTGTGTGATTGATCCCGCAGCGCGCTTACTGAGGGTGATGGGTTGCCTTCGCCAATGCGCCCACAACCGCGCGAATGAGTCATCGGCTCATTTTCAGAGATCACCGGACCAGCCGCCGCCGCGGATTGGCAGGAGTTCCGAGGGAAGCGACCCGCCGCCGCTCATGGAATATGGGCGGCAAACCGCTAAAGAACTCCGCCCGGTCCGGCTCGCAGCCTGCGCTCGGCCGCATGGAAACCCGGCGCCTGCTTCTCCCGCTCCGCCGGGCGCGTGCAGGCCGCGAAAGCGTCGAGGGAGCGCTTATAGACGCCCGTTTGCACGTCCATCATGCCGAGCACCGTATGGAAGAGGTTGTCGTGCGACTTCGGGGTGTCTGCGTCCGTGGAGAGACAGGCGGCGTCAACCCCCATCGCGGTCTGATATGGTTTCGAAAACCAGGCGATGAAGGGGACCTGCGTCTGTTCCTTGGGTGCGATCGCATAGGGCGCGCCGTGCAGGTAAATGCCGTTTTCGCCGAGCGATTCCCCATGATCCGACATGTAGATCATCGCGCCTGCAATGCGGTCCTGATGCTTTTCGAGCAGTCTCGCGACGCTCGCCAGGATATGGTCCGTGTAGAGGATCGTGTTGTCATAGGCGTTGACGATTTCCTCCGTCGTGCAGCTCATCAGTTCCGGCGTGCGGCAGTCCGGCGTGAAGCGGCGGAACGCCTCGGGATAGCGCAGGTAATAGGATGGCCCGTGGCTGCCGAGTTGATGCAGCACGATGACGCTATCGTTGGTCGTTGCGCCGAGCTTTTTATCCAGGTCGGCGAGGAAGATTTCGTCGAGACATTCGCCATTGTTGCACAGCGGGCCGTTCTTCCTACGCGTCATGCTGGCGAAATTGATGAGGTCGGCGATTCCCTTGCTGCCCGTGTTGTTGTCCCACCAGGTAACCAAAACGCCCGCATGCGTCAGTACGTTGACCAGGTTTTCGGTCGAGCGAGCCTTCCAGTCGCTGTACTCTGCGCGGGGATAGACGGAAAACATGCAGGGCAACGAGACGGCTGTCGCCGTGCCGCAGCTCGTCGTGTCGCGGTAGTTGACCACGCCAAGCGCCTTCAATTCCGGATTTGTCTCCCGGTCATAACCATTGAGGGAGAAGTTCATCGCCCGCGCCGTCTCGCCCGCTACCACTACGACGACGACCGGCTTGCCGGCTGCGGCGATGCGCGAACCCTCCTTGGCGTCGGTCCCGAGCGGCTGCACGACCAGATTGCGTTCGCGATAGGTGGAGAGACCGTAGCGTACCGCCGACGAGATCGGCCCGGCCGGATTGAACCGGACCATCAGGTCCCGATGCTCCCGCAGCGCATAGGCGATGCCGGCAAAGTTGACGTAGATGAGCACGCCGCTCAAGACAAGCGCTGGAGCAATGAAGAGGAAATTGACGGCGGCCTTCGCGAAAAAACGACGATGCATGACTTTCACCCAGGCGATCAGAAGCGAGGGAATGAGCGCGTAGATCGCAAGATGAAGCGCAAGGCCGCCTGTCAGCAGATGACCGGCCTCGGCTTGAGTGGTGACGGCGGCATTGCCGATCATCTCCTTGTCGATGACAACGCCGAACGTATCGGTGAAATAAGAGACGGCCGCCGAGATGGCGATCAGCAGGATCAGCACCGGCTTCGTGACATATTTCATCGACAGCGACGTCAGGGTCGAAAAGGTGGTCAGAGCGAGTGCCGTACCGAGCGATAGCATGGCGATCCACGCGTGATCGAAATAGACCACCGCATGGCTCCAGAAGGAATTGTTGGCGAGCATCAGCAGGTAAAGGGTGGCGATCGCGCTCAATGCGACGCTGCCGATCTCCGGCCGGCGAATTCTGAAGACAGTCAAAAGCTTCTCTCCAAAAAAATGCGAGCTCATCGCTCTCATCGGGTCCGTTGGGGCTCGCCGACATCGGCTTCTTTCGAGACGTGGCGGAAGTCCGACGCGTCTCGACGCTTCCGCCAGTACCGCGGCCAAACTGTCGAAGTGCTGTCGGGAGAAGGGTTGAGGACGGCCAGGTGCACTGGGGTCGGTGACATCGAGAGGCGGACAGGTTCTCGACAGCAGGGCAGGGCCAAGGTGAGCCCGCCGCCGCCGTGGCGGCCCGTTTCCAAAGGAGCCGCTCGTGAAATCGATGCTTATCTGTGTGTTGGCGACCGTCGTCCTTCCCACCTTCGCATTTGCGGACGATGACAACGCGTCGTGCACGAAAGAGCCGCAGTCAGCCTGGATGAAACCTGACGCCGCCGGTTCGAAGCTAGAGGAGGCGGGCTATACGGACATACGCAACGTCAAGGTGGCCGGCACGTGCTACGAAATTTACGCGTTCACGGCCAAGCATGAGCGCGCTGAGGTCTACATGAACCCCGTGACGGGCGAAATCGTCAAAGCGGAGCTGGAAGACTGATGCCCAAGTCAGCGGCTGGAAGGCGGGAGGCGTTGGCTTCCCGCAACGGAGATGTTCGGGTTTGGGACCCGGTCGTCCGGCTTTTCCACTGGGGCCTGGTCGCCTGCTGCGTCATCAACCTCTTTCTGCTGCCACCGGGCAAGAGCGTGCACCGCTATGTCGGCTATGCTGCAATGGCGCTGATCGCATTGCGCTTCGTCTGGGGATTCGTCGGCACGAGACATGCGCGCTTTGCCGATTTCGTTCGCGGCCCCTCGGCCGTTGCGAGCTACCTGTTCGCCTTTGCCGCAGGCAGAGCGGAGCGCCATGTGGGACACAACCCCGCCGCAGGCTGGGTGATGATCCTGCTGATGGTTTTGCTGGCGGCCGTCGGCACCTCCGGCTGGCTGACGACGCTCGATGCCTTCTGGGGCAACAAGGCGCTCGGGGAAACTCACGAGTTGCTGGCAAATTCGCTGATGATCGTAGCTGGGTTGCACGCATCGGCGGCGGTCGTTGAAAGTTGGCACCTCAAGGAAAACCTCATATGGTCGATGGTCACCGGCCGTAAGAAGGGTTGAGTTCAGGAAAACGCATGCGCCTGCTGCTCGTCGAAGACAGTCCCCGCCTCATCGAGCTTGTTGGCGAGACCATGCGTGATGCGGGCTGGCGGCTCGACGCGGTCTCGAGTGTCAACGAAGCCGAGGCGGCGATCGGCGGGCGGGAGCACGATCTCGTCCTTCTCGACCTGGGCCTGCCGGATGGCGACGGCCTCGATCTTCTGAAATGGATAAGGCAGCAGCACGCCGGGTTACCTGTCCTGGTTATCACCGCCCGCGGCTCCGTCGACGAACGCGTCCAGGGGCTCGATGCCGGGGCTGACGATTATCTGGTGAAGCCTTTCCACCATCGCGAATTGCTTTCCCGATGCCGGGCCATGCTGAGGCGCAATCCGCACGCCATACAGCCAGTGCTCGAGGCCGGGGCGTTGCGCTTCGATCCAGCCACCGCAGAGCTGACCTGTGATGGGGTCATCGTCGCGCTTCCACCGCGCGAACGCTCGCTGATCGAGATATTGATGCGCGAGGTCGGGCGCGTCGTTCCGAAACGCCGGCTGGAGATCGCCCTCTCGGAATATGGGCAGGAGCTCAGTTCCAATGCGCTGGAGCTTGCCGTTTCCAGAGTTCGGAAGCGATTGCAGCCGCTGGACACAGGCGTACAGATCGAAACCGTACGCGGCATCGGCTATCTGCTGCGGGCCGCCGCATGAGAAAACGCAATCCGTCGCTGATCGGCATCGTGGCGTGGCGGATCATCGCCTTCTCGCTGCTTGTGTGTTTCGGCATGCAAATTTTGGACGCCGATAAGGGGTGAATTTTGCACGCCGATTGACAGCACGACGACGGGGCCGGCAGTTGCCTTCGGTGGACGCGGCCCGGAGCGGAGAGCTCGCAGGAACGCTAGCTGCGGTTTGATCAGCAAGGAAAGTCGGTTTCCGACATTCCGACGCTATCCCTTTTAATAGCACGATTGTGGCCGATATCCGCGCGCTCGCTTCTGGCGCGCCAGGACAAGGAAGCGGCTAATCGCTTGGCGGTCATTGTCAAACAGATGGATGCGTTCCTGGCCGCGCGTGCCGATGCGTCCCCAGCGCCGAATGAGTGCAGCGCCGCCGAAGAGATCCGGCTCGACAGACAATTGGTAAAAGCGCGCCATATTGCTGCTGGCGTCGGTGCGCTGAACATAAAGGTGGAACCAATGTTGCGTCATGGATCCAAGATTGGCCGGACTATGCGCAGACGTCCAACGACATTTTTGAATCGATCATCCCTGACCGATTCAAGATGTTGATGTCGACCTTTGGAGTGTCAGCGACAAGGATCCCAAAAACAAAAGTCCCGGTCCGTTCCCGTTTTCCACTCCGCCTTTGGCGGAGCGAAGCAGGCGGAGGCCTGAACGCGCTACGCCATTGCGCCGAAGAGAAGGCCGGAGCCTGTGGTAAACGGGAGCGGGGCGGCTGCCGTTTTTCACTGCGAGATAGCCATGACGTGCAAAGGCGGAGCGCGCCAGTTTAGCGGCTTTCGCCGTTGCTAGTGACGACAGAGCCGGCCGATGGCTCGCCCGGCGTCATGCGTTTCATCAGCCGGATTAAATCGCGAATGGTGTCATGCGGCAGAGATTCAACGAGCTTCGTCAGCGTCCTGCGGTCCTCTGCTTCTTCCGGCGTCTTGCCCCACAGGTGGGGACCTACCTCAAAGATCATGTCGAGAGGCGTGAAGCCCGTGATCTCACAGAGGTGAATCAGGCGGGGGACGGTCATTCGAGATTCTGACCGTTCGTACCGCCCGTAGACGGATACGGATAACCCCAATAATTGCGCTGCGTCGGCGCGGCTGATGCCTTTTTTCTCGCGGGCCTTCTTGAGCCAAGCCGAGATTTTTTCGTCCATCTCCTTTGCGGTAAGAATGCCGTCGAAGCCGGGTTGGCGATAAACCGGCCTCTCAAGTTCCGGATCGGTAGTTTCAACCAAGCCCCGCGAGCTCATTAAGCTGTTAAAATCAATCACCGACCTTACCTTTTATGAACCGCCCCTCAGCGGATATTATGCACCATTGAAGCAGCTTGGCACGTGCCTCTCTGGTGAAGTACAGCGGTTTTCCCTCCCTAATTGGGGGGAATTCCGATGGCAAACTCTCGTAATGCACTGAAGCGAAATGCTTCGGCAAGTGGCAAAGCGTGTACCCGCAAGTTGAAGCCTCAAAAATCGTGGAGCGGGAAAAAGCAATTAGCGATTCTTGACCGCTATAATCTTCCAACCATCAGACTTCGCTTGAAAAACAGCCTCGATTTGCGTCTTACCTTCGACCCAACTGAGCTTCGCAGTCAATTCGCAAGCCAGCTCGGTGTCAGCGATTCGAATGCAGCGCTCGACCCTCACCTCTGATCCATTGCCATGCTTGCTTAGATCCCATTCGGCTAACTCGAAGAGCTGGATCTTGGCTTGATCGTCCGTCGGCCACGTACGCTCTTAGGGTACGGCCCGCGCCATATTCGCTTGAGGCGCAATGGTTTCGGAAAGCTTGCTCACCTCGACCTGCTGACTTCCAAGATGAGGAGCAAGACAAACGCCGAGAACGCAGCCGCCGGCTGCGCCAAGCAAGAATCCGCGGCCTAGCATCGATCAGTAGCCGTTATCTTTAAGGAACTGATCGATCGAAGCCTTCATGATGACCGTCATCTTCACATCGTTGTCGAGGGCGGCCTTTTGAAGCCGCATCTTCGTGTCGTAATCCAGCGGGCAGTTGACGTAGTGCTTGGATTCCCGATCGCGGGCCCTCTTCAGATCACGCAAGCGAACTCTCGAATCCTCACGCTGCAGCGCTTTCGTCACAGCCCTTTCGCGTCGCGCTTCGTCCGTCGGTGCGATCAGGCGGCTTACGGGCTTTTCAGCCTCAGCACTGGGTGGTTCAGGCCGTTTTGGCTGATGTTCAGCCAGGGGCTTCTCTTTCTGGACCTCAGGCGCCTTTGTTGCTGAACCTTCCTGTGTCGCCGCCTGATCCGCGGGACGGCTGCGACGCGGCGCGACTGCAAAGTCCGAAACCGTCGTTTGCCCTTTAGCCATTTGCTACCCCCGTTTCTTCATCCGCCAAAAGTGCCTCGATGTCGCCCACCAGATTCATCACTTCCGCTCGCCCCTTTTTCACCGAGTCTGTGAGATCGAGCATTTGCAGCGTGCCATAGCCATTTCGAATTTCGCGATAGCAGTTGCGTTCCATGAGCTCCGTAGCGAGCAAATAAGAGTCGTAACCGCCCTCTTGCAGGTTCTGCACGAACGGTCTGACCAGGCGATAGGCTTCCAAATATTTCGCTGGCATCGTGATCCTGGTGACGAAGTTTGCATGGGGGATAACCCTCCCCACTTTGTCGGAGATGTCGGCCGTGTCTGCGGCCGCCTGTCCTGCCGCCTTGATTTCGTCCTGGTTTGGCTGAATCGGGGTCAGCACGATATGCGACCCCGCAATGATCGTGTCCCTCAGAACAGTGTCCTGGCCGGGCGAGTCCATCAAGACGACGTCGAACTTGTTCGCGTCGTTTTCGAGGAGCTGTTGAACGGTCGTCTGCCGTGCCGCGGTGATAAGCTCAATGTTATCAGGCAGGTTGTCTTTCGCCTCACAGCGCTTCCACCATTCCTGAAGGTTTTGGCGGCCGTCTGCGTCAATGAGGAGGACCCGCTTTCCCTGAAGGGCATATTCGCCGGCGATTAAAATGACCGCGGTTGTCTTTCCTGCCCCACCCTTGCCGCTCACGGCAGATATACAAAGTGGCATATGTCGCAACTCCCTTCGCAAGTCTGCGAGAGCAGGCCGTGAGGTTTCGCGGCATCTTCACATTGTGCGTGCGAAACATGCCACTACCTTACGGTGTGGTCAATCGGACCAAAACTAACATACATCCACATCGTGTGAGCAATCTTCCCCACGATATGAAACCAGCGCCCCATGACCACATGGTGGTAAAACTACGTGCTACAAACTCGTGTGAAGTTTCAACACGACACCGGAATGTGATTGACGCGTGCGATGCCTAGCCTCCTTTGCGGATCGGGTGCGGCGTCATCCAAACGTGCCGCTAGTTCAGTGAACCCCGGAACCGCGTGGGGCCGGCTTTCACGCTCAGCCGGAAGCAGCAAGGGGCGAAGAGCGAAGCGTCCCTTGCTGCGGACAAAGGCCTCAAAGGCGGCTTCCGGAGGTGAACCCTGGGGGAGCGTTCCCTCGATAAGCGGACGGGCCGGAGGCCGGCCCGTAAAGGCAAACGGTCGAGCAGTGGGGCGACAGCTCTAAATTGTTTAGTTGAATTCCCCTTACAATTTAGAGGGGCAGGATACGGAAAAATGTGCTACGCCATTTTCCTGCAATCGTGGGACGAGCCCTCGATCATCTGACGCAAGCGCCAGTAGGGGGCCAACGGCCAAATGGATGACGGGAAATTCAACGCTCTTCTCGAGCCGACGAAGAAAGATCGCACTGTGCATGTCCGCGTCACGGCCGACGAACATGCGGCGATCGAGAAGGCCGCCGAGAGTGCCGGCATGACGGTGTCCAGCTTTTTCCGGTCGCTGCTTTTGGAGGGGGCAGGGGTCAAGCCGATGTTGACCGGCGATGACCGCCTGGTCATGGCGGCTCTGCTCGAAGACATGCGGATGATCGGGATCAACCTGAACCAGGTTGCCAGGGCGCTCAACAGCGGCCGCGGGGTCCACCCAAGCGAATTGGACATCAACCTTGAGAACGTGCAGCGGGTGCAAGCGGCAGTGATGAGCGAGCTACGTGCTCTGACGCGGCGAGCTGGTTATCAGCGCCGAGGGGAGAAATAGCCTTTGGAAATCTTCTTCGGCGCATTCACGAGCGAATGGGAGCAGCGGCGCGTAGCGCTGCTACACGAAATGTCGTCCGACGGGCGCGGCGCTTCGGCCGAGGAAGAGATGCGAAAGCGTCTGAAGCAGTTGGCTCAACTCGGCGCTGCAGGTGGCGGCGGAGGCGCAGGCGGGGCTTCCGGTGGACGTGGATTCGCATCGAAGGGCAGGGGGGCTCCTCAAGCGCAGGTGACGTCGGCGACAACGGTCGCCCGATCGATCGAGGCGCGGCTAGGGGCGATAGCAAAGGGAAGCCAGCCGGCAGTCGTCAAGATGGCGTCATATGGCGGCGGTGCTCGGGTCGGTGCGATGCTGAATTATGTGTCCCGTGGCGGCGAACTGAAGGTGGAGAACCAGAACGGCAGGATCCTCGAGGGGCGGGAAGAACTCGCACGCATCCGTGGCGATTGGGATCACCTTTTTCAGAACCGCGCAGAAAGCCGCGACATCGGGAGTTTTTCCGTCGAGATCGCGGCGGCCGACTTTGCATCGGACGAGGCATTGCACGACCAGGTGAGGAGCACCCTGACGAGCGGCTTTGGCGATCGGCGCTATGCCTATGCGATCGAGAAGAATGAGCGCGGCTCCGTGACCGTTCAGGGGCTCGTCGTATTACGAAGCGGGCAGGGGGAGCGGCTGACGAGCGACGCGAAGGCGGCTGGCATCATCCAGGGCCGATACGACGCCAGCGCGGCCGCCGGCGAGGCTGCGGCGAAGTTCTCCTTTCAAGGCTACGGAAACGGCGTCGAGTTCGGCGCCAGCCGCTTGCGTGGGCTGGTCGAGCGGCATGAAGACGTTTGGGACGATCGCGGTCAGTCGATAGCGAACGAGAAGGCCGCCGGCGACCTGGTGCAGAAGGAATGGCGCGGCGAGCTCCACAGCCGCAAGAGCCGCGACGTTATGCACGTCATCATGTCAGCTCGGGCCGGAACCGACGTGGCCGCATTCGAAGGCGCGGTGCGCGACTTCCTGGCGCAGCAGTTTGCCCGGCATCGGTATGTCTTCGCCATGCACGATCCGGCCAGCGATCCGAAAGAGGCAGGGGAGGGGGGGAAACGTCCGCACGTGCATGCACATGCCATCGTGGCAATGAAATCGGATTCCTGTGACCGCATCGAGACGACGCCTGCCGTGTTTCGGGAATGGCGATCCGTTATGGCAGAGAAGGCACGGGAGCACGGCATTGAGATGGAAATGACTGATCGGCGCGAGTTTGCCAGCCCGCCGGCATTCACGCGCACCCAGGTCCGGCCGGTGAGCCGCGAAGGTCGCACGGAGCATGTCGGAACCAGCGAGGCGGCGCAGGCGAGATATGACGCCAAGCGCGCCGGCCGACGCACGGTCGCCAAAAGTGACAGGAGCCGGCAGTACATCATAACGGCGCAGGAATCGTGGCAGAAGGTCGCCCTGGCGGGTGGTGACCGTCAAGTCGTGGCCTATGCCGCACAGCATCGAGATTACTTGGAATCCGGGCTTTCGATGGCACAAGCGGAAATGGGCGGCAGTGTTATTCGCGCGGATTTTGGATCGGACTTCCGCATCAATTTGGCTACATTGCAGGAGATGGTTTTGGAGGGTCAGGAATTGCGCGAAATGTCACGAGCAGAGTTTGAGACATATGAGAAGAAGGTCGAGACGGCCTTGTTCAAGTTGGAGCGATCGGTCTCGGCAGACGATCGGGCGGACTTTGACGAGATAGCCGGCCTGGCCCGAGATTTCGTCAATCAGAAGCGTGAGCTGGTGGACCTCTACGCGCAGCGCAAAGAGGCGTTGGCGGAGCAAGGTGGCGAAGCGCCTCGCAGCGAGCCGCGTGATCCGGCCAATGACGAGTGGGACGCTGCGGTCGCCAAGCACGGCGAGGCTCTTGTTGAGGCCGGCAACGAGGCCATGATCGAAATCGAGCACTACCGAGAGGGACTTGATCGGATCGAGACCGGCGAGTTTTCGGCCGACCGCAAAGACGGGATGCAACCCGGCCTTCAGCAGGCGCTCGAAAGGGCCGCGCAGTTGGCTGTCCAAGGAAACAGCTACCTCAGAGAGGTTGCCGATCAGGACCAAGATTTGCAACAGGCCATTGAACGCGCGGAAAGACAAGCCGAAGCGCAGGACCTACAGGATGACGAGCGTGCAGACGTCAAGAACCGCGACGACGATCGGCCGATCGAAGGAAAGGACAAGGCGCCGGCGAATGTGGATGCTGCTGCTGCCGACCAGCGGCTCGAAGCTCGCGAGGAGCCTGATCAGCAGCCGATCGACAACGACACGCGCGAAGCTCACGAGTTAGCGTCCACGGTCGATGCTACAAATCGCCTACAAGATCGGCTAGATAAGGATAAGGAAGCCGCTCAGCGCAGCGGAGAAACGACGCGGACAGATCCCGCCCAACAGCATATTCCTCGTTTAGACGAGCTGGAGCGGGAACAAATGCAACAGAGGAAACGCGACCGCGACGACCGGGACCGTTAAAGGACATGCTGAACGATAATAGGCAACAGTACGTCATCCAGAGCAATGATTCCAAAGGCGACGAATGGTTCGGCAAATTCTTCGGCGCCGTCGTTTTGTTCGTGTTGTTCCTTGCCGTCGCACGATATGTCCATGAATCTGTCATGGCCTGGTACCGCGACACGACGATATGGCTGAACGCCGCCGCGACCTATGTGGCAGACTTCTGGCCCTTCTGAAGCTCCCGTTCTTTTTTCGAGATCGGCGTCAATCGCGCCGATCTTTTCGCCGGACCTGACTGCTTCGGGTGGGGACCGGAAGCTCGGACGTCCCCCGGCTGAGGTCTGGTTCGCGCAAGGGAAACGGACTTTGGTTCTGGCTGCCTCTTCCTGGAAGCTGCATGAATGGCTGGTCGGTTTGCTGCCCTCCATCAGAGTTTCTGAGCGAGCCCTGCGTTGAATGACTGCGGGGCAGGAGCAGCTCACCTGCTGCTTTTCGCTCCGGCGGCCGGCTTTACCCATCCACAAAGTGCCTCCACATCACGCTTCACCCAAGCGGAGGGAATACACTTTCAATTTGCCGAGTAGTTCGGAAGACGCTGGCGGTGTGATAAGCGGTAAACCAACATGCCGATCAGCATTGCCGCAACGAAGAGAACGGCCTCCCATCGCCCCGTCGACAATGCAGCGATAGCGGGGCCGGGGCAGAACCCCACCAGTCCCCAGCCGAGTCCGAACAAGGCCGCGCCAGTCACCAGTTTCCAATCGATCGATCTATTCGTCGGCACATAGAAGCGGCTGTCAAGCAAGGGAGCCGAGCCGCGGCTGCGGATGATGTTGGCCACGGCAGAAGGGATCAGCGCGCCACCCATGACAAAGGCCAGCGTCGGGTCCCAGTTACCCGCGACATCGAGGAACGCCAGCACACGTCCGGGATTGATCATGTCGGAGATTACCAGACCCGCCCCGAAGATGAGCCCGCACACGATCGCTGCTAACATCTGGGCCCTCATGGCTGGAATCCAAGGAGATGGCGGGTGACGAAGACCGTCGCGCCCGCAACGGCCATGAAGATTGCTGTGGCGGCAAGCGAACGCGGCGAAAGCCGCGCAAGCCCGCAAACGCCGTGGCCGCTCGTGCAGCCCGATCCGAGCCGGGTGCCATAGCCAACGATGAGTCCGGCGGCAATCAGCAGTGCTGGCGAAGACGTGAGCGTGATGTCGGGGTGGCGGACGAGGGCTGCCGCCAGCCAAGCGCCTGCGATGATGCCGGCGAGGAAACCCAGTCCCAACTTGCTGTCGCCGTCATGGGTCAAGCCGGCTGCGGCGGCCGCGAGGCCGGAAATCCCGGCTATCCTTCCGTTCAGCAGAAGGTAGAGGCCTGCCGACAGGCCGATCAGGAGGCCGCCTGCCAGGGGCCAGAGATAGTCTATTTCAGTCATTGCGCTCACACTACGTTCTCTGGTCGGACGTCGTTCTCCTCGGCCGGAGTAGAATCAACGGCACTGTAAAGTTATCAGCGGATTGATGCAGCGATAGCTGGCGGGGACGGCTGTCAGGCTGCGGCGACACACGCGATTTTGCTCCAGATTTGCATGGCGGCGTTACGCAGGTCTTGATGTTGAGCCGATGACAGCGTATTGCGGGGAAAGTGGAACAGGTTGGCATCGGATCATGGATGGAAACGAACCGCTGAAGCTGGCGTGCCGACTTGAAGCGTTTCATGGTCCTTTCGCGTCGTCGGGTCGGCTGGTGCGAATTTTCCGCTCGATTATTTAGGCCTTTGTGCGACCGGTGTTCGACACCGGGCATGAGGTCGCGCCTGGCGGCATCATAGGACCGGAGCTTGTCGGTGATCATGACCCGTGGTGTCCGCCCTTGAGCCTTCAGCAACTTGCGCATCAGGCGCTTTGCCGCCTTGGCATTTCGGCGGCTTTGCACCAGCACTTCGAGGACGAAGCCGTCCTGATCGACGGCACGCCAGAGCCACTGCTTCTTGCTATTGATGGCCACCACACATTCGTCGAGATGCCATTTGTCGCCCAGGCAGCCGGCTGACCGTCGCTTGATCTCCCGGGCGAAATGCCGTCCGAATTTCTCCGCCCAGCTTCGAATGGTCTGATGCGTGACGATGATGCCGCGGGACGCCAGCATGTCCTCAACCATGCGCAGGCTGAGCGGAAAGCGAAAGTAGAGCCATACCGCGTGCGCAATGATCTCAGCGGGATAGCGGTGGCGACGATAAAGCGGATCACGAGCAACTTCTGACATGGCCCATGTACGCACATCTTCCTCAGCCGTCGGTTAACTTTACGGTGCCAGTTGAGCCAGCGTTGATCGCCCTTGACGGCGGCCAGCGCCACGTTCAAAAAACCGGTGTGTTGTTCCGGCGCGCGCGTCTACTCTTCGTCTCGCTGATCTCGCGGCCCAATCTTGCCAGCCGTCCGGCAAAGACTCCACCTATCGCACTGTTCAGATTTGCGGAGCCGGCTCTCAGATGAAAGTTTCAACAGCGCCTCGACCGCGTCGCGCGTGTAGTCGATCGGCTCGGCGTTGTGCGCTATTCACCATGTGGCCAGCCGGGATCAGATCGAGGTAGGGGTTGCTGCCATGCACTCTTCCGTACGTCAGCTCGTCGTCAGCTCCCTGGCTTAGGCTGCTAACAGGTCTTGAGTAGAACGATATTACAACGGTGCAACCATTTCAATTGGGGAGCGAACCGCATGTATAGCAGTATCACTGGATCAGCCAGCCAATCTACAAGCGCGAGCCAAGCCGATGAATCGGGGCAGGCAGCAGATGACCAGACGTTTACGGAAACGCTCGCAGAGGCGGCGTCTGGTTCGTCGTCGGCGTCGCGGCTGTATTCCCTCACCTCCGAACCTCCTATCTACGAGTTGGACAGAAAGACGTTCGAAAAAGAACTGAAGAATTTCTATAGTGATGATGTCAAGCACATTGCCGATAATCCATTAGAATACTCGGATTTCGTGTCCAAGAAAGCCGAGCGCACCGCAATGGTCGCTAGAGTTGGTGCGAGCGTAGCTGACAAGCCTGGTGCGCAGTACTTCAGTTACCAGTTGGGCGACAAGAGCGTCGGGCTGCTAAGAGTGGATCCAGGATTCCGCATCAAAGGGAAAGACTGGCAGAAAGAGCACTTTCCGGAGCGAAAAAACATCTCATCGGTTGTGGCTATGCGAGTGACCCATCCGCTCGTTGAGAACGCGGGCGATGTTCTGCTCGAACATCAACTTCGGCTCGACGGCAAGAAGCCCTTAATCATGTCGCGTCCTGCTAACGATGACCCGAGGCCCCGTCTGGAGCAGATGGGCTTTGTTGACGTGGGTGGAAACGAGTTCGTGCTTGATCCTAAACGGCATGGCGATAAGTGGACGCTGAACGGCGACCGTGAATGGCAGCGGGCAGACAAGCCTCGACAGTATCTCCAAGCCGAGAGCGAGGATCCCGTTGAAGGAAGGAGCGACGAAAACGAAGGGTATGTCGAGACAGATTCGTCCAGCGATGACCCTTCTTGGTATTTGGAGCGGGCGTTGAATTTCCGCGGAGGACCGGCCGACTAAGAGGTTCAATAGGGAGCGGCATGAAGACTATCATGTCTCGTGTCCCGCGTGCCGGGAGGGAAGAGATAGCGAAACGGGAGCGCGCTCCTCGGTGCGCCTTTCCGCATATTGCGAAAGCAATCGCTTCGATGACTGTTTCGATGTTCGAGATAAGTGAACGTTGGTGCATAAATCCGTCCGGGGCGTCGCGCCCGGCTGGCGGTGACCTATAGGGGCGGTCGTCTGGCGCCGAGAGCCGTATGGCTTCGATTTCACCGCGTTCGTGGAAGAACACGGCGCGCTTGAGCTTATGTGCAGCTTCGCCCTTGTTGAGACCGGCCTGACAACGCCGGCGCAGCGCCGGACTGGAATACCATTCGATCATGAACAGCGTTCGCTCGATGCGGCCGAGTCCGCGCAGTGCTCTGGCCAGTTCGCTGTATTTCGATGAGGCGGACAACCGCTTGAGGATCGCCGAAGGCGCGACGGTAAGCGTCGTGATTTACGCTGCAAGGCGCAGGAGTTCGTCCCAATGGTCCATAATGAGCGCGGTGTTGATCGGTGCGCCGATATGATTTGCCAGTGTCGGATAGGCATCAGCCTTTTCGAAGGAACGGATTTTTCGCTCCTTGATGTTGCGAAGGCGCGGCGCGAAGCGCTTGCCGACCAGGCAGAACAGCGCAAAAACATGATCGCTCGCGCGCCCGGTATCCGTGAACAGCTCCTCGATCTCCAGAATCGTATCGTGATCAAACAGGCCATCGAGCACATAGACAGCCTCGCTCTCAGTAGGGCTGATCGGCAGGATGCTGTAATAGCTGCGCGGCGACAATCACGGTGAGGTGCGCCAGGCCAAGCTGGCGCGTTCCAGCCGGTGCGAGTCCGGTCCGGGTAAGGGGTAGCGACCGCCCGGTAGCAAGTGTTGCGGCGTGGGAGGTGACGACCACGGCGAAGCGTACGCAGCAATCATGCGGGGTGTGGGAGTGAGCCACGATAGTGATAAGATTGCAGGGGCCGAGACGTTCTCATCCGTCGAAGGCAACATCTGCGGAGCCGATAAGCGAGGCACCGTCGCCCTGCCGGGGTCTAGGGCCGCATCACGCATGAAAGGAACGCGTCGGAACCTGGGAGATCTCTTGTCTGGCCGGGTGGCGTTCGCCATGCCGGTCCGCATCGGGAAGGCGAGGAGCCGTAGCCGATGATGAACGGACAGGAGAAGTCTGACTCCGGCATAGTAGCTGTGAAGCCGACGAACAAAACCGGGCAACCGGTGGCGGAGCCGGTGGAGCCAAGGCCGGCGACCAAGGGGAACGTGGGCCAGCAAAGCACGCACCGGACACAGGACCGGGCTCGCGTGACCCAGGCGCTGGACCGCGTACGGAAAGCCGCAAGGCAAAGGAAGAAGGAACGGTTCACTGCGCTCTTCCACCATATCAATGTCGACACGCTTCGGACGGCGTTCTACGCGCTCAAGCGCAAGGCCGCTCCCGGGGTGGATGGCATGACGTGGCAGGACTACGAGGCAGACCTTGAGCCTCGGCTCAGGGACTTGCACAAACGGGTCCACAGTGGGGCGTACCGACCGCAACCGTCTCGCCGGACGTACATACCGAAGGCGGATGGAAAGCAGCGGCCGCTGGCGATTGCCGCCCTGGAAGACAAGTCGTCCAGGGTGCAACGGTCATGGTGCTCAACGCCATCTATGAAGGTGACTTCTGCGGTTTCTCCTACGGGTTTCGGCCCGGACGAGGACCGCATGATGCGTTGGATGCCCTGTGCGTGGCGATCGATAAGCGGAAGGTGAACTGGATTTTGGACGCCGACATCCAGAACTTTTTCGGGAGCGTCAGCCAGGATTGGCTCGCACGCTTCCTGGAACACAGGATCGGCGACAAGCGCATCATCCGCCTGATCCGGAAATGGCTGAAGGCGGGCATCCTCGAAGACGGGATTGTGACGGTGGATGACAGGGGAACGGGTCAAGGGTCGGTGATTTCGCCGCTTCTGGCCAATATCTACCTGCACTACGTCTTCGACCTGTGGGCGGAGCGCTGGCGACAGCGTGGGGCCACCGGCGATATGATCATCGTGCGTTATGCCGATGATGTGATCATTGGTTTCGAGCACGAGGACGACGTCCGTCGCTTCCTCGATGCGATGCGCGCGAGGCTTGAGGAGTTTGCGCTGTCGCTTCATCCGGACAAGACCCGCCTGATTGAGTTCGGCCGCTTTGCGGCGGTCGACCGCAAGCGACGCGGGCTCGGCAAACCGGAAACCTTTGCATTCCTGGGCTTTACCTTTATCTGCGGGAAATCGCGCAAAGGGCGCTTCCAGCTTAGACGGAAGACCCGAGGCGACCGCATGCGGGTGAAGCTCAAGGACATCAAGGTGGAGCTACGGCGGCGCATGCATTGGCCAATCCCAAACAGGGGAAATGGCTGGAGCAACTCGTAAAAGGACACTTCGGCTACTTTGCGGTTCCAACGAATATCCGGGCGCTCACGGCGTTCAGGTACCGCGTGATCGACCTCTGGCGACGATCGCTACGGCGGCGTAGCCAGAAGGACGATGCAACGTGGGAACGGGTCGCAGAGCTAGCCGACGACTACCTTCCCAAGCCTTGCAACCTTCATCCATGGCCGAGCGTCCGCTTCGCCGTCAGTCACCCAAGGTAGGAGCCACGTGCGGGAAAGCCGCCCGCGTGGATCTGTGCGGGGTTGCGCCTTGCAAGCGCGTTGAAGTCAGCCGTCTGAGATGACGGCCGCGGCAAAGCCTAGCGAGCAGCCGCGTACCAAGTCTTGCGTGGCGTCCGGTAACGGCCGTTGCGAAGCGTAGACAGGGAGGTTGTAGGCCGGAACAGCAGTGAACGGGAAGATAGCCCCGAAATCGATCGTGATCGGAGTAGCCGACCCCATCCCCGTTGGGGGAAGGCGGAATCGAAGGCCGCGTCTTCGCGAGTGGCCTGAGGTACTCCCGGGGTTCGTACCGCCAGCATACAACCGAAGGCATTGACGTGAACAAGGGAGATCCATCCGGCTCAAGCGTAAACTTGTAGGACCTGACAAGCCGATGAGGTGAGAAGGGACTGATGGTCGGGTGGAAGTCAGACTGACTGATAGTACTCCGAGGTCGGGAGAGCCGGCCACATGGGGAAGCGGTCAGCGGTAGTTGAAGTGTTCTTGGGCAACATGGGCTCCATCCAACGGGAGACGAGGCCTTTCATGTAATGGAAAGATAAAGCTGACCATGGAAACAGAACTTGACCGCATAGAAGCGAAAGCTCGGTGTGAGCCGAAGCTCCGCTTTACGTCGCTTGCCCATCACATCACGCGTGACCGAGTGCAGAGGAATCTTACAAGGGTTCCGAACCGTTCGGCGGTCGGGGTGGATAGGCAGACGGTGGAGGCGGCGAAGGAAAGCTTTGGAGAATGGATCGAGCCGATGCTTCAATCCATTCACCGTCAGGGGTATCGCGCGCCGGCAGTCCGGCGGGTTTATATCCCCAAGCCCGGAAAGACGGAGAAACGCCCGCTCGGGGTGCCAACCGTATCGGACCGGGCGCTTCAGCGTAGCACCGCTGAGGTGCTGTCCGCGATCTACGAGCAGGACTTTCTGCCTTGCTCGTTCGGGGGCAGGCCAGAGCGCAGCGCCCACCATGCTCTGTCGACCCTCAACGAGGTGATCTCCGGTGGTATGACGGGCTGGGTGCTGGAGGCGGACCTGAAGAATTTCTTCGGGAGTTTGTCCCATGAGTGGATGCTCCGGTTTATCGAACATCGAGTCGGGGATCCGCGCCTGATCAGCTTGATCAGACGCTGGTTGAAAGCGGGCGTCCTTGAGGACGGAGCTGTCCACCCGAGTGACGAAGGAACTACACAAGGCGGTTCGATCAGCGTCCTGCTGAGCAACGTTTACCTGCACTATGTCCTGGACCTTTGGTTCGAGCGCGTCGTGAAGACCCGGTTACGGGGCGAGGCTCGGCTGGTGCGCTACATCGACGACTTTGTGATCTGCTTCCAATATCGCTCGGACGCACTTCGCGTCGAGGAGGCCCTGCGCCACAGGCTGGGGAAATTTGGCCTCACGCTTGAGCCGACCAAGACCAAACTGGTCGAGTTTGGCCGGTTCGCACAGCGGCACGCGGGCAAGCACGGCAGAAACCGCCCGGAGACATTCTATTTTCTGGGCATGACGCTGTACTGCACGCGGAACCTGAAGGGTAACTTCAAGGTTGGCATGCGCACGGAGAAGTCGAGACTTCGACGGAGCGTCTCGTCGCTGCAGGCGCTGATGCGGGAAATGCGGCATCATACGATCAGGAAACAGGTCGGCGCGATTAACGCTGTCCTACGCGGCCACTATGCCTATTACGGTGTCGCCGGAAATTACCGGTCGCTCACCAAGGTCTATAGGGCTGGGGAGCGGTACTGGTTGAAGGTGCTGCGCAGCCGCAGCCGTGATGGTGGCCACCTCACCTGGGACGCCTTCCAGCAGATCAAGGAACGGACCCCGCTGCAGCAACCAAAGCTGCGGCTCCCATACCGGGCGCTGCGAGCACTTGCGGTGCTGTGAAACAACTGCCGAAGAGCGTGGTGCGGGAAATCTGCACGCCACGTTCTGTGGGAACCGGAGGTGGGTGACCGCCTCCGGTGACCCGGTGGCGTCCAGTAATGGGCGTCCCTACCGCGAAACGCGTATTGCCTCATCCAAGAGTGTTCCCAGAAAATAATGCCGTTGCCTCACTCGGATGTTCTCGAATGCCTCACGGGGACTCAGCGTCAATCAGGATCGCCGCGCTATAAATAGCCATATTGATCGGAAAGCCCGCTGTAGAATTTGGTACCGGGCTCGCTGCCATAATGGAGGTTGATGTCGCTGCGCCTTGCCGCCCGAGGCGGCGAATCTTCTTGTGGTTCACGACAATACCCTGCTGCCGCAGGGCCGCACCGACGCGGCGATAGCCGTAGAACTCGAACTCGTCGCAGATCGCGAACATCGCTTCGACGATCGCAGTGTCGTCGGCCGGCCTTTCTGGGTGGTCATAATAAGTGGAGCGCGCGATTCCCATCAGCCGGCATCCTTCCGCGACGGAGATGCCGCGGGGCCGGTGATGACGGACGTAGTCCCGCTTTTCGGCGGCGGTGCGTTTTTCAGAGGCCCCTTTAGAAACTCCAGTTCCAGAGCCTGCTTGCCGACTAGCCGCTCCAGCGCCGCGATCCGCGCCTCGTATTCCTGGAGGAGGTCAACGGCCTGCGCATCCTCGTCAAATGCACCTTCCTCGTACTTCTGAACCCAGATGCGGATAAGATTGCGCGACACGTCGTGGCGTTTTGCCAGACCATGCAGCGTTTCGCCGGCGAGAAATTCCTGCGCGACCTGACGTTTGAATTCGACGCTGTGACTGCGGTGCTTTGCCATGGGTCTTCTTTCCGAAAACCCGGTAGGCCGGTCAATTCCTCATCCCAATCTGTCCACCCCAAGGGGCGCACTCCAAGTGCCGAAGTAAAATTCCCCAATTGTGCCGCTCCGGATGACGAGGAGAGATGGCCATTTTTCGGTGGCCGGCCTCTTGGTTTCGGCGCCGGGGTGAAGTTTGGCGGATCCAGGAGGCGAACCGAGATCCCAGCTGGCTGAATGCCATTCAAAGACGGGTCTCGCCTTTTGGGCCCATGCCGCCGCAAGCGGGATATTGGTGCAGCCGCTCCAAGCGGCGACCGTATGTGATGAGGTGGAACGGCCCGCTCCGACAGCATCTAGTGCTAAAACGTGGTCGTTGTTCGAACGCCACAAAGGGGGGACCGTTCCATGAAGCATGTTAGCACCATCGGGCTCGATTTAGCCAAACTCGTTTTCCAGGTTCACGGCGCCGATATCGAAGGCTCGCCCCTGTTCAATCGGAAACTGCGTCGAGGCGAGGTGCTGCGCTTCTTCGAAAAGCTGCCTCGATGTCTGGTTGGCATGGAGGCATGCGGTGGCGCTCACAATTGGGCGCGTGAGATCGCGAACCTCGGCCATGATGTGCGCCTCATTCCTCCGGCCTACGTCAAACCTTTCGTCAAATAATGCTCACCTCCTCATTCCTTGACTAATCGTCAGATGGCCATAATGCGAAGGAACGCGGGACTGGCGCAGAAAATCCATACACTTCCGCTGTTCGGCGCCGTCGTTGCTCTGCATTATTTTCCAGCGAACCTCTGCGGTCATTCGACCAGCAGAGGAGTTGTGGATGTCGAAATCTGGACGAGAACTGATCCCTGAACTCAAAGCCGTACTGAGCAGTCGCCGCTACAGTCCGGTGGTGATCGGAAATTACTGCGCCTATGCACAGGAGTTTCTCGATTACTTAGGGCATCGAGGAATTATGGTCGCAGATGTGACCGAAGCCGAGGTCGCGCGATATCTGTGCGATGCAGTCGCGCTATTCCGGAAGCGCCGCGGTCGAAATCCCGGCAAGCGCTGGCACGAAATTCCGCAGTCGGGTATTCACGCTCTGCTGCGGCTTGTGCAGCATCAGTGGCCACCTGCTCCAAAAGCAACCTGCGCCGCCGACCGACTGCGGCTTGCGATCTGCAACGAATACGAAACCTGGCTTCGCGAGGAGCGTGGCCTTGCTTGGGCGAGCATCGACGCGTTCTTGTGGGGGGCCAGACATTTCCTGGCCTGGCAACTCGAACGAAGCGGAGCCGAAGACCTCATGGAGGTGAGCGTCGGCGGGCACTGTAAAGTTATCAGCGGATTGATGCAGCGATAGCTGGCGGGGACGGCTGTCAGGCTGCGGCGACACACGCGATTTTGCTCCAGATTTGCATGGCGGCGTTACGCAGGTCTTGATGTTGAGCCGATGACAGCGTATTGCGGGGAAAGTGGAACAGGTTGGCAATCGGATCATGGATGGAAACGAACCGCTGAAGCTGGCGTGCCGACTTGAAGCGTTTCATGGTCCTTTCGCGTCGTCGGGTCGGCTGGTGCGAATTTTCCGCTCGATTATTTAGGCCTTTGTGCGACCGGTGTTCGACACCGGGCATGAGGTCGCGCCTGGCGGCATCATAGGACCGGAGCTTGTCGGTGATCATGACCCGTGGTGTCCGCCCTTGAGCCACAGCAACTTGCGCATCAGGCGCTTTGCCGCCTTGGCATTTCGGCGGCTTTGCACCAGCACTTCGAGGACGAAGCCGTCCTGATCGACGGCACGCCAGAGCCACTGCTTCTTGCCATTGATGGCCACCACACATTCGTCGAGATGCCATTTGTCGCCCAGGCAGCCGGCTGACCGTCGCTTGATCTCCCGGGCGAAATGCCGTCCGAATTTCTCCGCCCAGCTTCGAATGGTCTGATGCGTGACGATGATGCCGCGGGACGCCAGCATGTCCTCAACCATGCGCAGGCTGAGCGGAAAGCGAAAGTAGAGCCATACCGCGTGCGCAATGATCTCAGCGGGATAGCGGTGGCGACGATAAAGCGGATCACGAGCAACTTCTGACATGGCCCATGTACGCACATCTTCCTCAGCCGTCGGTTAACTTTACGGTGCCATCGGTCTTGTTGTAGTCCTGCATGAAGGCGATTTCGGACGGGGGAACGCCGAGCCGGACGAGCTCATCGCGAATCCAGCGGTATGCCGAAAAGCCGCGGGTTTTCTCGACGTTGATCGTGCCGAGATCGGAGAAGATCATCTGCGCGGCGCCGGGCAGGTCATAGGACCTGCCGTCTGGGCGAAGATACGTGGCCCCGCTCGTCTCTTTCCAAATATGAAAGGCATTGCGAACGAGGAGGTTGAGCTTGTTATCCTCCTCATTGTCGTTAGCCGGCATGACGAGGCGAAGATCGATCGCCGCATGCCGGCCGTCGGTGATGACCGAGAGCAGGATATCGTCGCCGGGCTGCGCCGATCCCTCACGCATCTCGATCGCCTTGATGCGGGTGTCAAGGATCTGCTGATAGGACTTGAACGCAGGCGTGGGCTTGGCGGTCAGGATCTGCCGCCGGCCGGTGGAGATATCCGGCACCTTGACGTATTCGCGGAGATCCGCCGGCATGACGACATCAGCAAAGGCTCGGAACATGGCGATCAGTTCCGGGACATTGACGAAGCTCGCAAAGCGGCTGACCGGCTTGTATTTGCCGGACGGCTGGATCTCCAGCTCGGTCGTGGTATCGCCGAAGCAGGACGCCCAGGCATCGAATTCGTGCAGGCCGCGCTCGGCGAGAGCCTCGCGGCCGAGCAGGCGCTGGATCGAGAACATCTCACCGAGTGTGTTGGTGATCGGCGTGCCGGAAGCAAGCACCAGGGCGCGGCCCGGATTCTTCGTTTCGACGAACCGGGACTTCACATAGAGGTCCCAGGCGCGCTGCGAGCCGTTCGGGTCGATGCCCTTCAACGTGCTCATGTTGGTCGCGAAGGAAAGCTTCCGGAACTCCTGCGCTTCATCGACGATGATCTGGTCGACACCGATCTCGGAGATCGTCAGCAGATCGTCCTTTCGGGTCCCAAGCCCTTCCAGACGTTCCTGCAGGCCTTCCTTCAGCCGCTCGAGGCGCTTGCGCGAGACGCGGTCCTCGCTGTCCACCTTGGTCAGCAGATCCTCGTAGAGTTCCAGCTCATCGTGGATCATCTGTTGTTCGAAGGCCGACGGCACGGCGATGAACTTGAACGCCGAGTGCGTTATGATGATCGCATCCCAGGTGGCGGTCGCCGCGCGCGACAGGAAGCGGGCGCGCTTGTCCTTGGTGAAATTCGTCTCGTCGGCGACGAGAATGCGGGCATTGGGGTAGAGAGCGAGAAACTCGCGGGCAGCCTGTGCCAGGCAATGACCGGGGACCACGAGCATGGCCTTGGCGATCAGGCCCAGCCGCCGTTGCTCCATGATCGCCGCCGCCATCGTCATCGTCTTGCCGGCGCCGACCGCATGCGCAAGATAGGTCGAGCCGGAGGAGATGATCCGCCAGATGCCGCGTTTCTGGTGCCCATAAAGAACGAAGGCGCCAGAGGCGCCGGGAAGTTTGAGGTGAGCGCCGTCGAACCGTCTGGGCGCAAGGTTGTTGAACCGGTCGTTATAGACCCGCGCCAGCCGATCGGTGCGATCGGGATCGGTCCAAACCCAGTCTGGAAGGCCTGTTTGATCTTCTGCAGCTTGTCGCGCGCGGCCTCGGTATCGACGACATTCAGCACGCGGCGCTCGCCACTGACATCCTTGAAGACGTCGAAGATCTGCGGAACACGGCTGTTCAGCGCATCGGCGAGCAGCTCACCGGCATCGCGGCGGCTTGTGCCCCATTCGGATGTTCCTGCAGCACTAAGCCCAAGCTGCCGGGCCTCCACGGTCCAACTCCCAAGCTCCGGCATATGGTGGATCCTGATGTCGGAGCCCATCATCTCCTTCACGAAGGTCACGACGTCGCTCGCCGGATCCACGGCGCCCCGAGGCGCGCGGTGATGTCGGAGGGGCGAAGGTCGGTCGGCTGAACCGCCTGAAGCGCGGGGACGTTGCGTTCGTAGGCTGGATCGAGTGCCGCCGCAGCTTCGGCGACGGCAAGCTTGGTGCGGACCGGACCGGCGATATAGGCATCCGCCGTCTGCCAGGAGCCATCGGCAGGATCCCGGAAGATCGCATCGCCGAGTTCGTCGACTACCGCATCAACGCGTCTGTGCAGCAGCTCGGCGATATGTTCGATGTCGACGCGGCCGCGTTCGTTGAGCACCACGGCCAGCGCGTCCGCAGCACTGGTGATTTCGGGCGGGGCAGGCGGCGCGATGACCCGTTCGGAAAAGATCGGACCTGGTTTCGCCGTATCGGTGTCGAGGTCGTAATCCTCGATCGAGGCAACCAGCCAGCAATCGGGATCGCCGAGGAAGGGCTGCAGGTTCGGACGGCGGTGCGTTTCGCGCACTTCGCCGGATTCCTCATCCTCGCTGATCGAGACCGTGGTGTGGTTGATCGGACCGAAGTCGCGCACGAAGCTCGACCAGGCGATGCGCAGCCGAACTTGCAGATCGCGCCATGGCCGATCCTGCTCCTGGGCCTTCAGCACCTCGCGCACGGCGTCGCGGATCGGAATCAGCTTCTTGATGATGCCGACGTGCTTTTCGGACAGGCCTTCGCCTGATCGCCCTTTTCGTACATTCACCGCTTGCGGAGATCCGTCGACCATCTGCATGAGACCGCGGCTGATGTCGATGAAAAAACTTCCTTCCCTGACCTGTCGGTTCTCGGGCCGAAGATCGACGATCTCGCCGAGCTCGTCCTCAAGGTCGATGTCGATCGCGGTCGGCTCGCCGTCATAGCCGCCTTCGGGAAGGCGCCCGATTGCCTCCTCCAGAGCCGCCTGCAGATCCTCGTCGGCGCGCGGCCGGCAGGTGTAGGTTTCGCCAAAGGGCCCGGAGGTGAGGGCATGATCGCCGAGGACGAAACGGGGATGCTCTTCAAACCAGCGGTTCACTAGAATTGCGCCGTCATCTTGGCTTTCGGGCCGCACTTCCTGAAGATCGAGCCATGACAGATCATTCTCGACTTCGCCGGCCTTACGCTTGCGGAAGAAGAGAAGGTCGACGACGACATCCGTGCCGGCGTCCCGGCGGAAACTGCCCTCCGGCAGTCGGATCGCAGCGATCAGGTCGGCGGTCTTGGCGATATGTTCGCGCGCTGTCGCATCCGCCTTGTCCATCGTGCCGGAACTGGTGACGAAGGCGGCGAGCGCGCCGGGTTTCAGGAGGTCGATCGACCGGGCGATAAAGTAGTCATGGAGCCGGAGGCCGAGCGAGCGATAGGTCCGGTCAGACCGGACAGTCCGGTCGGAGAAGGGCGGATTGCCGATGGCGAGATCGTAGATCGGCGCCAGATCGGTTCGCGCAAAGTCGCCTTTGATGATGCGAGCCTTCGGCTGCAGCAGCTTGACGATCCGGGCGGTGACGGGATCGAGTTCGACGCCGGTGACGAAGGTCCTGTCGCGGAACGCCGTCGGCATCAGGGCTGGAAACAGGCCCGTACCGATACCGGGCTCGAGCACGCGGCCGCCACGCCAGCCCATGCGCTGCAAGCCCGACCAGATTGCCCGGATGATGAACTCCGGCGTGAAATGGGCATATTGCGTGCAGCGGGCGAGCGACGCGTAATCCCCATCTGAGACGGCACTTTCGAGCGAGCTGCCGAGCTCGCCCCACCCGGTCCGGAAATCGATCTCACCGGGGCGGCGGAACATCGTGTTCGCCAACTCCGAGGCCCCGAAGCCGGTGAAGCGGACGAGTTGTGCCTGCTCCTTCAGGGTCGCTGGCCTATCCTGCTTCTCGATGTTGTTCGCGATCAGGATCGCCGCAACATTGGCGCGGGCGCGATCCTTCCAGGATACGGCCAAGCCTCGATCCGCGTCGTCGAGGTAGAAGTTGCGCCGGTTGCACTGCCGCCGGGGCGCCGGACGTTCAATCGCCGCGACCGGCAAAGCCGGAGCGGGAGAGGGCGGCGTCGGTTCGGGGTCGTCGTCATTGGCCGCGACCGTATCGAAGCCGCCGAACGATCTGACACCTAGGCCGAGGCCTGATGACAGCGCGCTGCTGCCGAACATGTCGAGAGTGAAGGGATCGTTGCTCATGAAATTTTCCTCGCAGATAGGCGAGCGTCATCACCCCGCGGGGGAGCACTTGCGGGACTGAAGGACGCTCAGGGTTTTGGGTTTTGTGGCCAAACGGGCCGGGCTGGTCGCGAAATGTCTAGGATTTCGCGATCAGATAGAGCTGCATCGAGTCTTGAAGGAATGCGACACGAAGGTGCGTCGCCTCCGGAGCCGCCGCCATCATGGCTTCGAGCTGTTCCGCATCGATGAAATCGACACCGTCATCGCCGCCGAATGTCCGGCGTTTGACAGCGAACCAGTCGTCATTGGTGCGGGGATCGCATTCCTCGGCATAGACGACAAAGGGCTTGGCACCATCGGCAGTTTGCCGTTGGACATCAGGTAGACACCCTGGTCGCCGACGAGCCAGAGCCCGGGCTGCTCGTCCTTGCCAGGGCGCAGGCCGTAATAGGGGTTACGAAAGCCGCCATGGGCTTCCGCGTCGGCACGTCCGCGGGCGATCGCCTCGCGGACCGATGTGAGCGGGAAAGAAAGCATCGTGAAGCCTCCTTCATGCGGCAATCGGCGAGGGAAGGTGGCGCAGTTGCACCGGCAGCTTGCCGGCGATTTCGTCGTCAGTCAGATCGTCGAGCAGTTTCAACATGCTGCCCGTCTTGCTGCCGTAGAGCAAGATTGTGCGCTTGCCGCACGCGGCTTCCGGCCAGCGATCGCCGGCATAGCCACGATAGTCGTCCGCAGTGATGCTCCAGATATGTTCCAGGCGTTCTTCGCGGGTCATGGCGCGCACCGGCCGGCTCTCACGCTCGATGATTGCCACGCGCATGCGCTCGACCGCTTGCCCATCGGAGAGATCGCAATAGCCATGGAAGTGTCGGATGTCGCCATCGATCCGCAAGGCGAAGAACACTGATGTCACGGAACCGGCGAGATACTCGCGCATAGCGAACATCGCGCCGCGGATCCAGAGCGGTGGCAGGATTTCGAACATGTAGTCATGCTCGACTTCCGTGATCTCGAACCATTCGCCGGCACAAAGGGGCGAGGCGTCGCCCTCCCAACGGTTCGGACGCTGGGCGTGCCGGTCGAACATCCGGAACATTTGCTGGCGTGACGCGACGCCTTGGAAGACCTTTCGGATTGCGGGAGAGGGATTCATCTGCGGCTCCTTCGAGATGGTTCGGGACCGAAGCGCAGCACTGTCCTATCGACCTTGCCATCCTCTTCAGTCCTTCATGACACCTTCCGGGCCGCCGGCATCGCGGCCGGCCGGGTCAAGGGCCGGCTCCGCCGGGCGAAGCTTCCCTTGACGCGGGCGGTGCGAATGCGGCACGCCGTCTTCCTTTCTTTCCCTCTTTTCTTTCTCCCTGATTTTCAGGGTCTCGTTCCAGTCCTCCTCGGGCGGGCGGAGCCGCGACCAGTCGCACCCGGTCTCGACAGCGAGCGCCCGCAACCGCTCGGCAAACAACTCCCCTTGGGGATTGGCGTCTGTCGCGGCGAGGAGGAGAGCATCGGGTCGCGAGGCCAACTGCCGCAGCGCCCCCTCCGTGGACGGCGACCATCCGCCCCCGTTATACCAACGAGCGCCGTTTCCGACTCTCAGGGATTCCCACGGGGCTTCGAATCTGAATCCATGCAGCAAACGGGAGGTTTGCGATGGGTTCAGCAATTTTGTTGCGTGATGATTTCGATGGGCGTGCTCTTCGACAGCTCGCACGGCAAACGAAGGATGCCAACCAGGCGCGGCGGTTGCTGGCGCTCGCCGAGATTTATGACGGCGGCTCGCGCTCGGATGCGGCACGGATCGGCAGCGTGACGCTGCAGATCGTCCGTGACTGGGTGCTGCGGTTCAATGCGCGCGGCCCCGACGGGCTGGTGAACGGCAAAGCACCCGGCGGCCGAGCGAAGCTGAACGTCGCTCAGCGCCATGCGCTGGCGAAGATCGTCGAAAGCGGCCCGATCCCTGCGATCCACGGTGTCGTCCGCTGGCGGCGCAAGGACCTGGTGCGGTGGATATTCCAGGAATTCCGCATCGCGATGGACGAGACGACTGTCGGCCGTGAGTTGAAGGCGCTCGGCTTCGCCAAGCTGTCGGCCCGCCCGCGCCACTACGCCCAGAACGAGCTGGAGGCAGAAGCTTTTAAAAAGACTTCCCCGCCGCTCTGGCGGAAATCCGAGGCCGGCTCCCGCGCGGCACCGACCTCGAGCTCTGGTGGGCCGACGAAGCGCGCATAGGCCAGAAGAACAAGATCACGCGGCGGTGGGCGCGTCGCGGAACCAGACCCTCCGCACCCTTGGATCAGCGCACCATGTGGGCCTACATCTTCGGGGCCGTCTGCCCGCGGAAGGGAAAGGGTGCGGGCCTTGTCCTGCCCTATTGTGATACCGAAGCCATGCAGCAGCATCTCGCCGAGATCAGCCAGGCCGTCGATGAGGGAGCGCATGCCGTGCTCATCCTCGATCAGGCCGGATGGCACGTCACGCCGAAGCTCAAAGTGCCGGACAACATCACCCTGATGTTCCTGCCGCCTCGTTCGCCGGAACTGAACCCCGTGGAAAACGTCTGGCAGTTCCTGCGCGACAACTGGCTCTCGAACCGCATCTTCAAAGACTACGACGACATCGTCGCCCATTGCTGCGCCGCGTGGAACAAGCTCGTCGACCAGCCGTGGAAGATCATGTCCATCGGACTCCGCGAATGGGCGCATCGGTCATGATCACCGCTCGTTGGTATTACTGAGATATACGGTTCCATCACGCAGCCCCTCGATGGCGGCAAGGCTCATGGCATCGATAGCAGCTTCAGTGACGGCCAGGCGCAACGCTGTGTCCGGCCCCAGACGGAAGAGACCCTTCGTTCCTCCGGAGGCAAAGCCCCGATACTCAGGCCCTCGCGCCTCCCAGCCGGTCACAGCGCCCGCATTGTCCGTATGCGCTGCCCACATGCTGCCATAGGGACCCTCCCGGAGGCGGTCTTGCCGGATTGTCGCGCGGAGCACGTTGGCTGGCAGGAAACGCTCGCCGGAGAGATAAGCCCACGTCGACGAGCCGGGCCACGGATAGCGGCGTCCCTGCCAACGCTCGGGCAGAGAAAGGTCGTGGTTTTGATCGGGCCTGGGCGCCTGCCATTCCGGCTCGTCGATCGTGAAACCGACGAGGTCGGCGACCCTCCCGGCGCCTTCGAGAAATCCGACATGATCGAGATGTTCGACAAGTCCGAACACATCCCCTTTCGCATCGCTGAGCGGATCGAACCATCCGCGCCCCTCATGAACCACGATGATGATTTCAGCGCCACGCCGAAACTTCACCGCCCGCCGGGTACTCTCCTTCGCATCGATGGCGAAGCCCGCATGCTCAAGAACAGCCGCACAGCCTACCCGTTCGCGCAGCGCCTCTATTTCCTTCCTGTTCATGCCTCTTCCTCTTTGCCTTGCTTGCCCGTCGCTTCGCGGGCGCACTTCCACCAGCCGCGAAGAGCAAAGGCGGCAAGGGCACGGCTGGCAATTGTCGGATCATGCAAGACCCGGCCGCGGCGCAGCCTCCCTTGCGGCCTGCCGCTCGCAAGCGGCACGCCGGAGGCACAGGCCGGCTCAATGAGCCGGCCATGGGAAGAACTCATGGACGATCTCAAGATCGTCATCGGCGTCGATCTCGTCGGAAGGAAGCACGCCGTACTCGCCGCCGACCGAGAAGAGGGTGACCGGGACCATCAGGTCGCGGGAGAGCTGGAAGGCGTGGGATTGAGCGAGGGAAAGATCGTGCGACATGTGAGAGGCTCCTTCGGGAGCGGGCCAATCCCGCTCGATGGCTCCTCAAAAGGCCCGACGGCGGGCGCGATCACCGCGAGGCGAAGCCGAAGCGGCCGCAGCTTGCTAGCGGACCCTTTACGGGTTGATCGTGGAAGATCCGGCGCCGGGCCAGGACGCCATCACAAAAGAGCGGGATTGGGCTGCTTCCGAAGGAGATAAAGGATCACGCACGCCTATTGGTCTGCGGCAGTTTCCCGCGCCACAACAATCGTGTCCACCTTCACCCTACCCACCGACCGGACACTCAGCGCATTCGGAGCGTATCCGAAGGCGTTTCGCCGAAAGCTTGATAATAGGCGGCGGCGAACCGCCCCATATGGGTGAACCCTCCATTGCGCGCCGCATCGGAAATCAATCGTGAGCCGTCATCGCCTAGGAGAGCTCTGCGGGCAGCTTCAAGGCGGATCGTTCTAAGATAGCCTAAAGGCGTGGTGCCTTTGAAACGCTGGAAGGCCGCCTGCAATGCCCTGACGCTTGTACCCGTCTCGGCTGCGATCAGAGCAGCCGTCATGGATTGCGCCAGGTTCGAGTGCATGTACTCGATCGTTCTTTTCACCTGCCACGAGACAGCCGGCGAGAGCGACTGTTCGAGCCGCGGCATGTAGCTGTTGGGAGCGACCTCCAGAAGTGCGATCATCGTCGCCTGAAATAGCCGCTCGATAGCGGCCGGTGATAGTCGATCTGCTTCGGAAAGATTGAGGCAACTCCAAACAAGATGGCCGAGCGCCGCCAACCGCAATCCTTTCTCGGAAGTCAGATCGACAATACGATCGAATTCGAGATCCGTCGTGACAGGACCATCCAGCAGTTCACTCACCTGCTGCACCATCGCCGCCTTTTCGAAGGAAAGGCCGATATGGTTGGAATGTTCATGAGGGGTTAGCTCGTCGAAGTACGCGAGATCCTCCAGAAAACCTGTTGCTCTCGTCGTCGGGAAGCTTTGTGTCCCGGCACGTATCTCCGGCGCGTTGGTGGACGGCAGGTAAAGAACGAATGCGTCGGGCGCGTCATCGAAGCCAAGTTTCAGGGCTGAACGGCACTTCCCCTCCCAAGCGCTGAAACGGCCGACGATGTAGTGTCGATCTTGGCCAGCGCTCCCGTGGCGGAGCGGTTCAACGCTCGTCGAAAGCAACGCGCTCGCGTCGTGCGCCGGCATCGCACCGGCGTCAGCCCGTTCAACTTCATATTTTGAGAGCGCACGATACGGCAACGAACCCTCCAAAACTTGCCAAACGCAGCGCAACGAGCGCGTCGCATTCTTCGTTCCCAGTCCCGCCAGCGGAGCCGGTCACTCGGGCTCTGAGAGATTGGCCTTCGCGATAGCTTCTTCCGTTGATCTTACCTCCAGCGCGGCAAGCGCGCGCTGGAGATAACCCTCGATATCGGCGACGCTCTTGCCCTCCAGCGAAGCGATTTCGGCGACGGTCCTACCTCGAGAAATCCATCGAAGGCAGGTCTTTTCAAGTGGCGAGAGTGTCCATTCCTTCATGACAAAAATCGCGCTCAGTTGCGCCGCGGTCGGCGGCAGGTTTGGTACCGGACGGCAGCATTGAAATCTCGGTAGAAGCCAAGACTGCGATGCCTCCGAGAAAAGTGGCTGCCGTCGAGACCTGTGCGACGGCAGCCGAGTTGCCCCGGGAGGAGGCTGGGAGTTCGATATCTCGTCTTCAACATTCGCATGTTATGTTATAACATATCGCGTAATCAAATTTATGGAACTTCTAGCGCTGCCCCGGCCGTGGACGGCCAAGCTTAAGTGCTTGGCCCGCACAGTTCGAGAGACTGGCCGCATGATCAAAAAATGCCTCTCCACTTTTCCGAAGCATGTCCCAGATGCAAGAGGCGATGATTCTGCTGGGTGTCGATCGTGGAGACAAGCATTCACCCTTCATGAGAGAGGTGACGTGACAGAAAACCACGGAACCGATCCGTTTGGGGATTGGTCATGATCTCTTCTGGCGGACCTTGCTCGACCACAACGCCACCATCCATAAAGACAACCCGATCGGCGACCCCCCTCGCAAATCCCATTTCGTGGGTAACAACAATCATTGTCATGCCTTCTTCGGCCAACTCGCGCATGACTTTGAGTACTTCCCCGACGAGTTCGGGATCGAGCGCCGACGTGACCTCGTCGAAGAGCATGACGGATGGTTCCATCGCAAGCGCCCGGGCGATAGCTACGCGCTGCTGTTGACCACCCGAAAGTCGCCCTGGATAGGCGTCGGCCTTGTGTTCCATTCCGACCTTGGCAAGGAGCTTCATGGCGATGTCACGCGCCTTGCTGTTGTCCATGCCCTTCACCTTGACCGGACCCATCATTACGTTCTGAAGAACGGTACGATGGGGGAAAAGATTGTAGCTCTGGAACACCATGCCGACGTGTTGGCGAAGGCTGGCGTTGTCAACTTCGCTTACCGGCCTGCGCGTGCCGTTCACCATCTTGTAGCCGACCGGGCGGCCCTCAACGGTAATGGTCCCCTGGTCGAAGTTCTCAAGGAAATTCACACAACGCAACATTGTGGATTTTCCCGACCCGCTCGGCCCAAGGATGACGACGACTTCACCGCGCTTGACGGATATGTCGATGCCCTTCAGGACTTCGAGTGTCGAGTAGGATTTGCGGAGACCTCTGATAGCAACAATATCGTCGCTCTGAGAAATCGGGGCAGCAGCTTGGTTCATGTTGGTCTCCTTAACTGTCAAAGGCCAAACGTTTGTCGAGCGCGCGTGCAGCGAGCGAAAGCGGGTAGCAGATGATGAAATAGATGAGCATAACGCCGAGAAAGATCTGGAATGCAGCAAGAGTGCGCTCCACCACTTCGCGGGCAGCGAAGGACAGCTCCCACGCTCCTACAATGGATGCATAGGATGTCTGCTTGATTGCCATAAGTGAGATATTGAGGACTGGCGCGATAACCAGGCGCATTGCCTGCGGAAGGACAATCTCCCGCATCATTTTGCCTTTGCGCATTCCAAGGCTTTTGGCAGCCTCTGTCTGTCCCGTCGGCACGCCGGCAATCGCCCCGCGCGTCGCTTCGGCAACAAAAGCACCCACATAAACGATCATGGAAATGGCGACCGCCGTATATGCATCCAGCCGCAAACCCAAAGCGGGAAAGCTGTAGAAACCGAGAAACATGATCACCAGAACCGGCACGCCACGGAACAGGAAAATGTAGGCAGTGATGATGGAACGGAGGATTGCTCCGCCAACAGATGCCAGGACACCAATCCCGACGCCAAGCGCCGTGCCGCAGGAGACGACGATTGCTGACAGTATGACGGTGTATACCGCGCCTTGTAGCAGGTAAGGCAAATTCGATTGAAGGACAGGAAACATCAGCCATACCTCCGGGCCGCACGCACTTCGATGATACGAAGGACCAGGCCGAGCGTGCTTGTGAGAATGAGGTAGAAGAACGCGACTGCAATGAAGGCTTCAAAGGACGCGCCCGATCGTTCGATCGTCATCTTACCGGTCAAGGTCAGATCCATGACGCCGATGGCCGATACAAGTGAGGTGTCTTTGACGAGGACGATGAGTTGGTTACCGAGCGCCGGCAGCACCTTGATAAACGCCTGCGGCAGAATGACGAGACGGATGACCGCGAATCTGCGCATGCCAATCGCGCTACCGGCTTCCCATTGCCTCTGGCTTAGGGATTGAATTCCGGAACGCAGGATCTCGGAAAGAAATGCGCCGTGCTGCGAGGCGATTGCGATTACACCGCAGACGATGCTGCTCCAGAAGAGGCCGAGAAGAGGCAGCCCGAAATAAAGCAGGTACATTTGCACCAGAAGCGGCGAATTGCGCATAACCTCGACATAGGCATCAACCAATCTGCTGGCCCATGTCCATTGGGCGAGCCGGGGTATAATCAATACAATGGCCCAAATCAGTGCCGCAGGGGCGGCGAGAGCCGCTACCCCCGCAGTAATCAGGAACCCGTCGGCAAACGCCGGAAGATATCTGGTGAAGAAAATTACGAACGCGTCCAATGGTGTTCCCCTTGTTATTTTGAACCCAAAGACCGACTACTTCTGTGGCTGATTGAGATACCATTTGACGTTCAAGGGCTTCGTACCGAACCACTTTTCATAAATCTTGCTGTAGTCGGCAAAGAGGTATCCACCGGTCATTTCGCTGACCGTGAGATCTAGATACTGCCACAGGCGGAAGTCGCCGGGTTTCATGAAGATGCCAGTATTTACGACATCTGTCAGTCGCTCCTCGATGACGCGCATGTCGGGGTTCTGTTTGACATACCAGGCGGCGACCGGGCCATCCAACTGTGCCCCTTGCGCACGACCAAGCTTCACGGCATTGAATTGGGCCGCAATGCCGTCGAAGGTGGCGATCTGTGCGCTCGGGAAGAGGCGTTTGGCGCGTTCCTCCTGGGTCGGCGTCGTCAGATTGGCAATCGTGACGTCCGACTTGTTGAAGTCGGCGAGCTTCTGAAACGGCGCGTCCTTGCGAACGATCATCACGACACCACCGTCGATGTAACTACGGGTGAAAGCGACCTTCTGAGCGCGATCAGCATAAATGCTCGTAGTCTGCGCGCCGAAGTCGATTGTGCCGTTCTGAGCATTCGGCCAGCGTTGGGCTGCACTCTGACGTACAAACTCGACCTTGGTTTCGTCGCCGAATGTCGCCTTAGCAATCAGCTTGGCTATGTCGATATCGAAGCCGACCAGTTCGCCCTTCTCATCGACAAATCCGAACGGCGGAGATTCGCTCGACACGCCAACGATCAGTTTTCCGCGAGACAGAAGCTCATCAAGCCGCGATGTTTCTTGGGCATGGGCTGCTCCCGCAACGACCATGGTTGCCAACGCGCCGGCGAAGACCGAACGCAGCTTAGAAAGAAATCCATTTTTCATTTTCATTCCCCTTGTGGTTGTATTGCGCCTGCACAATCAGCGCAGCGCGGGTCGAACGATCCCCTCGATAATCTCGGAAATCGCAAGATGGGTGGAAAGTGGTATACCATCGACATTTGCGTCGATCAGTCCGTCGACAGAGTTGATCAGGCCGATATCGACACCACGCTTGAGAAGAGTGGCTTCCATTTCTGGCTTGTGAAGGAGCCGGATGTCCTTCAACCGAGCGGCGAGCGCGCCGACGATAGCGTAGCAACCCCAATTTGAGACCGCCGCCGTGACGAGAATATCGGAGCCGGTCATGGCGCCGATCCCGGCGCCACCTTCCGGTCGCGCGTCACCAAAACGGACGTGCTTATGAACTGCTTCCTTGATCGCACCCATTCCGATTTCATTGCCGCCGTCGCCGACTGCCACGGTCAAAACGCCGCGCTTGTTGGCTTCATCGAACACATAATCGATGCGCGCGCGGTCCATGCCGTAGTCCACACCACGCATGCTGCAATAGATGCCGTCGGCATTGCGACCGACGCGTTCGGTCGAAAACAGCAGGACGGGGTTTAATTCGTCCAGAATGCGGCAAGCTTCGGCGGGGGCGTCCTCATCCTTGGTCGTAAATGGCAGAAGCGATACGACGGCGAGGCTCTTGTCGCGGGCGGCAATCTTAGCCTGTTCGACTGGAACGACGGTCAGGCCCGCCGTCGTCATGAGCTTGCCGATTGGCTCGATCAAGGTCGCCTCCGCGAGAACGACACACAGCGCCTTGCGGGAAAGGCTGATTGCGCGCACCACCGCCGCCAGACCAGCCGGACCGTCATTCTCGCCGATCTCTGGGGAGATCCAGGCGCGCGAAACCGAACCCGTTGTGACCAGTACGACATCCTCGTGGTTCAGCGCGGCAAGTTTATCGGCCGCTGCTCCCACCGGCGATGCTCCAAGCAATAGACGGGTAGCCGCAGAAAGATGCTCGACGCCGCGGCCGCCCAGGTCGAGATTGACCAGCCGGTCGAGCCGGTCGTCCATGGCGGCGAAATTCGAAGTGGTCATGCGAAATCTCCCAGGATCAGCGTCTTCATGGCGTTTTCATCAGTGACAATGTCTGCAACCTTGGTAATGCAGTCATCGACCGCATCGACGACGGCGCTCACGCCACCGACACTTGCAAGGGCATCAAGAGTCGGTTTCAGACGCAGCGAAACGCGCGCACCGGGCTGGCCATGCGTGTTGACAGTCAAAATGCCGTGGTCTGCCAGAAGGAGCATGCCGAGTGCCGCAGTCGCCTCGCAGGGCACGACATTGAGCGCATCGGCCGAGATCGACGCACGTTCGAGAATGATAGCGAGCACGGCGTCTTCATTGACCATGGGTCCAAGGTCGCTGCGCATGACAACGCCCGCGCCCATCGCTGCCTCAAGTGCGGCGGCAAGTTCCTGACCGGCCGCCGCCTCCTGTGTCAGATGATGAGGATCGAATTTTTGAAGAGAGCGAAGCACGGCCGCCGCGATTGGAGCACGAGCTTCCATACCATACTCGGCAGCTTTGGCGCCTGCGGCCATGACGAGACCGGAACGGCCGACCAGCACGCCAGCGCGCGGCCCCGAAAGTCCGGCCTTATCGCAATTGGTGATCGCGAGATCCGCACCGAGTGCAAGAGCTTTCTGCCCTCCGTGCAGTACAGGGCGAAGGCGAGCCCCGTAGGCCTCATCGAGAAGGACAATGGCTCCAGCTTTGTGGGCTTCCTCGACCACGGCTATCGTAAAAGCGTCATCGAGCCGAGCCAGAGCGCTCGTAACGGTGGTTACGATAACCAGACAACAATCCGCAATGTGAGTGCGCCAATCTTTGTCCGAGGTAACTTCCTTCAGCCCGACCCTGGCGAGTGTACATCCACGTACGACCGACGCGTGAGATCGATCGCCGGCAGGCACGACCGAAAGTACCGGCTTTCCGCCGGCGAGTGCGGCGATCGTCGCTACGATCCCGGCGCTGGTGCGATTGAAAACGGCACATCCGTCATCACTTCGTCCGCCAAGATGTTCGATGGCGACCGCGCGGAGCTCCTCGGCATAAAGACCAGGACCAATCCATTCCTCGCAATTTGTGTTCAGGTCTTCCGGACGAACTGGAAAATCGCGCTGGTTTCCTGTGAAAACGCCGATCGATCGCGGTCCAAGTGCCTGGACGCGCTTTGCCGCGACGGTCTGTCCATGGCGAAGGCGTTTAGCCTCCTCGATACTGGATTTGATGATCGAGCCACGCGCGAAACCGACGACCGGATCGATCTCATTACCGAAGGTGTCCCGGCGAGCTGTCTGACTTTCGCTCTTTTGCGTGGATAGGCTCATAGGTGATAACCTCCTTTGGCCTGGGCATCATCGAGCACCGAAAAAATCGGTAGGTCCGCCTCGCTGGATGCTGTGGCCGCGTTTTTGAGTTCGGATTTCGAAGTTGCAGAAATTGCGATGCTACGCATCAGCTCGGAGACGCCTGAGTGGCCTCGCCAGTCGATACCATCGACAGCGAGTGCGGGACGCGAAGTCGCCCCGTCGAGCGCGCCCGCTGCAATGCAAGCGACAATGAACGCATGTTCCCGATCGCCACTGTGCGCGAGATTCTCATCGTCGAGCGCTATCGCGAGAGCCCCGGAGACCGCATAAGCTCCCCAATTGGATACGGATGCACTGACGAGAACGTCGGTTTCGGTGATGGTGACCACACCCGTCTCGTCAGGCTGCGAGCGACCACCGCGTGGCAAGAGGGCGGCGACCGCTTCACGAATTTTTCCGAACCCGATTTCGTTACCGCCGTCGCCGATTCCGACCGTCAGCACGTTTCGCTGTTTCGCCTCGTAGGCCAGGCGATAGACATCTGCGACGGTTCCCGGCGGGCGGCGATCGCCACGAATGCCATGATAGTGGCCAGCTTCGTTCGGACCATCGCGCTCTACGAAAATGACGGCCGTCGGTTTCAGACGATCAAAAATATCGGTGGCGGCGGCTAGACCTTCTGCCTCGCCTTTCGGAAAAATGGCTGTGGTGATCGAGCCCTGCGACTGCGCAACGTCCTCGATGACTCGAACGCAGGCATCGACAGCGGGCATATGCTCGTCCTGGGCGACAAGCGTAACATTCGCGCCAAATCCGAGCGCCAGGCTGCGCGCCAGCGCCACAGCACCGGGCGGACCGTCGGTCTCCCCGAGAGGCAGCTTCGGCGCAACGCCTGCGCCGGTCGCGACAATAACATCTGATCCTGGGCGTATTGCTGCAAGCAGCTTTCTTGCCGCGAGCGTCGAGGAAGGCTCGCCTTGTACCGCGCGACAGGCCAGATACGTCGGGACGACGATTCCAGCCGGAAGCCCGCCCGTTAGCGGGCGGACCTCTAGTGTCATAAGTCGATCGAAACGCTCGCCAAATACGCATAGGCGCTCGATATCGGCCGTCGTCAGCTTGCTATTGATGGAAAGCGTTTTGGGCATCGACTTGGCTCTTATCCGTAACTTCAGAGGTTGACCGTGACGCTTTTGCGGGCCGTGTAGGCCTCAAGAGCACCTTCGATGGAGTATTCGGATCCAATACCGCTCTGCTTGATGCCGCCATAGGACATGCCGGGGATCTGGCCGCCGGCGCGGTTGATCTGGAGCCAACCGGCGTCGATCCGGCTCGCCGCATTGAGAGCCGTGGTTAGGTCATTGGCAAAGATATAGGCGGCAAGGCCATAGTGGGTGTTGTTTGCCCACTCGATAACCTCGACTTCACTCGTCCATGGAATGGCAACGAGAACAGGGCCGAACACCTCTTCCTGCACGATGCGCCAGTCGTTGGTGAGGCCTTTGAGGACGGTCGGCTTCGGGAAGAATCCGACGTTCCTGCCAGCCGCGGGCGGGACTTCACCGGTTACCACTTCGGCGCCCGAGTTAACCGCCTCGGAGATGAACTCCCGAACAGCGCTGTAGCGCTCCTCGTTGATGATCGCGCCGATATCGGTCTCTTCGTCAAGGGCGTCGCCGATCTTCATTACGGCAAGCTTCTCGACGACCTTCTTCAAGACAGGCTCGAATACATCCTGATGGACATAAAGACGTGAACCGGCAGTGCAGGACTGCCCCTGACGAGCAAACCGCATCGCATTAATGATGTTCGCTGCAAGGCCATCGATCCTGTCGTCGGTCGCGGCGTCCGGATAGACGATGGTTGGGCTCTTGCCCCCAAGCTCCAATGTGGCGCGAGCAATACGGTCGGCGGCGGCATGGGCGACCAGTTTACCGACCTCGACCGAACCCGTGAAAGAGATCTTTGCAACGTCCGGATGGCCGGATAGGGCAGCACCTGCTACTTCACCTACGCCGGTCACGACGTTGAAGACGCCGTTCGGGAACAGATCGGCTGCAAGCTCTGCGACTCGGATGACCGCAAGCGGCGCGTCTTCGGCAGGCTTCAGGACGAGCGTATTGCCAGTGCCAAGAGCCATGCCTATCTTGACGGCGGCGAGAACCAGCGGTGAATTCCACGGTATGATCGCACCGACGACGCCAAGCGGCTCGCGCGTCGTGTAGCTGAACAGACCCGGGCCAAGCGGAAGCGTTTCGCCCTTTTGTTCGGCGACCGTTCCGCCATAGTAACGCAGCACTTCAATGGAACTCATGACTTCCGGACGGCTCTGCGTACGCAGCGCGTTTCCGGTTTCTGCAGCGAGAATGCGAGCGATCTCTTCCGAATGCGCTGAGACACGATTGGCAAGCTCCGTCAGGAGCGCGCCGCGCGTACGCGATGCCAGACGCCGCCACGAGGGAAACGCTGCCTTCGCCGCGGCAACTGCAGCATCGACATCTTCTCTGTCCGCCGCGCCGATCGTCGTAATGACGCTGCTGCGGCAGGGATTGATGATGTCGAGCATCGCGCCAGATACGGGCTTGACCCATGCTCCATTGATCAGTTGACCGGAAAGGCCAGCGGTTGGCAAAATGACTTCCGCCGTGTCATTCCGGACTTTAGCTGTCTGAGACATTGTTCGTTCCTTGGTTGAATGCGGGTGATCAGGCGCTTGCGGGCAGGCGCAGTTCGACTTTCAGAAGATTTTCGAAAACTTCTGCTACGCTCGTGGAATCCTTGCCTCCAAGACCTTCGGCGCGTGCCATATTGTAGATTTGGCGGACCATCTGACCGAGCGGCATGGGGTAAGCCGAGAACTCCTCGAGGCACAGGGAGATGTCCTTGTGCATCAGATCGAGTGCGAAGTTTGCAGGACGCTCTTCGGTGAAAAGCGTTTTTGGGAGGTAGTCGAGCATCTTGCTGCCCGCGAGTCCGCCGGACAGGACTTCCGTCAGAACAGATAGGTTCGCGCCGGATTTGACGCTGGCGGAAAGCACTTCGCCTAGGGCAACGGTATTGATTGCCGTCAGGAGGTTATGGGCGAGTTTGGTCAGTTGGCCAGAACCGACAGGGCCGCAATGCACAATGCGGCCGGCGATCGGGCCGAGGACCGGGCGGGCTGCATCGAGAACGTCTTGGCTTCCGCCAGCCATAACCAGAAGAGTCCCGGCGCTGGCGCCGGCGACACCGCCGCTGACCGGCGCGTCCATGAAGTGAACGCCCTTCGCTTCGCACTGTGCTGCAATGGCCTTGGTTGTCGATGCATCGACTGTGCTGAAGTCGATAACCGTAGCGCCCGCGGCCACTTTCTTGAGGATACCATTCTCGCCGGTAATGGCGTCGCGAAGAGTGGCAGGACTCGGCAGGCTGCTGAGAACAAACATGGCTGGCGCGGCGGCGGCACTCGGCGATGCCTCAACGACAGCGCCTTTTACAGCAAGCTCAGCGGTAGCCGCCGTGTTGGGATCAAAAACGTGGACCACATGACCTGCATCGAGTAGGCGAAGCGCCATTCTCGAACCCATCCGACCAACACCAATAAAAGCAACCGTAGTCATCTTGTACCTTCCTCGTGATGAGCCAATAGACTCTGTCCAAAAAAGGGGAGGCCAAGAAAGACGATCCGACAGCACGCGCGGTCGAGCGATCACTCTCTAATTGTTCCCCTTTTTTTACGTATTGATCACAGAAAATGAGTGAAAGAAAAGGCGACGCTTGATAACACTACATGTAAGAAAAACTTACGGACTGCGTTTATCATGCTCAATCTCTCACGGCTGCAACTTCTTCATGAGCTCTCGGTCCTTGGCACGATTTCGGCGGTTGCAAGATCCCTGAACCTGACGCGGCCCGCTGTCTCGCAGCAACTCTCTCTCCTTGAGAAGGAGCTTGGCCTCGTTCTGTTCGAGCGCTCGGGGAGAGGTGTACGCTGGACATCGGCCGGCGAGCGTTTGTTGGCCGGCATTGGCGGAATACTTCAGGCCGTGAACGAAGTAGAAGCGGATCTCGCGCGAACTGCACAAACGGTGACCGGCGACTTGCGTATCGCTGCATTCGGTTCAGCAGCTGCAACTATCATCCCACAAGCGATTACCCAGCTGGCAAAACAGCACCCCTCGCTGGAGATCTTTTTCAACGAAATGGAGCCGGGTGACGGCCTCAAAGCGACTGCGACGAAGCAGGTCGACATCGCAATCGTAGACGATCTAACTGGGACGGAAAACTTCGCGCACCAGCTGGACTTCCAGCCCCTTTACATCGACCCCTTTAAAGCCGTTGTTTCAGTCGATCACAGATTAGCGGGCACTGGACGAAAGTCGGTCGAACTATGGGAACTTGCCCAGGAAAAATGGGCCCTGAACCAATCAGCCATTGGCTATCAGACGTTCATCGTGAACGCGTGCCATGCGGAGGGATATACGCCACAAATCATGTCGAGCTGCCGCAACATTGCAGCGACATTGGAGTTTGTGCGAACCGGAAGCTTCGTTACCGTTCTTCCAGGTCTTGCGACGCACAATATACTGCTCGATCCCGATTTTCGGTGCCTGGACCTACGCCCTGTAACACAGCGGCGACTTTTTTCGGCATTCGCAAAGGGAAGCAAAGCTCGGCCCGCCATTTCTGCTGCATTGGAAGCGTTCGAACACGCATGTTCGATATTCATCGATCATCGATGATCACCAACCAGACAGGAGAAGCTCGCACGGCTCGGTTTGTCTGAACAGTTTCGGGCGTGTGTGACCTGGCGCTGGTTTGGAGGCGTTAGGGCGACGGTATATTGTCTCGATGCCCACCTTGTTTATCAGTGTGGCGACGTGCCGCCGCCCAGTTTCCAGGCCTTCTCCTCTCAAGAGCCCTTGCAAGATACGACTTCCGGCAAAAGGGTAGTCGAGATGTAGTTCGTCGATCCCCGAGCGAATGCGACGCATTCGTCCGCCGCCGCCTCAGAGCCAGATCGCTGTGCCACACTGAACGTGGAGAATAGTAGACGGCTGCCACGGCTGAAGCCGAGAAGCTTCACCTGGCGCACGACGGATAGCCTATGATCGCGGTCGATCATTTGTTGTCCCGCATCAATCCGCCTTGCCCAGCGCACCGGATAAAAAATCGTTCTCCAGCGTCAGTGCGCCGATTTTGGCGTGCAGCGTTTTCACATCGACGGTTGGACGCGCCGGTTCCGCCTTCGCTTCATCACCGAATACGCCTGTCGCCCCCTCAAGGAGCGGTCGTCTTGTATGGTCTCTCCTGTTCCCGGCATCTAAGCCGAAGTCAGGCAGAAATTCCACTTATCCTAGCTGTGCAGATTTCCCGAGCCAGCTCTTACTACGACAACGAGGAATTCCATAAGGCGATCTATGCGGCCAGCCGAAGCGAGTTTCTCGAGGAACAATGCCTGCAACTGCACCGGCGCCTGCGGCCCTACCGCCGCCTGCAATTGCGCGTGCGCAATCGGTTGTCGACGTCTTTCTCGGAACATTGCGCCATCGTCGATGCGATCTTTGCTGGAAACGGAGAGGACGCCCGCCGCCTGCTGCGGGGACATGTCGGCATTCAGGGCGAGCGGTTCAGCGATCTCGTTGCAAGCATGGCGGCCAGATAATCCCGGCGACGCCGAACGCACGGGTATTGTCGCTTAGCAACGCTGGTCGGTCAGCCAGTCGGCAAAAATGCGTGCCAGTCGCCTCTGGCTGCCCGATTTCGGATAGGCGATATAATGCCCGATATATCGGTTGTCCCGGAATTTCCCGGCAAACGCTTTGACCGGCACTGTAAAGTTATCAGCGGATTGATGCAGCGATAGCTGGCGGGGACGGCTGTCAGGCTGCGGCGACACACGCGATTTTGCTCCAGATTTGCATGGCGGCGTTACGCAGGTCTTGATGTTGAGCCGATGACAGCGTATTGCGGGGAAAGTGGAACAGGTTGGCAATCGGATCATGGATGGAAACGAACCGCTGAAGCTGGCGTGCCGACTTGAAGCGTTTCATGGTCCTTTCGCGTCGTCGGGTCGGCTGGTGCGAATTTTCCGCTCGATTATTTAGGCCTTTGTGCGACCGGTGTTCGACACCGGGCATGAGGTCGCGCCTGGCGGCATCATAGGACCGGAGCTTGTCGGTGATCATGACCCGTGGTGTCCGCCCTTGAGCCTTCAGCAACTTGCGCATCAGGCGCTTTGCCGCCTTGGCATTTCGGCGGCTTTGCACCAGCACTTCGAGGACGAAGCCGTCCTGATCGACGGCACGCCAGAGCCACTGCTTCTTGCCATTGATGGCCACCACACATTCGTCGAGATGCCATTTGTCGCCCAGGCAGCCGGCTGACCGTCGCTTGATCTCCCGGGCGAAATGCCGTCCGAATTTCTCCGCCCAGCTTCGAATGGTCTGATGCGTGACGATGATGCCGCGGGACGCCAGCATGTCCTCAACCATGCGCAGGCTGAGCGGAAAGCGAAAGTAGAGCCATACCGCGTGCGCAATGATCTCAGCGGGATAGCGGTGGCGACGATAAAGCGGATCACGAGCAACTTCTGACATGGCCCATGTACGCACATCTTCCTCAGCCGTCGGTTAACTTTACGGTGCCACCCGGGGTTCTGCAGCGACACTCGTCAGCTGATCGACAGGAAGGCCTGCTAAGGGCAGCACGCTGCCACGTTGACGGGTCCTCCAGGCTTATCTGGCCAACGAAATGGCAGGACTCCTCGCAGCAGTATCGCTTTATTTGCTGCGGCGGGAGTCGTGTGAACCTGTCCCGGCTCGGGGCAGGAGCCGCAGCGCACTTGCACTTGCTCTCGAATGATCAATTGCGCTGCGCAACCACCTGCCTCGCGGCCTTGAGAAGCGGCGGGCGTGCTATTTGTTCTAACGACGAAGAAAGATATCGATGAACATAGGAGACGCACAGCAGAGTGCAGGTTCTTCCCCGGCCACTTCTGAAGAGGGGGAGCAGGAAAGTTACCTCAGCGGCTTCGCCCGAGCCGTGGCGGATTTGGTCGAAGCCATGACAGGATATCGGACCCCGGCCTCCGCGCGCGCGCAGATCCTGGACAACTGGGTTGCCGAAGAGGGGCAGGGCGAAGCCGAGAATCGGCGACAGGGGCGCACACGAATTAGGGGTTCGGACAACACGGGCTCGCACTCGCTGGATTTGTCCTCCCTCTCCCTGACCGCTTTGCCCGCCGCCCTGCCGCCAAGATTGCTGGAACTGCGCGCCAGGCACAACGAACTAAGCAGCCTGCCCGCTAGCTTCCCCCCCGGTCTTCAGCATCTTCTCATTAGCCATAACCGGTTGACCAGTTTGCCGGACGCTCTTCCGGCGACCCTCTCTCGGCTGGAGGTGGCCGATAACAGCTTGACCAGTCTGCCGGCCAACCTTCCGGCTGGGCTCGAGATCCTGAACGCAAGCGACAACCGACTAACTAGCCTGCCGGACGCTCTCCCGAGCAGGCTCACCTCGCTCGCGGTTAGTGGCAATCAGCTGACCGACCTCCCCGACTCCCTCCCATCGGGGCTTATTGAACTCGATGTCAGCAGCAATCAATTGGCCAACCTCCCCGACCCCCTTCCGAGCACGCTCCAATCGCTCAATCTCAGCGGTAACCGGCTGACCGGCCTGCCTGAGGATCTTCTTGAGGGTCGTGTACCGAATCTTAGTCTCAGCTACCCGCATTTGGAGAACCTCGAGTTCGGGGATAACCCGCTGCCGGACGACGTCCTCGCTAATCTGGCGGCGGCTGAAGCGCCACCGCAGCTTGCGCAGCAATCTCTATATGAGGCTGCCGCGCACTGGCTCGCAGACGACCCGGCGACGCTGGCCGAATGGCAGCACTTTGCGGATGAGCCAGGCGCCCAGGACTACGCGCAGTTCCTGGAGAGGCTACGAGGGACCGTGAATTATGGCAATGACGAGTTTCGGCAGAGAGTGGCTGATGATCTGCGGCAGACGGCGGCCAATCCGAGATTGCGCGAGCAGTTTTTTGCACAGGCTTCCGACGCCAACGCGAGCTGCGAGGATCGAGTTACCTTGCACTGGAACGGTATGCAGACCGCGCGCCTCAACGCTGATGTCGAGGGCGGCGTCTATGACGATCGTCTTGGCGAACTGATCCAGCGCGGCCGTGTTGCGTTCCGCTTAGAGGCGCTCGACGAGATCGCGCGCGACAGGGTCAACTCGCTCCTCAGCCTCGACCCGAACATAGACGACGTCGAAGTCTACTTGGCCTATCAACATCGGCTGCGCGAGCCGCTGGAGCTCAGTCACGTCGCCCCTGACATGCGCTTCCTGGCGGTCTCTCACGTAAGCGAGGATGATGCGACGGAGGCGCTGGACCTGATCCGGGAGCGGGAAGCGAACCAATTCACCGACTACATGGCAACCCGCTGGCAACCTTGGGAGACGGTGCTGAGGCGCATCGCACCGGACGAACATGCAGCGATGCAGGACCGGCTCGTCGAAGCCATGGGCGAAGAGTTTCAGAGCCGTCTGGATCAGCGACTGGCCGAACATGGTCTGGTAGGCGATGTCGATGCCGAGCGGGTGCTCGGAGCCCAAGTCCGAAACCAAATCGCAGGCGAGATCAAAGGCGAGGTCATGAACCGGCTGCTCTCAGAGCGTGGCCTAGAACAATGAGACTTCCCAAGAGTGTCAATCGGCGTTGGCAACGCCGATTGACAGTTTCGAGCATTGACGAGCATGGCATCATGGGGTCGAAACAAGAACTGCGCGAAATCGTACGCTAATATAAGGCCGAACAGAGTGTAAGCATCACGCGGCGCGCAGGATTCGTGCGGGAAGTCGCAAAGGTCTGAAGCCCTCCGGTATTTTCTGTTCATCCTCCCAGGAATAGATGCCGGTGAGATGGCACTGTAAAGTTATCAGCGGATTGATGCAGCGATAGCTGGCGGGGACGGCTGTCAGGCTGCGGCGACACACGCGATTTTGCTCCAGATTTGCATGGCGGCGTTACGCAGGTCTTGATGTTGAGCCGATGACAGCGTATTGCGGGGAAAGTGGAACAGGTTGGCAATCGGATCATGGAAACGAACCGCTGAAGCTGGCGTGCCGACTTGAAGCGTTTCATGGTCCTTTCGCGTCGTCGGGTCGGCTGGTGCGAATTTTCCGCTCGATTATTTAGGCCTTGTGCGACCGGTGTTCGACACCGGGCATGAGGTCGCGCCTGGCGGCATCATAGGACCGGAGCTTGTCGGTGATCATGACCCGTGGTGTCCGCCCTTGAGCCACAGCAACTTGCGCATCAGGCGCTTTGCCGCCTTGGCATTTCGGCGGCTTTGCACCAGCACTTCGAGGACGAAGCCGTCCTGATCGACGGCACGCCAGAGCCACTGCTTCTTGCCATTGATGGCCACCACACATTCGTCGAGATGCCATTTGTCGCCCAGGCAGCCGGCTGACCGTCGCTTGATCTCCCGGGCGAAATGCCGTCCGAATTTCTCCGCCCAGCTTCGAATGGTCTGATGCGTGACGATGATGCCGCGGGACGCCAGCATGTCCTCAACCATGCGCAGGCTGAGCGGAAAGCGAAAGTAGAGCCATACCGCGTGCGCAATGATCTCAGCGGGATAGCGGTGGCGACGATAAAGCGGATCACGAGCAACTTCTGACATGGCCCATGTACGCACATCTTCCTCAGCCGTCGGTTAACTTTACGGTGCCGCTGCAAGCCCATGAGCGAGGCTATGCCTTCGAGGCCTTCCTGAGGCGGTGCTTCGACATGGCGGGCCTGACGGCGCGTGAGCCGTTCCGCAACACCGGCGAGCAGATCGACGGCAGTTTCCTGCTCGGCGAGGAAACCTACCTCCTCGAGGCAAAATGGCATTCACAGCCGACGGGTGTCGCCGACCTCCATGTCTTCCACGGTAAGCTCGACCAGAAGGCCGCGTGGGCCCGCGGTCTATTCGTGAGCTACAACGGTTTCACGACCGAGGGCCTGGCGGCGTTCGGTTCGGGCAAGCGGCTCATCTGCATGGATGGCCGCGACATCTACGACGCACTCGATCGTCAGATCCCGCTGAAGGCGGTCCTCGAACGCAAAGTGCGCAGGGCTGCTGAAACGGGTCGCCCCTTCATCCCGGCGCGGGAACTTTTCGATCAACACGGGGGCAGCCGATGATCCTGACCGATAACGAAACCAAGGTCGATCTCCTCAACAACGAGGCGATCGCGACGACGATCATAAAGCTCCTGCGGGACCGGCCAGATCAACCGGTAACGATCGGCGTGCATGGCGATTGGGGTGCCGGCAAATCCAGTGTCCTCGAGATGATCGAGGCCGGCTTCGAAAAGGAATCCAAGGTCCTCTGCCTCAAATTCAACGGATGGCGCTTCCAGGGCTTCGAAGACGCCAAGATTGCGGTGATCGAGGGCATCGTCACGGGGTTGATCGAGAAGCGGCCCGCGCTGACGAGGGCGGGAGAAGCCGTAGAGGACGTCTTCCGACGCATCGACTGGCTCAAAGTTGCCAAAAAGGCGGGCGGCCTCGCCTTCACCTCCTTCACGGGGATTCCCACTCCCGATCAGATCACCGCGATCGTGGGCTGTCGTTTGGCACTTAAACGTAAGAATGCGGCCGCTTCTTTCTTGGTTGGCACTTAATTTGAGATTTTATGCGCCGATAATCTCAAATTAAGTGCAACTGCGAAGACGTCCGCGACTGACGTGCGCAGTCCAAGATCTCGTCTATAGCGCTGCCGAAGCGAGCTTTGTTCTCGCCCATCATATGGCTACGCAGCATGTGAAGCATCTCCGGCCCGGCGCGCTGGACGATGGCCACACCAGCTAAAAGAGCTGGCCTCAAGTGCAGCGGCAAGAGCGTACTTGCTCGCGACGGAAGTTTGCTTGTTTCCATCCTGAGAACGTCATCGAGATCAGGAATGATCACGCCGAGCACTCTATAGCCGGACCGTTCGTAATAAGCGGGGAAAGCCTTCGGAACGCGTCGCATCAGCAGGAGGCCGGCAATCTCGCTTGGTGCCATCCAGTTTTGCATACCGCGCTCGGCCTCGTCGTCGAGAAGCTGTTCTCCTATAATACCAACGAGCGGTGATCATGACCGATGCGCCCATTCGCGGAGTCCGATGGACATGATCTTCCACGGCTGGTCGACGAGCTTGTTCCACGCGGCGCAGCAATGGGCGACGATGTCGTCGTAGTCTTTGAAGATGCGGTTCGAGAGCCAGTTGTCGCGCAGGAACTGCCAGACGTTTTCCACGGGGTTCAGTTCCGGCGAACGAGGCGGCAGGAACATCAGGGTGATGTTGTCCGGCACTTTGAGCTTCGGCGTGACGTGCCATCCGGCCTGATCGAGGATGAGCACGGCATGCGCTCCCTCATCGACGGCCTGGCTGATCTCGGCGAGATGCTGCTGCATGGCTTCGGTATCACAATAGGGCAGGACAAGGCCCGCACCCTTTCCCTTCCGCGGGCAGACGGCCCCGAAGATGTAGGCCCACATGGTGCGCTGATCCAAGGGTGCGGAGGGTCTGGTTCCGCGACGCGCCCACCGCCGCGTGATCTTGTTCTTCTGGCCTATGCGCGCTTCGTCGGCCCACCAGAGCTCGAGGTCGGTGCCGCGCGGGAGCCGGCCTCGGATTTCCGCCAGAGCGGCGGGGAAGTCTTTTTAAAAGCTTCTGCCTCCAGCTCGTTCTGGGCGTAGTGGCGCGGGCGGGCCGACAGCTTGGCGAAGCCGAGCGCCTTCAACTCACGGCCGACAGTCGTCTCGTCCATCGCGATGCGGAATTCCTGGAATATCCACTGCACCAGGTCCTTGCGCCGCCAGCGGACGACACCGTGGATCGCAGGGATCGGGCCGCTTTCGACGATCTTCGCCAGCGCATGGCGCTGAGCGACGTTCAGCTTCGCTCGGCCGCCGGGTGCTTTGCCGTTCACCAGCCCGTCGGGGCCGCGCGCATTGAACCGCAGCACCCAGTCACGGACGATCTGCAGCGTCACGCTGCCGATCCGTGCCGCATCCGAGCGCGAGCCGCCGTCATAAATCTCGGCGAGCGCCAGCAACCGCCGCGCCTGGTTGGCATCCTTCGTTTGCCGTGCGAGCTGTCGAAGAGCACGCCCATCGAAATCATCACGCAACAAAATTGCTGAACCCATCGCAAACCTCCCGTTTGCTGCATGGATTCAGATTCGAAGCCCCGTGGGAATCCCTGAGAGTCGGAAACGGCGCTCGTTGGTATAAGGGCACTATTGTGATAGCGACTGAAGGGAGAGGGGCGGGCACCCCCGTCAGTGTTCTGAATGACGTTACCACAAAGCGGGGCACCGTAAAGTTAACCGACGGCTGAGGAAGATGTGCGTACATGGGCCATGTCAGAAGTTGCTCGTGATCCGCTTTATCGTCGCCACCGCTATCCCGCTGAGATCATTGCGCACGCGGTATGGCTCTACTTTCGCTTTCCGCTCAGCCTGCGCATGGTTGAGGACATGCTGGCGTCCCGCGGCATCATCGTCACGCATCAGACCATTCGAAGCTGGGCGGAGAAATTCGGACGGCATTTCGCCCGGGAGATCAAGCGACGGTCAGCCGGCTGCCTGGGCGACAAATGGCATCTCGACGAATGTGTGGTGGCCATCAATGGCAAGAAGCAGTGGCTCTGGCGTGCCGTCGATCAGGACGGCTTCGTCCTCGAAGTGCTGGTGCAAAGCCGCCGAAATGCCAAGGCGGCAAAGCGCCTGATGCGCAAGTTGCTGAAGGCTCAAGGGCGGACACCACGGGTCATGATCACCGACAAGCTCCGGTCCTATGATGCCGCCAGGCGCGACCTCATGCCCGGTGTCGAACACCGGTCGCACAAAGGCCTAAATAATCGAGCGGAAAATTCGCACCAGCCGACCCGACGACGCGAAAGGACCATGAAACGCTTCAAGTCGGCACGCCAGCTTCAGCGGTTCGTTTCCATCCATGATCCGATTGCCAACCTGTTCCACTTTCCCCGCAATACGCTGTCATCGGCTCAACATCAAGACCTGCGTAACGCCGCCATGCAAATCTGGAGCAAAATCGCGTGTGTCGCCGCAGCCTGACAGCCGTCCCCGCCAGCTATCGCTGCATCAATCCGCTGATAACTTTACAGTGCCCATCAGACTGCCCTTGTGCCTGCATGAATCTCGAACCTTTGAGAAGCGCCTCCTTCAGCTCGGCGGTCGATTAAGTTGACGATGCCCTCTGGCGTGATAGAAAGGGATCAGGATCGATCCGTTTCCAACTAACAAACCTGTTCAACCGGTCCCGCTCCGCGCGTCCATCCCTCTTACCAAGAATGATGAACCCGTGGTGCTCGAAGACGCGCGGCCCCTCCTTCGGCTCTTCGTTAGGCATGGTGTTGCAGTGTTTGCCCATGAACGCACTTACCGCGATTGGGACCGTCGATAGGTTATCTATTCATTACCATCACGCCTGTATGGATTTGCTTCACTGTCAGTCCGGTAGTCATCAAGGTTGCTGCCCAGAAATAAGCGTTCGGTCTCTCGTGTTGGCGTTCTGCCCAGCGAGCACATCAGATCCACATCCGCATCGATGTTGTCCTGGTCCTCGACATTCATTCCGAGCCCAATACTGCTCAGTACATCGTCGGGCGTCCAGACCGAGGACTTCGGAACGGTGTAGGTGTGCAGTGTGCTCGCATTGTTGGCGATCGCTCTCGCCCAGTGGTCGCGCGAAACAACCAGCTTCGAAGGATCCTCAACCAACGACACGAAAGGAGACGCTGTTGTCTTGCCGCGCATATGCCATCCGGCTTGGCGCGCTCGATCCATAGGATATCGTTCCAGAGGATCTCCATGGGAGAAATGATCCCGCGCCGTGCTACGAACATGCGATATTGCGCTCGTGTCGTTTTCGATGCGTGGATTGCAATCGCTGTCCTGGTTCTGAAAGCGCCGCAGTATCACATATGACGACCCTGCCACGTCGTCGAAAATACGGCCCCGATCGATACTGCCGTCGCCAACTGCGGTCGCTGGTGACCACCGCCCTGATTGCCGGTAGGCAAGCTCGATCTCGTTTCTAAGCACATCAAGAGGGGCACCCGTCAGCTTTGCGGCAAGCTGGGCGCGCGCTCTCACAAATGATTCGGCCGGATAGCAGCCAGGTTCTGGGGCCACCTCGTTCGGCGCATTCGAGAAGTTGGCAGTCCCGGGATCTGCCGCAAGGGAGACAGAATCCGGCGTTGGGTGAATCAAATGTAAGTCAGCTAGCTGCTGCTCAAAGCTTGCTTGATTCGGAGGGTGCGCCGGTGAGCTGGTCTGCGCGCTCAGCTTGTCTGGCCGTCGGTCCGCCGGGTCCGGCCGCGGCAGGAGATCGTGAACGCCAACCTGAGATTCTGCGGCATTTCGTGGATCAATGTTCATTTTCCCTCCGAGTACGGCTGTTGTTGGCGAACATTTATGCAAGTGCAGCTTTCGAGATCCTTACGGAAGAGGAAAGAAGCCAATAATTCACTTGCGGGGTGCCGGATGTCGTTTGGCGACGGCGGCGACCTTGTAAGGTCTTCGTGCCATCAGCGAGACGATCCAAGAGGGAAGCGTCACTCCTCTGCGAGCTTGCTTCAGGATGGATGTCGCGCCGACGATCAGCAGCGTTCGCAACTGTTTGTTCCCGCGTTTCGATATACGGCCCAGCCGCTCCTTGCCGCTGCTCGAGTGCGTTTTCGGGGTAATTCCGATCCAGGCGGCTAGATCACGTCCGATTGGGAAGGCTGCTGGATCCTGGATCGTCGCTCGAACTGTCGCGGCGATGATGGGGCCGACGCCCGGGATACTGGTAAGCCGCCTAGCGGTGTTATCTGCTTTCACTGCCGTGACTATCTTCGCGTCAAGCGCCTCGATGCGAGCCGACAGCATCTCAATTTGCGCGACCATCTCGAGAAGTGCAGCCCGAGCCGCCGATGGGAGACGGGTGTCATCATCGTCTCGCAGAATGACGATGAGCTTGGCGATGCTCGTCATGCCCGTCGCAGCAATGATGCCCAATTCGGCCATATGAGCTCTCATGGCGTTCGCCGTCTGGCTTCGCTGGCGGACGAACAACTCGCGGGTCTTCAAAACCATGCCTGCGGCTTGCTCGGCGGGCGTCTTAATTGGCACGAACCGCATTGTGGGACGCGTTACCGCCTCACAGATCGCTTCGGCGTCGGCAGCGTCGGTTTTGTTCCGCTTGACATACGCCTTCACGTAGGCCGGCGGTATCATCCTGACTGTATGCCCGAACTGACTGATGGCGTTCGCCCAGTGGTGAGCGCTCGCGCAGGCTTCGAGCCCGACGAGGCACGGCTCAAGGCTGCGGAAGAACTCTAACATCTGCGACCGCCGCAAGGCTCGGCGGACAACGACGTGGCCGTCTTCGGCAACGCCGTGAACTTGAAAGATCGATTTAGCCAGGTCGAGACCGAGTGTGGTGATCTTCTCCATGGAACGGTTCCTTCTGTTTCGTGGCGATTGGCATCACCACAATAGGCACCTTCGATGCCGTTTCGGAGGGCCGTTCCACACCATCAATTTGTGTGGTCGTGCAGTTGGTTGAGGGGGCAGCATGCGAGCTCTAAGGAGTTCTGGGCCTGCTCTGCCATACATTGCACGCTTGATCGTCTTCAGGCGATTGATCTGGCCTTCCGCCTGGCCGTTGCTCCACGGCAGTTCGATTGCGTTGTGGACGGCGTCAATGTCACGACGCAAAACTCGGGCGAACCGCGCGATCGCGACGAGACCCGAGTTGACCGCTTCGTCAATCCAGATGCCGAGCCTGCTTGATGATGTGGACGCCCCCGCGCCGGCGGTTGCCGCTATGATGCCGGCCAGTTACCCGCAGCAAAAGAGGAGCGTTGACAATGCAGATCACGACCGTTGGATTGGATTTGGCCAAGAGCGTGTTTCAGGCGCATGGTGTCGATGAGACAGGCGCAACCGTGCTGGTGAAACGGCTGCATCGCAAGCAGATGCTGCCGTTCTTCTCGAAGCTGCCACCCTGCCTAATCGGAATGGAAGCGTGTGGCACAGCGCACCATTGGGCTCGGACGCTCGCCGCCATGGGGCACGAGGTCCGGCTCATTCCCCCATCCTACGTGAAGCCCTATGTCAAACGCGGCAAGAGCGACGCGCTGGATGCCGAGGCAATCTGCGAAGCCGTGCAGCGCCCGACGATGCGGTTCGTGCCTGTGAAGACGGTGGCGCAGCAGAGCATTCTCATGACTCATCGCGCCAGGTCGCTGCTCGTTCGCCAACGCACCATGGTCGCAAATGCGTTGCGGGCGCATCTGGCTGAACTCGGCTTAGTCGCCAATCCAGGCATTGCCAATCTGGCAAAGTTGGCGCAGCAAGCGCTGTCTGGCGAGAGCAGCTTGCCCTCCTATGCCCGGACCACGCTGGACATTCTGATCCGGCAGATCCTGGTGTTTGCCGATGAGATCGCTGCGCTGGATCAGCAACTTCTCGCTTGGCATGCCGACAGCGAGGCCAGTCGCCGGCTCTCCGCTATCCCCGGCCTCGGCATAGTCACAGCCACGGCGGTCGCCGCCACCGTCACCGATCCCGAGCAATTCCGCTCCGGCAGGCAATTTGCCGCCTGGCTCGGCCTGACGCCGCAGCAGTGTTCGACCGGAGGAAAAACCCAGCTCGGCGGCATCTCCAAGCAGGGAGACCGATACTTGCGGAGGTTGCTCGTCGTCGGCGCCACCGCCGTTATCCGTCATACGAAGGACAAGGCAACGCCCCTGGCGAACTGGATCAGAAAGCTCCTGGAGAAAAAGCCGTTCAGGCTGGTCTCCGTTGCCCTCGCCAATAAACTCGCGCGGATCGCATGGGTCGTGCTGACCCGCAAGGAAGCCTATCGGGCCCATGAAATGATCGCCTGAGTTCAATCCCAGAGAACCGGAATTGGTAACGGCAGTCGATGATGTGTAACGATCGAGCCAATGGTGAGGCCAACCCGTCTGATTCAATGCGCTTCAAACGCGCGCCAGCTTGATCAGGGTCCTCATCGGCGGATTTCCATCAGGGCCAGCGGTCAAACTTCATACCGCACAAACAGGCCGGACATATGAAAGCAACCGATCAAACCACCCGACAAAAAGCCCTTGCCATAGGGGGCGTCCACATATGAATCACCGCTGCGAAAGAGTCCGCGGAAGCGCATGCCAAGACTACGCATCAAAGCGAAATCCGGCGATTCCCGCTTCAAGGCATCGACCTTTCTCGCCTGACTGGCCGTCAGCGCAGCACGCGGTTTCACGCAAAGTGCGGCGGCGACTACGGGCGAGATCAGATGGCCCGTCTCCGGATCCCGTATAGGAACGGCATCGCGGGCGAACTGATGGTCATTGACTGAGGCAAGCGCAGCGCTGTCCTGATCCACCTTCTCGGCGCGTCTCCACTTTGCGAGCAGCCGTTCAAGATTCGAGAAACTGCCAGTGTAGCCGCGCGCCTGGATATCGTGGAAGAGATGCCGCCCGCAGCGGTTTCCAGCTGTCCAGCACTCGGCCAGAAACGCCTCGAAGTATAAAGGTGACGTAGGTTTCAACGCGGCCCTGCGTCGGGCCGGCGGCGCGTCGAAGGTCAGCCATTTGGCGATGCTGCGGCGGCCGTAGCCGGTGCGACGAGCAATCTCGGAACAGGGCAGCCCTTCCTTGCGTAAGGCATGAACAGCATCGAACACCACCTGTCTCGATTGTCGATGAGCGTGACGTGCGCGGCGCCGGTGCGTTGTGTCGGCGTACGGCTCGTTATCCTTATCGGGCCGCAGTGCCCGCCCTGTCGCGCGCCCGGAAAGGCTCATCTGCTCCTCGATTGCGATCCGAAGGTTTTGCAGGAGATGAAACCGATCCGCGACTTGGCGCGCTTGCGGTGCGCCCTCACGAGCAGCTTGCGCATAGAGACCGCACCGGTCTCGGTTGACGATCTCGACAGAAGGGTGCCGCTTCAGCCATTGAGCCGTACTTGCTACGCTTCGGTCCTGCAAAATGTCGAGGACTTCACGGCGCTCCAGATCGACGATCATCGTGCCGTAGCGCCATGATCGCCGCCAGCTCCAGTCATCAATCCCGATAATCCGGGAAGAGATTGGCCTGTTGCCTGCGGCATGGCGTTTGAGGTGCCGCAGGATCGTGTCGTCGCTGACCGGCAGACCCAGCCGCCTCATCAGACGTTCTGCAGGACGCCTGCCGGCGCTGTGTCCGAGCAGACCGACAATCTCCGCGACCCTCCTTGTCCGGCGCTCATAAGGGGAAGCAACCGCTTACAGCCGATCGGTGAATGTTTGTCGTTCACATTTTTGATATGCGCATCGCCAACGGCTCAGCCGAAGCTTCACCGTCACGGTCCTGCCCTGAACCGGCAGATCCTGAAGGCTGCGTGTAAGCCAGCCATGCCGATTTCGGCTCCGCCGTCCACAATCGGGGCAAACGCCAAAGGCTGGTCCTGCAGCGGAAACAACCCAGCTGTCATCATCGGTGAGTGCAACACCCAGAACTTTGACCCCTGGGCCGGGCGACCATTTCGTTTTCGTTCGCATGCCCGCCCATAGCGGCATCGTCGCTAACGGCGAATGAACCACACAAATTGAGGAAGACCCTTTAATTATGAGAATACTGTGCCAATGATTTCAATCTGTTGACGTGACACTTAAATTCGAGAACGGGCAGTTAGTTTGATGGGGTGGAGCGGCCTCCCAACGGCGTCTAGCATCGCTGTTGTGAGAAACAGGGAAAGGAGCCACTCCATGAACCAGATTGTTACAATCGGACTCGACCTTGCCAAGAATATCTTCCCAGGTGCACGGCATCGACGCTTGCGGCAAGGTAGTCGTCCGTAAGCCATTGCGCCGCGGCGAGGTGATGAAATTCTTCGCGAGCCTTCCTCCCTGCCTGATCGGCATCGAGGCGTGTGCGACGGCTCATCATTGGGGCCGGGAATTGGGAAAGCTTGGCCACACGGTCCGGCTGATGCCGCCAGCTTACGTGAAAGCCTATGTCAAGCGAGGCAAGACAGATGCGGCCGACGCGGAGGCGATCTGCGAGGCAGTCACACGACCAACCATGCGTTTCGTCGCGGTCAAGAGTATGGAACAGCAGGGCGTGTTGATGCTGCATAAAACCCGCGACCTGTTGGTGCGCCAGCGCACCATGTTGATCAACGCCCTGCGCGGACACCTTGCTGAGTTCGGCATCATCGCCGCGCAAGGGACCGCCGGAGTGAAAGCGGCGATCGAGGCTTTTCATGCGATGCAAGACAGCCTGCCCACATTGGCGGGTAAGGCGCTGCATGGATTGATCAAACAAATGCGCGTCGTGGCCAGCGAAATCGACAAGATCGAAGAGCAGATCTTGGCCTGGCATCGGAATAATGCGGCAAGCCGGCGGCTGGCTGGCATTTCCGGCATCGGGCCGATCACGGCAAGCGCTATCGTGGCGACGGTATCAGATGCAACACTGTTTTCCTCGGGCCGCTCCTTCGCGGCGTGGCTTGGTCTAACGCCGCGCGCGCATAGCAGTGGCGGCAAGGAGAAACTTATCGGCATCAGCAAACAGGGGGATGGCTATATTCGGCGCCTGCTTGTTATCGGTGCCACGGCGGTGATCCGTCGGGCACGGCAGGATAATGCCAGCAAGAGTTGGGCGGCAAAGCTGCTCACGCGTAAACCGGCCCGGCTGGTCGCGGTGGCCCTGGCCAACAAGACTGCGCGTGTTGCCTGGGCATTGTTGGCGCGCAACCAAGCCTATATCGCTCACGTTGGCGCTGCATAATCGAATCTTCCGTTTGGCAAACTCGAATAGAAACGCTGGACGCGTAGATAGCGAGGGTGATGAGATGTGATGGCTGTAGAGCGACAATCTGGCTGAGATCAGCGCGACAATCTGGATGAGATTCTGGTGTCGCGGTTGTCGGCGACGGTATCATCGTGATTGTCGCTGGCAAGGGCTTCGTTGGTTTCTGATTGTCGCGCAGCGTCGATCTCGGCGGCGTTTCTGATTGTCGCGAAGGAAGCCGGCCTGCCGCGCTGGCGTTTGGCTTCCATCGCGGATCGACGCCGGTAGCTTTCGACATTCATCTCAAAGATGGTCGCGTGGTGGACGAGACGATCGACGGCGGCGAGTGTCATGGCGGGATCGGGGAAGACCCTGTTCCATTCGCCGAAGGGCTGGTTGGCGGTGATCATGATCGATCGCCGCTCGTAGCGCGCGGAGATGAGCTCGAAGAGCACGCTCGTTTCCGCCTGGTCCTTGGTCACATAGGCGAGATCGTCGAGGATGAGCAGATCGAACTTGTCGAGCTTGGCGATGGCGGATTCGAGCTGGAGTTCACGACGTGCCACCTGCAGCTTCTGAACGAGCTCGGTCGTACGCATGAACAGCACCCGCCAACCGTTCTCGATGAGCGCGAGGCCGATTGCGGCGGCGAGATGGCTCTTGCCGCCACCGGGCGGGCCGAACAACAGGATGTTCGCTCCCTTGGCGAGCCAGCTATCGCCGGCGGCGATCGCCATGACCTGTGCCTTGGAGACCATCGGCACGGCGTCGAAAGCAAAGCTGTCGAGCGTCTTTCCCGGTGGCAATCGGGCCTCGGCGAGATGGCGTTCGATGCGGCGGCGATCGCGTTCGGCCAGTTCGTGTTCGGCGATCACCGACAGGAACCGGGCCGCTGGCCAGCCTTCCTTGTCGGCCCGTTCGGCAAAGTCCGGCCAAAGGACCTTGATGGCCGGCAGGCGGAGTTCATTGAGCAGCGTGCTGAGCGTGGCGGCGTCGATGGCAGGGGCGTTTCTCATGCGGCGTCCTCCAGATGACGCGCGTCGATCAGGGCCTCATAGCCCTGGAGGGAGGCGAGACGAACGTTGACGGTGGGCAACTGTGCCGGATCGGGCGCGAAGAAAGTCCTCAGCGCGATGATGTCCGGCAGTTCGCCCGCATCGAGTGTTTTAGCGAGCCGCTCTGCCAGTTCCCGCTCGCAGCCCCGATCGTGGGCCAAGGCCAGGAGCTCGACGGTGATCTTGCAGGCCTGCTTGTCGGAAAGCCGGTCGAGCAGGGTCTCGAAGGCCCTTCGGTATTCCTGCCGCGGAAACAGCTTGTCGCGATAGACAAGCTGAAGGAGCGCCATCGGCTTTTTGCGCAGCGAATGGATGACATGCCGATAATCGACCACCTGGTCGTGCTTGCCGCTGGCATGTGCACGCCCTCTTTGGAGGGTCATCAGATGCGTGCCGCCGATAAAGAGGTCAAGACGCTCGTCGTAAAGGCGCACGCGCAGCCGGTGCCCGATGAGCCGTGATGGCACGGTGTAAAAGACCTTGCGCAAGGTGAAGCCGCCGCTGCGCGAGACCCGCACGACAACCTCCTCAAAATCGCTGGTGCGCGTTCCCGGCAACGGCTGCAGCGCCGCCCGCTCGGCGTCGATGCGCTTGCCATAGCGGGCATTACGCCGGCTGACGATCTCATCGATGAAGCCGCGATAGCCATCGAGATCGTCGAAGTCACGGGTGCCGCGCAGCAGCAGGGCATCGCGGATCGCATTCTTGAGGTGGCCATGCGGGCTCTCAATCGCACCGTTCTCGTGGGCAATGCCCTTGTTGTTGCGGGTCGGCGTCATTCGGTAGTGCGCGCAAAGCTCTGCGTAGCGCCGCGTCTGGTCCTCCTTGGCATCGGCATCGAGATTGCGGAAGGCCGCCGACAGGCTGTCGCTGCGATGGTAAAGCGGCGCGCCGCCGAGGAACCAGAGAGCGTTCTGCAGCCCTTCGGCCAGCGCCACGAAGCTTTCGCCACCGAGGACGACGTGGGCGTGTTCGAAGCCGGAATAGGCGAGCCGGAAGTGATAAAGCAGGTGATCGAGCGGCTGGCCTGCGATCGTGATCCCCAGTTCGTTCATGTTGGTGAAGTCGGAAAGCCCCAGTCGGCCGGGCTCATGAACCTGGCGAAAGATGACTTCCTGCTCGTCGCCATTGATGGCCCGCCAGGCACGGATCCGCCGTTCCATTGTCCGGCGAACGCCTTCGCTGAGCTCAGGATGGCGGCGCAACATCTCATCGAAGACGGCGACCGGACGAATGCCAGGTGCCGCCTTCAGCAGCGGCACGACCTCGGCATCGAAGATGTCGGCGAGTGGATCGGGACGCCGACGGCCGCGCGGCTTCTTCACTTGTGATGGCAGTTGCGCGTTCTTCTCGATGCGATAGGCCGTTGCTCTGCTGAGCGACGCCTTCGCGGCGGCGACCTCAACCCTGTGCTCTTGTCGTAACTTCATGAAAAGCCTCATCTGATGATCGGTTATGTGACGACCTGGCACAAAGGTGGTTCCCCGTTCTTCGAAGAACCCAACGTACCGGTCGAACCGCAATCACCAGATGAATCGGCGCGGCAGCAGCGGTAGAACTCCGTTCGGGCTACGCCCTCTCTGCGTTCCACCGCTGCTGCCGAGTCTCATCTTGATTGACGCTTCGTCTCATCTTGGTTGTCGCGCTGCAGTGATGGCAAACCGGTCGAACCGGGGATTGGATTAATCCGACATTCTCAAGGCGCTTCGAGCGCGTTAATTTGATTGGAACCCGATCTGCGGACTTCATCAGGGCCTGCGGCTGTATGTGCCGCCTCGTAAAGGCCGGACACATGGCTTGCACCCGACCAGGACGGCATCACAGATTTTCTCTCTTGCTATAAACGGCCGTAGTTCAGCCGTGAGCGCGGGCTCGCGCGCAACCTCCTCACGCCCGAGCGGGGCGTCGTCCATGGCGGAGGTATCTAGGGGAAGGAAGACCGTATCGGCCGTGGGCGGCAATAAACCCTTCTTCTTCAGCTCATGCCGCCAAGCGTAAATTTGCTGCCGGGTCACATCGTGCCGATGTGCAACCTCTGTGACCGTCGCACCGTCGAGCCCAACCGACATGACAACGTCGAGCTTCTTCTCGTCACCCCAACGCCTGACGTGTCTTAGGCCATCAAGGCGCTATCCGGCAGGCGGTGCCAATCGAGTGCTTACCAAGGAAAGGAGGTCTCACCCGGCAATTGCAACAAATGGCAGGAGATGGCGAAACGGTCACCCCGTCGCTTCCCGAACCTGTCTGGACCGGCACGGCTTGCGCCGATGTCTCGGCGCCGTTGAGGTGGAAGCGGGCGAAAACCATCGAGGCTCGCGGCGGAGACGTTGTCCAGCCGCATCAAGAAGCCGGATATACGTCAGCAGTTGTGGCCGTCGATCCTGATCAAGCCGGTCGTTGCAATCGGGCGGGGGTCCATATACGTCCACATATGGGGTCCGGACGCCGATCGGCGTCCCAAGTGCTTGATGGGTCAATGTTCAGCGTCGATTTACAAAGATGTTGTGCTGCGCAGCGACGGCGCCGACCCGCCTAGACTCCATCAGTGCCGCGTCCTCGGGAGCAGGAACGGGGGAAATATGGATCCTGATCATGGCCTTCCGCAGGAAGCAATTCCTCTGGCCAACTGCCACCCTTCTGCGACGCAATGGGCTGGAGATAGTCCTCGCCGCGAAAGCTGGCCGTACGCCTCACCGATGAGGAGCAGTATTTTGTCTCTGAATCTTCGGTCTATCGGCTGTTGACGGCGAAGCGCGCAGGCACATGCGCCATGCTGTCTTGGCGCGGCAATTGTCGTCATCAGGTTCTCGATAGCTTCCCCATTTAAATTTAACAAACATACAGGGCTGATCCCCTTGGAAGAACATCGGCTGCCGATGCTCCCGGTGCATGCCTGCCAGCGCTGTAAAGGGCGGTTTGTTGCTGACTGCCGGCATGTCAGATCGATAGCCCAGGTTCATATTTGAGAAGAGGACGGGATGGATTTCCCCTCGACCAAGTCGGTGCATGAACAATCGGACAGCACGGGTCCGCAAGAGAGCTCACCCGCGGCTCCGTCTGCAGCCGCGGCGACCTTTGAGCGGCAATTGAAAGAGATCGGCAGTTCAGGTGGGGGTGGTGGAGCAATGCCGGCCGCCGCTGCGCCGCAGCCGACTCAGTCAAAAGGGATTCTGAGAAGGCTCAGCAAAAGCCCCCTTTATTCCCAGGATGCTCCCCTTATTTTGGGGCTTGAGAAGGCCCTCATCAAGGGCGGGGCCGCCGAACGCACCGCCAGGGGCTATGTACGTACTCTTCGCAGCTTTGGCCAGTGGCTCTTCGCAAATAACAAAGATCCCATTGCTGCTCGGCTCGAGGACGAAGACCCGCTGACCGCTGATGCGCGCGAGTTCATCGGAAAGGATAATCCCTTAAGACTTCTTGCGGCGATAGTTCATCTCCGAACCTCGCAGTCGACGGGCGGAGTCGTGCGGATCGCAGGCCGCACTGAGTATCATCCTTATCCCCAGGACGCGGCTCTCATCGAAGAGTACAAAAACGAAGCAGCGACAGATCCCGGCAAGAAGGATGCAAGCAGGAAGGATGCAACTGCTCTTCGCAGTTTCAGCGACTACCTGCGTGACAACAACAGGCCGGGCATTGCTGCTGGGCTCGGCACGTCGTTTGATGGAGATGTCGAGAGCTATAGGAAGGTCGCCGGTGCTGATTCCAGGATTGGTGCCGCACTGGCTCGTCTCCGAAAATCGCAGGCCGGCGCCGAGGCCATGGAATCCTCGGCGCCGCAGCCGGCTCAGTCACCTGGGATTGCGATAGGGCGCGACAATCGGCCTCTTTATTCCGAGGATGCTCCCCTTATTTCGGGGCTTGAGGGGGCCCTCATCAAGGGCGGGTTCAGCAAATCCGCTGCCGAGCAGCACGGAGGTTCTCTTCGTAGCTTTAGCCGTTGGCTTTTCGCAAAAGAAAAACCGAGCATTCGTGCTCGGCTCGACAACCAGTCGCTGACCGATGGCGGTGAGGTGCTCGAGTTCACCGGACAGGGTAATCCAAAGAGACTCGTTCAGGCAATCGACTATCTCCGGACCTTGCGGTCGACGGGCGAAGTGCCGATCTCACGACGCGCTAAGCTGAATCCTCACCCCCAGAACGTGGCCCTTATCAATCCCGAAGACACGGTGCTGATGGAGCCGAGGCGCGTCGACGCCGCCGCTGCGCAGCACAGCGCGTCGCAGAAAACTGGCAGTCGGCCAGAGGAGCTTCCCGCGGAAGGCCGCGATCAGGATTTGCTTTTGGGGCTGATGGACGAACCCGGCCCGTCGTCATCTCTCGAGCCAGCCGCGCGCCATGACCAGGCACCGGATCCCGGAGAGCCCGACCGCCAGCAGTCCCCGGACGAGCCGATGGCTGCGCTTGCCAGGAGCAACCGCCTGCCAAGCAAGGAGGTCCTCATCAACGACGAGCATGACACAGCTGAGTTGAGGCCAGCGAAGAGGCAGAGGACCCTAAACAATCCGCAAGGCGTTGCCGGCGAGCGGCAGCTGGGCGAGATCGCCAATTCAGGCGGCCAGCCGACACCGGCGCCTACCCATCAACAGGGTACGTCGTCATGGGAGACGCAGCCGATGCTGCTGCGGAGCGGCTACGAAGATGTCACGGCGCCGCATGCGGTCGCGACGTACGTCGGGGACGCCGCTGCGCAGCACAGCGCGCGGCAGCGAGCTGTCAGTCGGCCATTGGTCCTCTTGGAAGGTTACGATCAGGATCTGCGCTTAATGGTGGAAGACGGCCCATCGTGGCCCGACGTTCCCCCTGAGCAGGCGCAGGACATAGTCCAAGCTGGGCAGGAACCTGCCTGGCCGACCGTGGAAGCAGCGCCAACGCACTCTGCCAGGGCTCGCTCAAACACCTACGGCGGTCTTGAGGTGTCGTTTAATCCGAATTCGCCCGCATCATTTGAGTTGCGTGACAATGCTTGGAGCCCGGCGCCTGGCTTTCCGCTGCCGTTTGCCGGGCCGGTACCGGGGCATCACCAGGGCGCTCGACAGCTCGGCTCGCCGCAGGGGCTTTCTCCGGTGTCCGCCCACTCGGACGATGACGCTTTGGCGTGGTTGAGCGAGGAGCTTGCGCGGCAGATGCAAGAACCGGCATCACCATCAACTGCCAGGGCTCAGGATCTCTATCGTGGGTTTGAGGCACTGCTTGATCCGGATGCGGCCGAGTTGGATGACAGTGCTCACTTTGCGCCAGCGCCTTCTGCCAGGGCTCGCTCAGACACCTACGGCGGTCTTGCGGTATCGTTTAATCCGAATTCGCCCGCATCATTTGAGTTGCGTGACAATGCTTGGAGCCCGGCGCCTGGCTTTCCGCTGCCGTTTGCCGGGCCGGTACCGGGGCATCACCAGGGCGCTCGACAGCTCGGCTCGCCGCAGGGGCTTTCTCCGGTGTCCGCCCACTCGGACGATGACGCTTTGGCGTGGTTGAGCGAGGAGCTTGCGCGGCAGATGCAAGAACCGGCATCACCATCAACTGCCAGGGCTCAGGATCTCTATCGTGGGTTTGGGGCACTGCTTGATCCGGATGCGGCCGAGTTGGATGACAGTGCTCACTTTGCGCCAGCGCCTTCTGCCAGGGCTCGCTCAGACACCTACGGCGGTCTTGCGGTATCGTTTAATCCGAATTCGCCCGCATCATTTGAGTTGCGTGACAATGCTTGGAGCCCGGCGCCTGGCTTTCCGCTGCCGTTTGCCGGGCCGGTACCGGGGCATCACCAGGGCGCTCGACAGCTCGGCTCGCCGCAGGGGCTTTCTCCGGTGTCCGCCCACTCGGACGATGACGCTTTGGCGTGGTTGAGCGAGGAGCTTGCGCGGCAGATGCAAGAACCGGCATCACCATCAACTGCCAGGGCTCAGGATCTCTATCGTGGGTTTGAGGCACTGCTTGATCCGGATGCGGCCGAGTTGGATGACAGTGCTCACTTTGCGCCAGCGCCTTCTGCCAGGGCTCGCTCAGACACCTACGGCGGTCTTGCGGTATCGTTTAATCCGAATTCGCCCGCATCATTTGAGTTGCGTGACAATGCTTGGAGCCCGGCGCCTGGCTTTCCGCCGCCGTTTGCCGGGCCGGTACCGGGCATCACCAGGGCGCTCGACAGCTCGGCTCGCCGCAGGGGCTTTCTCCGGTGTCCGCCCACTCGGACGATGACGCTTTGGCGTGGTTGAGCGAGGAGCTTGCGCGGCACATGCAAGAACCGGCATCACCATCAACTGCCAGGGCTCAGGATCTCTATCGTGGGTTTGAGGCACTGCTTGATCCGGATGCGGCCGAGTTGGATGACAGTGCTCACTTTGCGCCAGCGCCTTCTGCCAGGGCTCGCTCAGACACCTACGGCGGTCTTGCGGTATCGTTTAATCCGAATTCGCCCGCATCATTTGAGTTGCGCGACAATGCTTGGAGCCCGGCGCCTGGCTTTCCGCCGCCGTTTGCCGGGCCGGTACCGGGGCATCACCAGGGCGCTCGACAGCTCGGCTCGCCGCAGGGGCTTTCTCCGGTGTCCGCCCACTCGGACGATGACGCTTTGGCGTGGTTGAGCGAGGAGCTTGCGCGGCAGATGCAAGAACCGGCATCACCATCAACTGCCAGGGCTCAGGATCTCTATCGTGGGTTTGGGGCACTGCTTGATCCGGATGCGGCCGAGTTGGATGACAGTGCTCACTTTGCGCCAGCGCCTTCTGCCAGGGCTCGCTCAGACACCTACGGCGGTCTTCCATTGGTTGATCTGACCGCGCCCGCACCGTCCCCATTGCGCGACGATATCGTGCGGCGGTTTCCGATCACCTCGTCCGATGCTCAGATCGGGGCGTTGAATCCGATAGCCTTGTCCCACAACCGCGGGCTGGTGCTCGAGGATACGGAATGGCTGGGCGACGAGCATATCCTCAGGGATTACCAGCTTCAGGAGCTGGATTTGCAGAGGAGCGATTCGGATCTCGCCGCCCGGACGCGGTTCGTAGATCCCCTCGAAGCGCTGCGGCTGCGCCTGGGCGCGGAGAGCGACGTGCTACGCGTCTTCCATCGCATCGTCCATGATCGGCGTGATAACGATACAGCCGACTTCCTGTTCCTGCCAGTGAACGATGCCAGTGCTACGGACCGCGGCAGGCATTGGTCGCTGCTGTTCGTTGATCGCAGCAACCGGCAACGGCCTGTCGCCCATCACTACGATTCCTACGGGAGATACAACGAGACGCATGCAAGACAACTCGCAGAAAGGCTGAACCTCGCCCTGGAGCCAGCCGGCATGGCCCAGCAGCAGAACACTTATGATTGCGGCGTCTTTGTCGTGGACGGCACGCGGGAGCTGGTTAGGCAATTGGCGCAAGGACGGGAGCCAGACCTGCTGAACCTCAGCAACGTCGTTGCCAATCGGCAGGCACTGCAAGCGCGACTCAGGGGTTGATGTCGCCGTGGGCGACCCTCGCGGCGCTTCTCTTTGAGCTTGAATGACGGCTGGAAGAAGTTCACCAGCAGGCGCGCCGCGGCGTAGAGACGTGCCATCACGCGGGCCGTCTCGACCCCGAGAGTGGAAGGAACCGTGGGGTTAGGCGGCGAGAGAAAACCGGCCATCCTGCAGGCGTCCATCGAGCACTGCTACTCTCGTCTGGAGCACGCGCTGCGCGCCCTGTGGTGACCATCGCATTTGTCGACGTTTGTTCATGCGCCTGTTGACCAAGGCATTTGCGGATGATTGCGCACGCGAACTCGACACGGGTAGCCCCTGCAGCGACCGTTTGGCGTAGTTCGGCATGGAAGATTGGTTGATTTCGAGATACCTGTCGAATTCGATGATCATCTGTGCCAAGCGATTGATCTTCGCGACGACGCGTCGGGAATGCTGTTTGCGATCCACGCGGCGCAGTTCGCCAGCCGCCGCACATAGTAGCCAGCGTGCTGTCGTGACTTTTCCGCACCACAACTTCGCTCGCATTTGATCGAGATCGCGGGCAGCAAACTGGAACTCGAACTGACCGGCTTCGTCCGCCTTCACCAGCGATCGGCAAGAAGGTGCTGAACGCGCATCGATCCGTGAAACCAGTCCAGAATGTGCACCGCGTCGGAGTTGGCCGCATGCCGGACCGCATCGGCCAGCGACGGATCACCATCGCTGAACACAACAATCTCGCGTCCTGGCAACCAGCCTTGCGTCCTCAAGCAGGCGCGGATTGTCTGGTGTCGCGCAGTCTTGACGTTTGGCATCGTTGCGAAATGCGAGGGGCTGCGACCGGACGCCTCGAGGCGCCCCATGACGACCTCGAAATGACGCGTCTGGAACCCGGAACTGCTCGGACATATGTGCCGTCCATGAACACCGAGACCAGGCCTTTCGTGGCTCGGCTCATTCGGTATGGCGCCTTGTTGTCACGAACCTCGATCTGTTCAGCCACTCGTCCAAGACATGATCGGACCGCGGTATGGTTGCTCATCCCGCTTGTGGGCCCCGTCGGCTCGAAGCTGTGATTTTGGCCAAGTTGAAGAACGATTGGTGAACGTCAGGGTTTGGCCTGAGCTTTGAGCAGCATGGCAACGTTGTCAGCGGTGAACTTGACCCCTGTGATCGGGAATACGCTCAACGGATATAGGGTATTTCGGCCGCCGCGGATCAATGCCGGTGATCCGGAAGCGTTCGCCGCCAGCGATAAACTCGCGTTCGAAGTCCCTCCAGGCCGTACCGTTCGGCCAACACGGCGAACATCTCCTATCCAGATTGGTGGGCTTGCCATCTGGCGTGGGAATGCTGATGCGGAATGCTGGTTTCGAATGAGAAGCCAGGTTTCAGGCCACGCCACCCGGTACTTTCGATGACCAGTCCGTGATCTGAAGCGATCTGCCTGCAAGCCTCAAGCATGCGGGCCTGAATCTGCTCGCAGGCGGCGGATGTCAAACGGGTGATGCGGTTGGCCTTGCTCATTCGGAAGCACCGTTGCGTACCTGATAGACCGTGCCGGCGTTGTCATCCGAAAGACGGCAAACCCGGGCGCGGGTCCACCTTTCTCCTCGAGCTCGTCAGCTTCTCGAAAGCCAACCTTCCTAGCATTCCAATCTAGTCTCTATGCCGATACCGCCTATACTGAACTTGGGTACCCGCTGGGCGGATCTGCAGGAGACTTTGTCATCATAGTAGAAAGGAGAGCTTTATGGATTCCAATCGGATAAACGGTGGCGCCGCGAAAGGATCCCCAACGGGGTACGTCCGGACACAGGAGGATCATGATCTATTTAGGCAGGCCGCGAATGAAGCCGGGTCATTATCATCTGCCGCGCTTGTATCGGCACGGGCTCCGATTTGGAGTTCGCACGCTCCATACGGAAGCTTTTCACGCGATGGCTACTCTTGGAACAACGACGTATGGGGCCCGCGCCCTGGGCCTCAGACGATTTCGGTGAGTGGAGTCAACCGGTGGAGCGTGTGGTCGGACCAGCCTAATACTCCTGGCATCAAGAGCTACCCGCACGTGGCTTTCAATATCGGGAAACCGCTCAGTTCAATCAACACTCTGAGCTCGAGCTTCAATCAGGAAGTTCCCACTGGCGGCGCCTGGGATGTCGCCTACGATATCTGGGACAGCTCAAACAAGCATGAGATAATGCTCTGGACAAACTACACCGGAAACTCGGACGGGAGCGGCAACGTTAAGCCCATTTCATATCATTATGCCCCTTCCGGTGCGGCCATTCCGGTCTACAGCAATGTCAATGTAGGCGGAGCGACTTGGAACGTGTTTGAAGGTGAAGGGCCCGATGGTCACAAGGTCATCTCACTGCTGCGCACTTCGAAGACCAACAGCGGGACAGTGGACATCAAGAGTATCCTGCAGTGGATCAAGTCGAAGGGGTACTTTGGCGACATAGAAGTCGGTAGCGTCCAATACGGCGTCGAGATTACCTCGTCCCCGGGGGGAAAGAACTTCAATTTCAACAACTGGTCTGTGACCTCGAAGTGAAGATCGGCGCGGGGGGCGCGCAGGCGCGGCGAGCGGCGGCACGGGCAATAGGGGAAGTTCGAAGAATGGCCGATGCAAAGGAGCCATTTTCGGCAATGTTGCACCGGCGTATCTATCGAGTGCCGGATGCGTCCTTTCGCAGCAATAGAGCTGGCTAACCCTGTTGCGACCAACTCCCGTGACGTAGCGGATTTAAGGACTGCGCGGCGGTCTTCTTGCCCCTCAAGATAGCGTGGTGTGGTTTTGCAGTTAATCGTAAGACTCGTACTTCAATAGTGAAGATGCTCGAAGATGCCACGACGGACACTTTCCCGGGAAGAACTCTTCGCGGCACTGTAAAGTTATCAGCGGATTGATGCAGCGATAGCTGGCGCGGACGGCTGTCAGGCTGCGGCGACACACGCGATTTTGCTCCAGATTTGCATGGCGGCGTTACGCAGGTCTTGATGTTGAGCCGATGACAGCGTATTGCGGGGAAAGTGGAACAGGTTGGCAATCGGATCATGGAAACGAACCGCTGAAGCTGGCGTGCCGACTTGAAGCGTTTCATGGTCCTTTCGCGTCGTCGGGTCGGCTGGTGCGAATTTTCCGCTCGATTATTTAGGCCTTGTGCGACCGGTGTTCGACACCGGGCATGAGGTCGCGCCTGGCGGCATCATAGGACCGGAGCTTGTCGGTGATCATGACCCGTGGTGTCCGCCCTTGAGCCTTCAGCAACTTGCGCATCAGGCGCTTTGCCGCCTTGGCATTTCGGCGGCTTTGCACCAGCACTTCGAGGACGAAGCCGTCCTGATCGACGGCACGCCAGAGCCACTGCTTCTTGCCATTGATGGCCACCACACATTCGTCGAGATGCCATTTGTCGCCCAGGCAGCCGGCTGACCGTCGCTTGATCTCCCGGGCGAAATGCCGTCCGAATTTCTCCGCCCAGCTTCGAATGGTCTGATGCGTGACGATGATGCCGCGGGACGCCAGCATGTCCTCAACCATGCGCAGGCTGAGCGGAAAGCGAAAGTAGAGCCATACCGCGTGCGCAATGATCTCAGCGGGATAGCGGTGGCGACGATAAAGCGGATCACGAGCAACTTCTGACATGGCCCATGTACGCACATCTTCCTCAGCCGTCGGTTAACTTTACGGTGCCGCTGCCATCGATTTTCATCGTTCTCAACCGCATGCCGAGGTGTGGACGCTCGGAGTCTGTCCGGCATCAAATCAGGCAGGCATAACCGACAACATCCAATGCGTTCGATTTCATATCCGCGCACCAACGCGACATTTGCGCATTTTACGGCGTGATTGGATGACAGCATCCGACGATGTCGGACATGCGACACAGTTGTGTTCGAGCCATCGTATTGTTCCGAAACGATTTCTCCTTTGGCACGGCATATGCATAGCATTCGTAGGCAACAAACCATCGTAACCAGAAGGATCCGGAAATGTCCAAGCCCGCAGACAAGCCCAACCAACCCGCTGAGACCGTGGAATTCCAGGCAATCGACCCCAGCAAGGCCGCCGATCAGTTCCGCGCGGTCGCCGAAAAGGGCATCGAACAATCGCAAGAAGCGCTTGCCAAATTCCAGTTCGGCGTCGAAGAGACCCAGAAAGTGCTCAAGTCGACCTTCGAAACCGCCAGGTCGGTCGGCAATGAGCTGTCGCTGACGACGATCGCCGCGCTGCGCGCCAATGTCGAAGTCGATTTTTCGCATCTCGAAGCGCTGTCCGGTGCGAAGTCGCTGTCCGAGATCATTGAGCTGCAGACCAAATTCCTAGGCAAGCGCGTCGAAATGGGAGTCGAGCAGGCCAAGGATTTTCGGGCGCTCACTACCAAGGCGGTTACCGATATTTCCAAATTGGCCAAGGACGTCTTCGACAAGTCACTCAGGGATCTCAAGGCCGCCTGATAGCTCAAGCGCCCGGAAATACCCGCGTGAAAACGTCCAATGGGCAGTGTAACTGTAGCCGCTTGCCAACATAACGGCTCGTGCTCGCCAACATCGGCATTTTCTGCTCAGATTATCTGACAATGGAGAACGTGCCCTGCTCACGCTCTTTGCCAACGTGCTCGCCAACATCCGAGGCTGCTCGCAAACGACGGCCACGTGCTCAGATTAATTGCCAGCGAGAGCGTGGGTCAAGCCGGCACGCCTGCCTGACGCAGTGGCACCGTAAAGTTAACCGACGGCTGAGGAAGATGTGCGTACATGGGCCATGTCAGAAGTTGCTCGTGATCCGCTTTATCGTCGCCACCGCTATCCCGCTGAGATCATTGCGCACGCGGTATGGCTCTACTTTCGCTTTCCGCTCAGCCTGCGCATGGTTGAGGACATGCTGGCGTCCCGCGGCATCATCGTCACGCATCAGACCATTCGAAGCTGGGCGGAGAAATTCGGACGGCATTTCGCCCGGGAGATCAAGCGACGGTCAGCCGGCTGCCTGGGCGACAAATGGCATCTCGACGAATGTGTGGTGGCCATCAATGGCAAGAAGCAGTGGCTCTGGCGTGCCGTCGATCAGGACGGCTTCGTCCTCGAAGTGCTGGTGCAAAGCCGCCGAAATGCCAAGGCGGCAAAGCGCCTGATGCGCAAGTTGCTGAAGGCTCAAGGGCGGACACCACGGGTCATGATCACCGACAAGCTCCGGTCCTATGATGCCGCCAGGCGCGACCTCATGCCCGGTGTCGAACACCGGTCGCACAAAGGCCTAAATAATCGAGCGGAAAATTCGCACCAGCCGACCCGACGACGCGAAAGGACCATGAAACGCTTCAAGTCGGCACGCCAGCTTCAGCGGTTCGTTTCCATGATCCGATTGCCAACCTGTTCCACTTTCCCCGCAATACGCTGTCATCGGCTCAACATCAAGACCTGCGTAACGCCGCCATGCAAATCTGGAGCAAAATCGCGTGTGTCGCCGCAGCCCGACAGCCGTCCCCGCCAGCTATCGCTGCATCAATCCGCTGATAACTTTACAGTGCCTCGCTTGCATACCGCCTTGCGCGTCGGGCATATTGCCGACGGGTGAAATCAGTCCAGCCCATTGTGGTCTCCGTTCGTCCTAAGCAAACAAACAGAATCACAACTGGCTGATTTCACTCAACTCTTTTTCGGTCAGGCTCTAAGGCTTTACGCACTCACTTATTATCCATGAGTTTTTGAAACATGTAGGTGTATTCGAGGGCGTAGCGGCGGGCGTGTTCCTGCAGGTTGGCGGCGGCGGCATGACCGCCCTCGATATTTTCATAATAGTAGAAGGGCAGGCCCATGTCTTCGAACAGGGCGGCCATCTTGCGCGCGTGCACTGGGCCGACGCGGTCATCCTTTGTCGAAGTCTCAAAGAAGGGTTCCGGATACGCTACGCCCGCCTTGACGTTGTGATAAGGCGAGATCGAGCGCAGGAAGGCGCCTTCAACCGGATCGTCGGGACTGCCATATTCGCCTTGCCAGGAGGCTCCTGCCGACATGCGGGTGAAATTGACCATGTCGAGAAGCGGCACCTGGATCACGACTGCGTTCCACAGGTCGGGGCGCTGGATCATTTGCACGCCCATGAGCAGGCCGCCGTTCGAACCCCCCATGATCCCGAGATGCGGTGTCGAAGTAACCTTCTTGGCGATCAGGTCCTGCGCAACGGCCTGGAAGTCGTCATAGACGCGCTGACGATTTGTCTTCAAACCGGCGTCGTGCCATTTCGGGCCGAATTCGCCGCCGCCGCGGATATTCGCGAGCGCGTAGGCACCACCCTTTTCCAGCCACAGTTTGCCGAGCACCGCCGAATAGCTGGGCTGCATTGGAATTTGGAAACCGCCATAGGCATAGAGGATGGTCGGGTTCGTGCCGTCCAGCTTGACGTCCTTGCGCGCTACGAGGAAGTATGGAACCTTCGTTCCATCCTTCGAGGTCGCCCAGAACTGCTGTGCTTGCAGGCCTCCGGCATCGAAGCGTTCTGGGGTCGAAGTGATCTTCTCGACTTGGCCGGTTGCAGCATCGGCGCAAAACAGAGTTGAAGGTTCGAGGAACCCTTCTGAGAAGACGAACAACTGATCGCTCTCATCGTCGCTAGACGTCAGGGACAGCGTCGAATTTTCCGGCAGAGCCAGCTTGAAAGACGACCAGCCGCCCTTGCCGAAATCGAAGCTGCGCACCTCGCTGGTGACATTCGATAGGATCGACAGCACGAGACGATTTTTGGTCTGGGTAGTGCCTGCGACAGATTGATGCTCGTTTGGCATGAACAGCACAAGCGGTTCAACGCGCGCTGGATCGGCGAGCGCCGCCTTGAGATCGAAAGCGATAATCGCACCATTGTGGAAGACGGTGCCTTTGGCCGAGGTCCAGTCCGACTTCAACCAATAGATTGCCTGGCCCTTGTAGTAGCTGCTAAAGACGGCCGTGGTCGGTAGGGGCAGGACCACCTTGCGCGTATCGGTGTGGCCGTTTGGGTAAAAGGCTAGTTCGGTATTGAAGAAGTCGAGGCCGCGATACGAGGTGTCCATAACATACTTGCCATCGATGTCGCGTAGCACGCCGCGCTCAGCCGAGACGTCCTTCTTTTGGCCGCGGAAAATCTCGACCGCCTGATCCAAGCTCTGGCCGCGCTTTACCACCTTGGTGACGTAGGCATAGCCGGAAGAGGTCACTTCACCCAGCGTCCATTCCCGGGTCACGTAGATGGTGTTCTCGTCCACCCAGGTCACGGACTGCTTGCCTTCGGGTAGGACGAAGCCTTCCTTAACGAATTCACCCTTGGCAATGTCGAATTCGCGGACCACATCCGCATCCTTGCCGCCATCGGACAGGCGGATGAGGCAGAGATTGCTCGTGGGCGGCAGGCAGTCCCCGCCTTCGAATACCCAGGTCTTGCCCTCGGCCTTGGATAGCGCATCGACGTCGAGAATTGTGCGCCATTGCGGGTTGCCGGACCTGTAGGACTCCCAGGTCGTGCGCCGCCACAGGCCCTGCACGTGCGTGCCGTCCTGCCAGAAGTTGTCGATCATCCCGTTGCGCGCGAAGCTGGGCGAAGCAATGCGGTCGGTCGCCTGTAGGATCGTCAGAGCGTCGGCCTGGTACTCGCTGTAACGCGGATCTTTCGACAGCTTATCGACGGTCGAAAGGTTATGCGCCTCGACCCAGGTCATCGCCTTGTCGCCGTCGATCTCGTTCAGATAGGCGCGAGGATCGGAGGCGTCCTTGGAAGCTTTGTTGGGGTTGGAATCAATCGCCGTGGCGACGGTGGTCATCTGGGGCTGGGCGGGAGCCGTCATGGTGACCATAGTCATCGCCATCATCAAGTTGTTCAGAAATGTAGTGAGCATGGTTTGCCTCTTCGAAAGCCTCGATAAACGTATTGGAAGCGTTTAAAATCAACCGCTTCGCACCCTTCTTAGCAAAAGCTGTGCCAGTCTGTGTGGGCAAGAGCTGTGCCAGCCCGGTTTTTTCGGGGTCATTGGGAGGCCGTTGTAGGAGAAGTGGCACTGTGTGTCGCAACCGCGAAACGGCGTTGGACGACGTCGGGCGCGGTCGGATCCGGCACTTCAGGGAGTTCGCGCTATAGGGTTGACTCGGGATTGTCGACACCCAGCCTTGCTTTGTGGAAGAACCGCGCTTCTGCGTATGAAGAGCCGCGCCGTCAGCGGCAATTTGGTCAACAAGCTCGGGGGATTTTTCCGAAAACCTGGTAGGCCGGTCAATTCGTCATCCCGGACTGTCCACCCAAGGGCGCACTCCAATAAGGGTCAAAGTTCAGTGCCGATTGACACCTCCGCCAGACCGCTGTCGCTCATCAGGCCGTCGGGGACCCCTCAGGAGCTTCCGGATATCGGACCTATCATTGGCGAGAATTGGCGCCACGGCTCCGAACCAGCCTAGAATGTCGTGATCGACGTACTGGTAGATATCAATCTACTGCCAAACCAGTTCGGTCCAAGGCAAGCTTCCACCTTACCTTGACCGTGCACTAGAGAGCGAGCGCCTCATGCCGGAAGCCGGGCGCCCGACATATATCAACATCCGCGGCGTGCCTTATAGGGCCGAGTTGCTGGAAGAGAACGGTCGCTCACGGGTTCGTATTTATCCTGTGACTGGCTGAGGAATGCGCTTGAGCTGCAATCTCGGTTGTCAGCGGAGCCGCCCCAGCCACCGTCATAGGCCTGCTCGTACCAAGGGCGCTCATAGGAACTGCCCTGCGCAATGATATACGAGCGTTTGGTTAGATCGAAAACGGCGAACGGAAGTTCAACTTGTACATTCGATCCAGGAGTTCGCTGCTCCCCAGTGGAAGAGTGACCTTTCGCCGTGGGGCAGCAACCTTATGCGTTGACATACACGTATCTTGCGCGAAGCCCGCGCCCGATAGGATCACGCGGTTGCGGACGGTTTCCTGTATAGCATGCCGTCGCACCATACGTGTTCAACGCGGCCCCACTCGCAGGCTGCGGCTGCACTTGGGAAGAAGCCACGCCCATGGTAATTGGCACTTGTGTTGCAAAGCAACGGAATGCCCGTGAGCTTTTCATATTCGACAAGTACCTCGGCGACCTTATGCTGAGAGTTCCTAGAAATGGTTTGCAGCCGCGCAGATCCGTCAAGATGTACAACTGCAGGAACTTTGTCCTGCCACGGCATCTTCGTCTGGTGATCGAACAACATGTATGGATCGGGCGTTCCGGGACTAAATATATCCGGTGCACGGTCCTCCAGACATATTGGCGCAACTGGCCGGAAGTGTTCGCGGAATTTGATTTCGTTAAGATGATCTTTCATTTCCGGCGAGGTCGCAGCCGCCAGAATGCTTCTTCCTCCCAGTGCCCGTGGTCCAAGCTCGCTGCGCCCGGAAAGGAAAACCACGGGTTTGTTGCTGGCGAGGATGGCGGCCACTTCCGAGATGCTGCACGGGCTAGCATGCCACCCAGCTGGTACTTCGCCTGCTTGCAGGCTCGGGCCGCTGTAGACTGACCAGTCTAATGGCACGAACCCTTGCTGGGCCACTATTTCACAGCAGGCTGCACCAATCGCAGAGCCGCTGTCATTAGGAAAGGGCGGTACCCAAACCGAATCGAACAGGCCTGTCTCGCGCAGCGCACTGTTCCATTTAATATTGAGTCCACAGCCGCCAGCTATGCACAGATTGCGTGCTCCCGGCAGGGGATGGTGCTGCAAGGCGTTCGCCATTTCGTCAACGAGGAGACGTTCGAGGAAAAAATGAGACGATGCAAGCACGTCTTCGGGCGCCTCTGCCCCAATTGGAGCGCGCTCGCAGCGAAAAAATCGTGCACGGCCGCAAGTGAGGATTCCGAGTTGTTGATGTTCGCACGGAAGGCGCAGGCAAGCGCAGTATCGCCGGCAAAGTGTTCTTGATAGAGCTTTTGGAACACAGCAACGATGCGTACGTGAACTGATCCCAGTGCGATAAAGGCCATCAGTTTGCCGGCAACGCCAAGGTCCCAGCCCCCGCGGCTCGTCTGCTTATAGGGGCCGAAGTAGTGGCCCGCGGCAGCGTAGGCCTGACCTGTTACCGGGAACAAGGATTTGACGAAGCTGGCTCGCTTGCCTTCCACATGGTAGAGCTGCGGAAATATGCAGCCGTCCCACACCAGGCAAAGCGCAGGGTCTCCGGATTTGGCAAAGGGGCTGGTGCAGTATGCAGAGGCGACATGGCTCGTCACATGCGGATAGCTTCTGTAGCTAAAAACCCGATCACCAAGTGTGAGGCCGGAGCCGCCGATCCAATCGAGAAGTCCCTCGGCGTGACGTTCAACGTAAGGCGCGCCTCTGAGGATAACAGGAGTCTCCCCACTGAGGACCTTGAACCGCGACTCGGCCTCACCGTCCCAGCCGTCGATGACAAACTGATCAACATCTCTTGCATTGACCCCGTTTTCCGCCAGAGCCGCCACAACAGCATCGAGATTGTTGATTTCTTGATAGCGCGAATTGTTATTCCGCTTCTCCTGCTCAGTACAGAAGACGAGCCTTCCATCCTCGACAACGGCGATAGCCCCGTCATGGGTTAACTTGATGCCACAGACGCGCTTAGTGTCTCTATCCAAATCAGGTAGTCGATTTCTGAAAACGGGAAAGCAAGCAGTCTTCATTGACCGATGCGCCGCGGCAATAAAGCTGCTCCACCTCGATCAACGTTTCGTTCAACATCGCGATGACGGTCTCGGTACCGGCCACATGCCCCCAGCGCCGGCAATTAGCATCGATTGCGGATCCAAAAACCATGTGCCCACTTGGCGCCAGCATGCTCACCAGGTTGTGAACGGCGGTGCGTATCGCGGCTACATCCTCGAGATAATAAAGAACTTCGGCCACGACGATCAGATCGAATAGCTGCTGAGTCGAGAACTGTCGAACGTCAGCGACTATCCAGTTGATGTGAGACGATTCCTTCATCCGTTGCCTCGTTCGAGCAATCGCTCGCGGCACCACATCAATCACAGTCAGCCGCTTGCAATAAGGCGCCAGTTTTCCGTGAATGCGCCGGCCGCGCACCCGACTTCGAGTGCGTTGGTGATAGGACCTTGGGAAAACGACAACCGAAGCATCTGCGAATGTCGCTCCTGCTCGAACGCATTGGCGTCGAGCCGCCATGGGTCCTCCTCCGCCAGCTCACGGTGCAATAAATGATAGTTGTTGACCCGCGTCAAATTTGGCTCCGAAACACTGTGCACGATTTTGCTGGGTGGGGAGAGCGAGGCGAATCCGGAGGCGTGGAATGCACGCGAATTCCCGAGAAAGCGGTCGCCGGCAACGATGGCTCCGTCAATACTGCTACTTGTGGGCCCTTGAGTTCGCTCGAAGTAAAATCGATTTTTGTGATGCCAAACATCCAGGTTATGGAAGTTTCGCCAGTTCCGGTCACTCCAAGGGCGGGCGTGTTGGGGGCTGCTCGGCTTGATCGCATTCGTCTGGAGTGAAGAGTTGGAGTAGTCGCCCGATCGTTGAGAGGATGGTGTCCCGATGGGTGGTGTAGCTCGCGCCTGATGGCCGTGCTTTCCGGCAAGGGCCGGAGGGGATATCAGCGTGCGACTGCAGGCAGGCTGATTTGCGGATCATCGCTCATCGACGCCATAGTCTCAAGTGTCATATACCTGGCCCGCTGAACGGCCCATTCGTCGTTTTGCTCGAGCAGTAATGCGCCGACGAGGCGGACAATGGCTTCGTCGTTGGGAAAGATGCCGACGACCTCGGTGCGGCGCTTGATCTCGCCATTGAGGCGCTCGATTGGATTGGTCGAGTGCAGCTTTGCCCGGTGCTCTTTCGGGAAAGTCATGTAGGCGAGCACATCCTCTTCGGCATCATCCATAATGGCGGCGAGCTTCGGCACTTTTGGTCTTATCTGGTCGGCAACATTGCGCCACTGCGTGCTGGCAGATTCCGCCGTACCTGGGCGAATGCCGTGGCGATGAAGGCGGAGACGACACGCCTGCCGCTCTTTCCGGCATGCGCCAGCACATTGCGCATGAAATGAACCCGGGGGCTGTTGAAGAACCAATCGTCGGCGGAGCTATGCGGAAGCCACCGACAAGCCAATTCCAAAAACTTTCCTTTGCCTGAAGGGATGTCGGGCTGAACTGGTAGCTTCTTGGCTGTACACGAACAGCAAAATTGACAGAAAAGCACTCGCCAGTCGTTTCAAGTTGACTGCCGCAGCCGTCAGATAGGCTTGGATTTTCATATTTATGAGGCCGCGCCGGATCGCTCTCGATAGCCCGTGCCAAGTCTTCGCTTCGCCGTGATATCCCTCTGAGCGCCAGCGGTGACGCTGGTACAAAGCTCGGTCCTCGTCCGACCATCGTTCTCTTCGGCGACGAGCTCGCAGGAGTGCCGGATAGTCATCGCCGAGCACTACCGCCTTGTTCACACGGCCATTGGAAAGGCAAAGTCGCGCCAGATCGCAGTGCCGACAGTCGGCCGCGCGAGATGTAAAGAAGCGCCCATGTTTAACGGCACGGCCCGCCTTCAGCATCTTGCCACGCGGACATTTAAGGGTGTCGTGCTTGGCGTCATAACGAAAGCGGCGCATAGGCACAGGGCTACGGATTGGCTCTGCCTTTGCCGGAATAACCGCTTCGATCGCGCGTTGCTCCATTCCTGCGAACACCTTAGCATACGCATAGCCGGCGTCGGCCGTTGCCGTTTTGATTATCGTGCCGGTCATCGCGGCGACCGCGTCGAGACGACTGAGTATGACTTGCCCCTCATTAATCTCGCCTGTGGTGACCTCCACATCTAAAATTACGCCGCAAGCATCATCCACCACGGCATGTTGCTTGTAGGCCGGCTCCAGTCTCCGATTACGCCCGTTGGTCGCCATGGACGCGTCAGGGTCGGTGACGCAGACTTTCTTGTATTTGCCTGTTTTGCGGCTTTTTCGTTCGCTCTCAGCGGCTTCGTTGGCGTCGGTGACCGCATCTATATGGCGGACCGCAAGACTTTCCCAACTGACGTCGGCCCGAATGAGTGAGGCGTCGACATGAACGACCTCACCCTTGGCGACTTTGGCCGCTACGCAGACCTTTACCGTCCGCTCAAAGATAGTTCGGAAACGTTCTGCACCCCAGCGCTGACGGATACGGGTCAACGACGAATGGTCCGGGAGAGCTTCGTGCAGACCGAAGCCGATAAACCAGCGAATAGCGATGTTTACCTGAGCCTCGCGCATCAGCCGACGGTCATGGACAATTCCGAGAAGAAAGCCTGCAAGCATCAGCCGGACTGCTACTTCCGGGTCGATGCCGGGTCGGCCGAAGCCCGCCGCATAAAGCTCAGCCACCTCCTCGTGTAGCCAGGAGAGGTCGAGAACTCGATCGACCTTTACCAATACGTGATCGTCAGGGACCAGATCCCGAAGCGAGCCGCACATGTACAGTTCAAGCTGATCGCGTTCCTTACGGCCGAGCATCGTGGAGGCTCCAGAGAATCAACGACTGCTCAATTGAATCAGATACATAGCACTTCTTCAACAGCCCCACCCGGCATCGTTGCCAGGTGGCGCTGAGAACCCTGGTAACGGCAGCCTTGAGTCCCTCATGGGCGTCGGAGACGACGAGCTTCACGCCGCGCAAACCTCGGCGCGTAAGCCTGCGCAGGAACTCCGTCCAGATCGGCTCGGCTTCGGATGTGCCAACTTCCATGCCCAGAACCTCGCGCCGGCCATCGGTGTTGACGCCAACGGCGATGATGACGGCAACGGAAACGATGCGGCCGCCACGGCGGACCTTCAGGTAAGTGGCATCGATCCACAGATACGGCCAGTCGCCTTCGATCGGTCTTTCGAGGAACGCTTTGACCTTGCCGTCGATCTCCTCGCACAGCCGGCTGACCTGGCTCTTCGAAATACCGCTCATGCCCATGGCCTTAACCAGGTCGTCGACCGAGCGGGTCGAGATGCCCTGCACATAGGCTTCCTGGATGACCGCTGTCAGAGCCTTCTCCGCCATCCGACGCGGTTCGAGGAAGCTTGGGAAATAGCTGCCCTTGCGCAGCTTCGGAATGCGAAGCTCGACCGTTCCGGCGCGTGTCTCCCAATCCCGGTCGCGGTAGCCGTTGCGTTGCGCCAACCGCATCGCATTCTTCTCGCCGTAGCCAGCACCGGTCGCACTGCCAACCTCCAGCTCCATCACCCGCTCGGCCGCAAAGCCGATCATCTCACGCAACAAATCGGCGTCAGCACTCTTCTCAACAAGCGAGCGCACGTTCATCATATCGTCGGTCATCGGTGGTCTTTCCATCAGGTTGGTCTTGAACAACCCGACCCTACCGGAAAACACTGGTGACCACCGCTATCGAGCTACACCACTCCCTGGGACGTCATCGTTGAGAGGCTCTCGATGGATCGTTCAGCGGCTTTTCTCAACAAGGCTTTGAGCTTTGAGAGTGTGTATTCTCGATCGGGTGAAATCGGGCCATACGGCGGGAGCTATCCAAGGGAGGCGTCCATGTCGAAATCACAATTGGGTGGATATGATGAAGAACGTGTTCCAGGCGCATGTGGCAGATGCGTCTGGGATTCCCAGACGGCCCGATCGATCCTGCGCCTGTTGAGGGAGCAGCTGTTCTTGCTGGACGGGAGGGTGGCTGCTAGACTGGGAGGTCGCACCAGCGCCTATGAAGGCCGCCGCTTCAGGATGTCAGGATACGAAATCCGCGTACTCTTGTGTGCTGCTGGCGATGCGCCTGATGTCGCCACCCAAGAATCTCCTCACTCCTTCCTTGAAGGAAGCTCGGCCGATCTCGATAATTGAAGACCAGACAAAACAATCGAGGCTCAGTTGTCTGAGGAACGCCGGTTCCTTTGACCCGGCCATTTCAAGCTCTCCCAGCGGCCGTGTGCGCTCTCATGCGCCATGTCTCCAGCATCATCCACCGTACCCGACTTGATACGCATTCATCCATGGCGTGGATCTTTGCCATCCAAATAAACAGCTATCGCAATCTTCTGAACGGCGATAGAGAAAGTTGACTTAAACTGAAAGAGAGAAGGCGAAATTCTTTCGCGATCGCTTTTAGACTAGAGGTGCTCTGATGCCGGGAACTCGGTAACTTGAGCTGGGTCCGACCCGGATATGAATGACGAGCGGAACTACCGATCAATTTCTCGAAGTCCTGGAACTACACGATTGGACTTGGCGGAGGGTCGAACTGTTGCTTCTCCCAGACGCCGCGACCGCATCTGCGTGAGACTCTCAAGAGCAGGATTAGGAAGTCGGCCTGACGGACATATGCAGAATGGTTCTCGATACTGGAACAACTCAAACGTGGCGGGATCTGCGCCAGTTTGCGCCGTAGCCGGTCTTCCGAGGCGGGGTCCGGAGTATCCTCGGCGCGTCGTCACTGATACTACTCCCGATGGTCGGGAGGGGATTTCGCCAATCAAGCTGGGGGAGACGACGATAATCCTGGATCTACACGGGCAAGGGCTATCGGTGTCAGCGACCGCCAAACAGATTGGCTATGGATCGCAAGAACGCGCGCAAGTACGTCGAGCGGGGGCTAGAGGCTCCGAAATATGGCCAACGCAAGCAAAACACAATGTTTGGCGACCGGCTCGCGACCTATCTTCGCGAACGCGTGAAGGCTTGTCCCGTCCGGACCGCGCGGCGGCTTTTCCGCGAGATCTCGGGTCTCGACCGTTTCTGCAGCTATACAGCGCTATCCGGGCTGACAAGGTGACCGGGCTCGAAACCGGCGCCCGCAACTACATCACCAAACCCTTTGCCTCGCCGGAGGCCCTGGCCCGCGTGCGTGCCGCGTTATGCGGGCCGCCGGAAGCGTCACTGCAACAGGATTTTCCATTTCGATGTCTGGCGAATGGGCGCCGCTTGCATCGAGGAACGGATTGTAAACTCAAGCTCTCTGCGAGTTCACTCTTCTGATGGCCTTTCTCAAAATCAGTGTCCTCTCGCATGAGCAGCTTCTGGGGATGATGCGCGTCAATTTTCCCTTAATTCGCGTCTTCGCCAGCTCGCCAGCGGGCTGGTGGATTTGCATCGCCTCCTTTCGTCATATGGAGGGGACCATTTCAACCTTCGCAGTGCTTGCGGTGCGCTCCCCTTCACAACCAGTGATCAGAATGCTCCAAGCACTCCATGGGGCGGTCCGGAGCCGAGGTCCACACGCCGGGACGATACCGCAATGCGGCTGTGTATGCTGGCACGCGATCACCAGCAAAAAGGCGCTTGTAGAGACAATGTCCCCCAGTCCATGTTGAGGAGGGGAGATATTCGACGATGGCACGTTACGATGCCCGGCTGAGGGGCATTGGAAAGGCACATGCCTGCAGCGCGTTCGCAGGCCACGATTTCGAGGGTAGGAACATTATGAAGACACCGTGGAAATTTCTTGCTCAATTGGCGTCGCGACGACGATCGGCAAGCGTGCAAGAGAATTTTATTGCGCCTGACACTGATCCCGAAGTGATCGAAAGCGAAACGGAAAACAAGTCGCCACTTCCGTTCGACAAGCCAACGCAAGCTTCTGGCACTCCTGATCACGATTCCGCGGTTGATCGCGGGTCGATGTTTTCGGACCAGCTGGAAAGCGACCCCAATCCCCTGCAGGAAATGAACCTCACAGCTGACATTCAAGAGCCTGGAACCCCTGCACGAAGTGAAACCAAACAATCGGATGCGGCTGGGAAGAGGCTGGGGCCGCAAAGCCAGACAAGCGCAAATTCCCAAAAGAAGCCGGAGATCAGACGTCGAGAACGCTCCAAGAACGCGCGCGCCGAGGGGGTTGCGCAGAGCGCTGTCGCCACAAATGAAGCTGAGACCGTACAAACCTCGTCGTCCGGGGATACTTTCTTCAACGAAGTGGCAATCCTCGACGAGGAAATCAAAGAGCTGCGACGTCTGCTGGCTCAAAAACTTTATCTGCAGAACGCTCAGCTCAAAAAGATGCTTGAGCGTTTCGACGCCTCGTGAGTTCGCGTCAACTGACGCCGGACCGAGAAAATGCTGCAGGACGTTATTCGCCGCGAGTTCCGAGGCCTGCTCGAAAGCGGGGAACCAGTGGTGTGCCCAGCCGACGGTGAAGGTGGAGCAGTGTCCGTCACGGCCTTCGACGATCTCGAGGAGATTATTTTCGCGCTTGATCAAAAGAGAGGTTCGAGGCGCCAATCGTTCAGGATCAACAGCTGAAAATGGTGCGCGGCAGGCGCGCATATCGCCCTCCACGAGCAAGCGTCAGTTGGGCAAACGGCCTTGCGCCGCACTGGTAAAGGACGGCGCAACCATCGCGTCAGGCTTTGTGCCCGAGCGCAAGCCAACCAGCTCTCTCCGACGCCGGACGGTCCTCGCATGGCCAGATCGTCGTGCGCATCGATCCAGTCGCCGCCAATCAAGCCTCATGAACAACGCGATCCCGGCTGTGTTCGCTTCGGCAGTGGCCTGATGTCAATCGGCGTGCAAAATTGGCTCTGACGCAGTTTTGGTGGTGACGGATTTTATCCCGCGCCAATGACGCGGGCTTGGAGGAGGTCAATCTTTCCGCGACCATACATCTGACGCTTCACGAGCTTGAGCTTGGTGATTTGCCCCTCCGTCTGGCCGTTCGACCACGGCGAAGTTAGCGCGGCGCTGACGGCTGCACGGTCTTTGACGATGCCGTTGGCGAAGGAGGCTACTAAACCCGTTCGGGTTTTCTCCAACCATGGATCGAGATCAGCGAGGGATTTCTTGCGGATCATCGCCTGGAAGGCGGCGATGGCTTCCCGCGCCTCGACGAGCAACGGTACACCGCTCTCTATCGCCGCGACCGTCACGGTCTCAGATTTGGAGAGGTCGTCGCGACCGATGGTCATAAGACGCGCAATGGTCCTGGCCGAGGGCGCTCGGCTCAAGGCACCGTCATCGACCTTTTCTGCTTTTCGACGGCGTGTGGCCCACTCGGTGACAACTCGAAGGCAGCCACGGAACCCTTGGCTCTTGAGTTGCCGCCATAGCTCCGTTCCATTCCGGTGTCCGGCCGACCACTGAGCGTCAAGCCATGGCAGATAGAGTTCGAGCGAGTTCTCGCGGACGCGGAAGACATCCGAACGTTGACCACGCAGCACGCGTCGGACCAGGCCGCGACTGTATCCGGTCCGGCGCATAATCTCCTTGATTGCGGCTCCCGACTTGGCCAGGTCGAGAATGGCGGCGTTGGTGTCTTCGCGGCGAAGATATCCCTCGTACTGGATGCGCTCGGCGGCAGTCAGCAGCTCGGGATTGATCGTGGCGGCTCCGATCGCGGTTCGGATCTGGCGCATGGATTTGCGCACCGCATCGACGAATGCCCGGCTGGCATTCTCCATCAAGTGCCAGCGGTCAGCGACCTGGGTCGCCTGTGGCAATGCCTTGGCTGCAGCCGTCGCGTAACCACCGCCGCGGTCGCGGGCGACGATGCTGATCTGAGGTTGGTCCGAGAGCCAAGCCTGGGCCGTCGACGGCTCCCGATCTGGCAGGAGAGCAATGGTTTTGCGCCGTTCCAGATCGCAAATGATGGTCCCATAGCGTTGGTTACGTCGCCACGCCCAATCATCGATCCCGATCACGATCGGCGGGACAAAGCGCGGACTGCCGCGCCGCCGCACGACGCGCAGCAGCGTATCATTGCTTACCGGCAACATCAGCCGCTTGGCAAAGGCGGCCGCTGGCCTGCCACCCAGTGCAAGCCCGAGATGATGGACGATGTGGTCGAGCCTCGCAGTTCGCCGCGCTGAAGGCGCGAGAACGTCCCCGTCGAAGCGCTCGGCGAAGATTCGCCGGCCGCACAACACTGCGTCGCAGTGGAACCGTCGCGCTTCAATGACAAGCCGAACGGGCTTTCCCACCAAGGGCAGGTCAGCCAAGCGTCGTTGATATCGACTGTGGATTCGCTCCGACCTTGTTCCGCAGATCGGGCAAAGGCTTGTTCTACTCGCCGGCCGAACCGCGATCAACATAACCTCGTCATCAACGGCTGTATTGTCGACTACAAAGCCGCGAGGAACGAGCGTCGACGGTCGCAGCGAATAATACCAACGAGCGCCGTTTCCGACTCTCAGGGATTCCCACGGGGCTTCGAATCTGAATCCATGCAGCAAACGGGAGGTTTGCGATGGGTTCAGCAATTTTGTTGCGTGATGATTTCGATGGGCGTGCTCTTCGACAGCTCGCACGGCAAACGAAGGATGCCAACCAGGCGCGGCGGTTGCTGGCGCTCGCCGAGATTTATGACGGCGGCTCGCGCTCGGATGCGGCACGGATCGGCAGCGTGACGCTGCAGATCGTCCGTGACTGGGTGCTGCGGTTCAATGCGCGCGGCCCCGACGGGCTGGTGAACGGCAAAGCACCCGGCGGCCGAGCGAAGCTGAACGTCGCTCAGCGCCATGCGCTGGCGAAGATCGTCGAAAGCGGCCCGATCCCTGCGATCCACGGTGTCGTCCGCTGGCGGCGCAAGGACCTGGTGCAGTGGATATTCCAGGAATTCCGCATCGCGATGGACGAGACGACTGTCGGCCGTGAGTTGAAGGCGCTCGGCTTCGCCAAGCTGTCGGCCCGCCCGCGCCACTACGCCCAGAACGAGCTGGAGGCAGAAGCTTTTAAAAAGACTTCCCCGCCGCTCTGGCGGAAATCCGAGGCCGGCTCCCGCGCGGCACCGACCTCGAGCTCTGGTGGGCCGACGAAGCGCGCATAGGCCAGAAGAACAAGATCACGCGGCGGTGGGCGCGTCGCGGAACCAGACCCTCCGCACCCTTGGATCAGCGCACCATGTGGGCCTACATCTTCGGGGCCGTCTGCCCGCGGAAGGGAAAGGGTGCGGGCCTTGTCCTGCCCTATTGTGATACCGAAGCCATGCAGCAGCATCTCGCCGAGATCAGCCAGGCCGTCGATGAGGGAGCGCATGCCGTGCTCATCCTCGATCAGGCCGGATGGCACGTCACGCCGAAGCTCAAAGTGCCGGACAACATCACCCTGATGTTCCTGCCGCCTCGTTCGCCGGAACTGAACCCCGTGGAAAACGTCTGGCAGTTCCTGCGCGACAACTGGCTCTCGAACCGCATCTTCAAAGACTACGACGACATCGTCGCCCATTGCTGCGCCGCGTGGAACAAGCTCGTCGACCAGCCGTGGAAGATCATGTCCATCGGACTCCGCGAATGGGCGCATCGGTCATGATCACCGCTCGTTGGTATAACCCATGGTGCTGATTCCTTATGTGAAACCAACATCAGCCAGCACTTGATTTCATCAAAAGTGAGTCAGAGCCAAATTTGCACGCCGAAACACACCGATCCGACACTCTCGGCAGCCATCGTGCAGCAGCGGCCACCACATCGTTAGATAGCATTATTCGATGAGCCAATAGCTTGGCTCAACTCCTAACTTCGTTTGACAGAAGTGTTAAACCTGCACTTCACCGCTTAGCCCTGGGATGGAGTTGCCCCCAAAAGACCGGACATGCTCAGGTTTGAGATTGCGAGCTGATGAACTCGCGCGGCGATTGATATCCTAAAGCACTGTGCGGGTGAAGATTGTTGTAATGCTCGAACCAGAACGGCAGTTGAGCGATTTCGGTTTCAGCATCCGGGGTGGGATTGACCGAGACGTAATCGCGCTTGAAGGTTTTGACGAACGCCTCGGCGGGCTGCGCACCGGCGTCGTGCACGGCTCCATGCCGATGTCGCGCAGCAAGGATTCGGTGTCCTTGGCGATGAAGCAGGAGCCGTGGTCGGTAAGCCATTCGATGGGTTCGGACAGCATGTTGATGCGGCCGAAGCGGTTCTCGACAGCGGTGATCACGAGGTCGTGCACGTCTTCGCTCTTGATGCCCTCCGTGGTGGCGACATGGGCGATTGCCTCGCGGTCGCAGCAGTCGAGGGCGAAGGCGACACGGACCTTCTCCTTGTTGTCGCAGCCGATCTCGAAGCCATCGGAGCACCATCTGATGTTCGAACGTTCGACGGCGACCTGGCCGTCGTGAAGGCGATCATCGACCGCTCCGGTATGACGCACCAGCAGCAGATTGTGTAGCTTCATCACCCGGTAGACGCGCTTGGCATTGGGCCACGAACGCCCCAGTTTCCGAGCATTCCGACGCAGGATGGCATGGACACGCCGATAGCCGTAGGTGGGCGTATCGGCGATGACGGCCTTGATGTCCTCCACCAGCTCGCGATCAGGGTAGCGGCGGGCGTCCTCTGGCTCTGGAAGGGGAGCCTGCGGCACGCGCGGCGATATTCGAGCGGGCGACCCCTAAAGTTTCGCAGACGGTCTTCATTCCAAAATCCCCCTGGGAAGAGAGAGCGAGCGCAACAGATGTTTTTTTGGGCCACCGGCGATTTCGAGGGCTTCCTTCAGGATTTCGCTCTCCATCGTCTTCTTGCCCAACAGGCGTTGCAACTCCTTCACCTGGGCCTGAAGCGCCCGATATTCGGAAGCCGGAACGACCTCCTCTTCGGCGGCCGTCGCCGTCAGTGCCCCTTGGGACGCCAGCTTGCGCCAGGCAAACAACCGGTTCGGCTGGATGCCGTGTCGACGCGCGACGATACTCACCGTGGCGTCCGCCTCATAGGTCTCGTGGATGATCGCCAGCTTCTCTGCTGTGCTCCAGCGCCGCCGACGTTCCGGCCCGGAGAGGACGACTTCCATCTTAGCGAGTTGATCGGGGCAAAATCGCCGTCCCAAGTTTTCGACCTACAGTGTTCCTTCCTGCGCAAGCGTATAGACATGGGTGTCGAGCAGGTCAAAGAATCCCAGGCGCTCAGCACCAAGGCTTTGATTGATATGTCGAAGCCAATCAAGGAATTCTTTGAAAAGGTTATAGCAGACCTCAAGACGGCCTGATCGTCAGCGATCCCCGCCGTGGCAGGCCGTGACCCGCCACGGCTTTGCGCTGAGTAGCCTGGAGTACCATTCGATAATTTCCGTCGATTTGTCGGATTGATGACATCGGCTTGCGTTATAGGTGTGGGAAATCCCGGACGCTATCTACGGCTTCTTTCGCCCTCCTGCAGGAAGGGGGGCACCGTAAAGTTAACCGACGGCTGAGGAAGATGTGCGTACATGGGCCATGTCAGAAGTTGCTCGTGATCCGCTTTATCGTCGCCACCGCTATCCCGCTGAGATCATTGCGCACGCGGTATGGCTCTACTTTCGCTTTCCGCTCAGCCTGCGCATGGTTGAGGACATGCTGGCGTCCCGCGGCATCATCGTCACGCATCAGACCATTCGAAGCTGGGCGGAGAAATTCGGACGGCATTTCGCCCGGGAGATCAAGCGACGGTCAGCCGGCTGCCTGGGCGACAAATGGCATCTCGACGAATGTGTGGTGGCCATCAATGGCAAGAAGCAGTGGCTCTGGCGTGCCGTCGATCAGGACGGCTTCGTCCTCGAAGTGCTGGTGCAAAGCCGCCGAAATGCCAAGGCGGCAAAGCGCCTGATGCGCAAGTTGCTGAAGGCTCAAGGGCGGACACCACGGGTCATGATCACCGACAAGCTCCGGTCCTATGATGCCGCCAGGCGCGACCTCATGCCCGGTGTCGAACACCGGTCGCACAAAGGCCTAAATAATCGAGCGGAAAATTCGCACCAGCCGACCCGACGACGCGAAAGGACCATGAAACGCTTCAAGTCGGCACGCCAGCTTCAGCGGTTCGTTTCCATGATCCGATTGCCAACCTGTTCCACTTTCCCCGCAATACGCTGTCATCGGCTCAACATCAAGACCTGCGTAACGCCGCCATGCAAATCTGGAGCAAAATCGCGTGTGTCGCCGCAGCCTGACAGCCGTCCCCGCCAGCTATCGCTGCATCAATCCGCTGATAACTTTACAGTGCCCTATCTGCTGTTCGTGTCCCGGCGCGATATCAACCGTAACGTCATCGATCTCAGCTACGACAAGATCAGCGACTACTCCGGCATCAGCCGCAAGAAGATCCCCGACGCGCTGACATTCCTGTCTGTGAACGGGCTTATCCGCAGCGAACGTCAGCGCAGCGACATCAATGACTTTGCCGTTTCGAACTCTTACCGCCTATCCTTTCTCGAATCCTATCGACATGGTGGCACAACGGGACGCGCTGAAATCGATGCGGTTCGCGCGCAGAACGAATTCTAGTTCTCACCAGTCAAAGCCGATCTCAGGGGTTTGCCCAAGTCTGGGACAGCGGCTCGAAGCAGAATGGAAACTGGTCGACATGGAAGACAAAGTAGCCAGACCAATCGCGCAACCCATTGTCGGTAAGAGAGCGTCATATCCGTTCCAGGTCTCCATCGCATGCTGGATTGATCTGCTGGGTTATGGCGGCATGATTGCAGCCGCGGATTTCAATCCGCTTCACATCAAATCAAGGGAAGCGTTAAGGCGGCTCCGCGATTTTCATAAAGTCGTTGCAAGCCACAGTGCGCGCCATTTTCCGACGCTGGTCATGAACGACGGAGCAGTCGCCTATCGCGATCTTTCGCTGAGATCGCCGTCGGTAACGTTCGATTTCCTGATACGCTCGTGGGAACTGTTCAGCGAAATCAAATCCCTCGAAGCCGCCGCCGGACATCCCGGCGCGCGCATGGTTTTGGCCTGCGGATTTCGCATGCGCGGCCGGCGGGCCGGCATGGATGCCTCGGCTGGCCAGTTGCGATCCATACTCGCCCGATTGCAGGAGGGTCGGATCAACACTGAACAGGCCGTTCGTGAAGCGGCATCAGTGCGCCCCACCTTTGACATCATCCCGCAACTCCAGGCGAACTTTGCCTTTACCAAGGCCTATGTCGCCGAGTCGTCAGGAAAGGCGGGCGGGATCGGCGGTGCAAATTTCTACGTCGATCTGGCGATTTTCGATCAACCAGGGCTGGGCTGGATTACGCTTGGCGAACCAATCAATTGGTCGCATCCAAGGCTCGGCCTGTCGGCAGACTTTGCGCCCGTACTGGGCGTCAATTGGCGAGATCGGGCGCCCGTTGCCCCTGAGGGCGTTCGCGATGGTCTGCAGATCGCTGAACAGCTGACCGGTGATCCCAACGTTCTTCACGCCCTGAGGCAAGCCAAGAAGATATAGAAGTGCGCCTGGGTGGCCTGTACGCCTTGAAGGCGCACACCATTGACGACAAGAGGAGTTACGCCTATATTCTGTTGGAAGATGGAGGCTGACATGCCGAGCATAGCGAACGAGAACAGCGAACGTATGAGTTTGAGGGTGCCTGCCACGGCCAAGGCTAAACTCGTACGCGCTGCGGCACTTCGTAATACCGATCTGACGGATTTCGTGACGCAATCCGCGCTGCGAGAAGCAGAGGCTGTGATCGAGGAAGCCGAGACGATCAAAGTGTCGAAGCGCGATCATCTTCGCATTCTTGAGCTTCTGGAAAATCCGCCTAAACCTAACGCCAAGCTGCGCGCGGCGATTGCCGGTTTGCCTGGCAGCCTATGACTTTACCTGCATGGCATGAGGAACCGATCGCTAAGTCTCACGGTCGGGCAGTTTTCGATTGCGGCGACGGTCAGATGAACGAGTTTTTGCTCCGCTTTGCTCGACAGAGCCATGAGCAGAATGCCTCGAAAACCTTCTGTGCTATCGACGACGCAGTGCCCGGCCGTATTCTTGGGTTCTATACGATCGCGCCCTCGGCAGTCGAGCATGCGACTGTGCCAGATGCAATGACACGCGGTCTTTCCCGCCATGACGTGCCAGGCTTCAAGCTCGCGCGATTGGCTACCGACCGCGCGGTTGCCGGGCAGGGACTGGGAGGCCGGCTCCTAGCCGCCGCCGCGCTCCGCTGCCTGCGACTTGCAGGAGAGGGCGGGGGACTTTTACTGATCATCGATGCCAAAGGCGAGCGAGCCGCCAACTGGTACGCTTCCTATGGTGCCGAACCGCTAAAGGACAAGCCGCTAACTCTCGTAATGCCGCTCATCACCTTCGCGGCCGACTTGCGTGCTAGAGGTCTCCTTTGATCCCGTATGGCGCGGGAATACGATTGATTCGCCAAAGCGAACTATCGCATCGTGATGATCATCTTGAGGATAAGCTATATCACCAATGACCATATGGCGAGCCGGGCGCCTGCGGCGGCCCGGCTAGAGAGGAAAAAGGCCGAAGCGGCCTTCATCAGCCATTCCGGAGAAATGAACGACCCGATTGCCGAGTTCGACATCGGACGGCGGATCCATGTTCTCAACGATGATGGCTTGTCGGTCGCTCTCGAGGCCGAGAAGGTACCTGTAAAAGTTCCCATTTAGATTGGTGTCGCTGAGATCGTCCTCTGCACTATCGGGTTCGCGGTAAGAAAGCAGAGGAGAGTCAAGCACAACGATCCCGGGGTGAGGCAGATCATTGTCGGCGCAATATTGCATAAGAGAAATCGTAAACGCCGACTGCGTAATGGCCCTGAGCCCTTTTCCGTAGGACGTTCTCGCTTTCCCGGACACCACAAGATCTTTGGCGGTTGTGTCGAAGTGCACCTGCTCGACTGCCGGGAAACCCCATTGCCGGAGCACGCTCTCAACACGTTCAGCGAACGGGGCGACCACGGTATTTGTCAGGCGATTGTTGGATGTGGCATCGCCTGCCCCCCTTTCGTTCTGCCGTTCCAGGTTGGCCTTGCGACTGGTGAGATCATTCAGATTGCTGAAGAGACCGAGCGCTTCGCGTACATTCGCGCCCTTGTCCGCGAGCTCCTTGTATGTTGCGCGTTGTCTTCTAAGGTCAGGTGATACAACGGTCTCGATCTCAATCGAGAGTTCGCTCAGTGAATTCCTCATATTGGGAAGCGATTTCCGAATTGATTGCGCCTCCGCGTTCAACGCGGCGATTGTAGTCGTCAGCTCGGATTGCCGAGACTCGATTTTTTGCATCTCCGCCTCGGCCGCTGCGACGGTCACCGCTACATCGCCGTGGCAGACCGCGGTGGGATCGTGATGGTCGGGCGAAGCACCGCATGTCGGGCAGACCTCCTGTTGGAGAACCGAAAAAAAGCTACCCGCCTCGCGGATACCTAAGAGGCGCTCATAGTCCGAAACGTAGTGGTCCCGTAGAAGATTGAAGCGGTCAAGCAGAGTGGCAATTTCCGTGTATCGATCGTTGGTAATCTCGAGCTTTTGGATGATGGCCCGCCTTCTGGAGGAGATCGCCTTGAATTTTTCCTCGGTGAAGGCGAGCTGTTCGGCGCGATTGTCCATCGCTCTCGTAAGCCGCTCCTCCTGACCAGACAGTTCGTCGCGTGAGCCGGATATTGTCGTGATACGTTTCTGAGCGTCCGCGATAAGCTGATCGAGAAGATCGATTTGGGCCAGTCGCTTCTGGTCTTCGGCGGACGTGCTTTTGCGTGACAGGAGCGCTGTTTCATCGACGCCGGTCAACAACATCGTGAAGACGGACGTATTTGCCGTATTCGCCGTATAGTTCCCATCGGACAAGGGCGAACGCTTCTGGATGATCTCCTCCTCGTTGACGATCGCCAGCCGCGCAATGTTTCGGAAGCTCAGCGCCTGAGTTTCATCCGTTGCGTTCTTTTTGATCCGCTTGCCTGCAAGGCCGATCTTGGAGAGAAGAAACGACGAGAGGTTCGTTTCATCGCGCTCGTTGTGAATTTCGCCAAGGGGACTCCCCTCAGCATCCGGGATCGACGTGTGCAGACCCTCGAATGCCTGGAACCGTCCACCGGCCATGCTTCGAAGCAATGTCGTTTCCGATCCGTCGTCGAAAGCAATCGCAAGCAGTACGCGATCATAGCCGTTCGCCTGCGGGATATCGGGAAGAGGGCCCTTGCCACCGAGCATAAAATCGATCGCTTCGACAATATAGGACTTCCCGGTGTCGGAAGCCCCATAGACGACGTTGAGGCCGGAATCGTTGTAGTCCTGGAAGTAACCAGCGAGCCATTCGGCGCGCTCGTACAATTGGCGGAGATATGGCGTCTGAAGCGCGGTGACAAAAAACTCCGCATTGTCTCCGGCCTGAAACAGGATCCCACTTTCATCGACAACCTGCTCGACTAGCCCTCGGGACATCATCAGGGCTACGGCAGATTGAACGGACTTTCTTCGGACCTGCGTGACAGGTGACATGATCGGTGTCGGGGGATGCAGGTCGGCGGGTCCATCGAGGACACTGGTTCGCACGACAAGATAATCCATCGCGGTCAGCCGGTTCAGATCTACCGCCCGGGGGAAATGCGCGTGCAGAACGAAGACGGCCCTCACACCCGTTTCGAGCGAACCGTTGAAAGCCGAGGCCGTAGGCATTAGCGGCGCCATGTCAGCTTCCCATCGTTCGCAAGCTGATGACAGATTCCCCGACGGTCGGTGGGAGAAGCGCTTCTGTTCAAAGGATGAGCGTCAAGAACCAAGGACTGCGCTTTCTCGGTTACGGCGACGACGCGCGCATATCCGTCCGAGTGTTCGCCGTCGTGAGTGTCCAGGACCCCGTCCAGTATCTCGGTCTGCAACCCCTCGAAAGTACCAGGCTCCACTTTCTCGCGCACGAAGACCCGCAGGGACTCCGCATGATAAAAGGCCTCGCGAGAGCGATGAAAATGGGATTTCAAATTCCCCCACTTGTCGAGATGCGAGACCGAGGCAATCGTCTCGCCTTTGTGCTCTGCATAGGCATCGAGCAGCTTGCTTGTATAGGTCGCCTCCGTCTCTCCGATCTCGACAGGGACAGCGTCGGGCCGCGGACGGGAGGGCAATCCGCCACCGAAGCGGCCGATGTGATAGCGCGTTCTGGAATGGGCTTCGATGATCGTTCGAGGTTGCTCGGCCGAAAAGATCCGAAAATCGAAATCCCCGACATAGTCGAGAAACTTTCCCTCTAGGGTGACCGGCCCGGTCGAGGTGATTTTTCCGGAGATGGCTTTGTCCCATTCCGCAAGAACCTTCGCTTTCAGCTTGTTCGCATTGGAGAGCAACAGCGACAACGATGTCGAAGCGCCTTTCGGCGCGATGAACCGGCATGCTCTCGGAGCTTTGTATTCTCCTGAGAAAGAGTACCAGAGCATCTTCCCGATCTCAGGCGCGACCACGCCGAAACTCAAGGGTGAAGTATAGTGCTTGCACTGGTGATTGTCCCAGATGCCGAGCAGCTGGTCGGCGTCACAGAAGCCAGCAATATCGATGCCTTTGTCTCCTGCACCGGTCGGCCGCATAACGTTGACATATGTGGTTTTGAGCGAATGGACCCATTCGTCAATGAACGTTTCCCATTCGCTGGCTTCATAAATCTGGATGATCTTGAGAGGGTCAATCTTTGGCCCGTTCTCGAAATCGCTTGCCAAGAGGATTCTAGTGGTATCCGCCTAACATAAGAGTCCGTATGGGATTCCCTTTGGCGAGTGCGTATGCGAGTGTGGCGCATGCGCACAGGAATAGCCTTCACCGTTTCGCCGACCGATCGCCAACGCCTGAGAGCCCTCATCAGTGATCGCAATGCGCCGCAGAAGCACGTCTGGCGCGCCGAGATCATCCTGCTGAGTGCCGATGGCGTCGGCACCGTCGAGATCATGCGACAGACCGGCAAGTCGAAGACCTGCGTGTGGCGCTGGCAGGAGCGCTTCGCCACGGAAGGCTTCGAGGGTCTCTTGCGCGACAAGACGCGCCCCTCGCGCATTGCGCCGCTCGGGCCGGAGATCGGCGAGCAGGTGGTGGCGCTTTCGCTTGCCGACCCGCCGGGCGAGACGACGCACTGGACTGCCGACATGATGGCGGCCGAGGTGGGCGTCAGCGCCAGCGCGGTGCGCCGCATCTGGAAGGCGCACGGTCTCCAGCCCCACCGCTGGCGGGCCTTCAAGCTCTCCAACGACCCGCAGTTCGTCGCCAAGCTCAAAGACGTTGTCGGCCTCTACGTCGACCCGCCGGCCCATGCCATCGTGCTGTCGGTCGACGAGAAGAGCCAGATCCAGGCGCTCGACCGCACCCAGCCCGGCCTGCCCCTGAAGAAGGGCCGGCTCGGCACCATGACCCACGACTACAAGCGGCATGGCACGACCACGTTGTTTGCCGCCCTCAACGTGCTCGACGGCACCGTCATCGGCAGGAACATGCAGCGTCACAGGCATCAGGAGTTCATCCGTTTTCTCAACGCCATCAACGCCCAAGTGCCGGCCGACAAGGCGATCCACGTCATCCTCGACAACTATGCCGCCCACAAGCATCCCAAGGTGCGCGCCTGGCTCGACCGCCATCAGCGCTTTACCTTCCACTTCACGCCGACGTCCTGCTCGTGGCTCAACGCCGTCGAGGGCTTCTTCGCCAAACTGTCGAAGCGTCGCCTCAAGCGCGGCGTCTTTCATTCGGTCGTTGACCTCCAGGCCGCCATCAACCGCTTCCTTACAGAGCACAACCAACAACCCAAGCCCTTCACCTGGACCGCCGATCCCGACAAAATCATCGCTGCCGTCAAACGGGGGCACCAAGTGTTAGATTCCATCCACTAGCTGACGGCAGGTCTTTCACCGCATTCTGTAACGACATCAGAGTTGCCTGCATTGCAGCCTTGTTCTCGAAGCAAGATGGTAGTGTGGGTAAGGTGTAAGTTTTACCAATAGCAAGGGCATATGCAATCGAAAGTATATCGTACGGCGGGAGATTATCGCTACTCTCAACCAATTTCCGCCGCCCGAAGGCAGCCGGGCGTGGCCGCGAGATGGCGGATGACCGCAGACGAGGACTGGAGTCTGCAAGCCGCTGGAAAACAGCAAATATCGCCTTTTCGCGGTCAAGATAATTGAGGGGCGGTAGGTTCGTATCTTTTCAAGAGCACTTGCGTTCGAGCGTCAAGAATTACCGACTGATACCAACGAGCGGTGATCATGACCGATGCGCCCATTCGCGGAGTCCGATGGACATGATCTTCCACGGCTGGTCGACGAGCTTGTTCCACGCGGCGCAGCAATGGGCGACGATGTCGTCGTAGTCTTTGAAGATGCGGTTCGAGAGCCAGTTGTCGCGCAGGAACTGCCAGACGTTTTCCACGGGGTTCAGTTCCGGCGAACGAGGCGGCAGGAACATCAGGGTGATGTTGTCCGGCACTTTGAGCTTCGGCGTGACGTGCCATCCGGCCTGATCGAGGATGAGCACGGCATGCGCTCCCTCATCGACGGCCTGGCTGATCTCGGCGAGATGCTGCTGCATGGCTTCGGTATCACAATAGGGCAGGACAAGGCCCGCACCCTTTCCCTTCCGCGGGCAGACGGCCCCGAAGATGTAGGCCCACATGGTGCGCTGATCCAAGGGTGCGGAGGGTCTGGTTCCGCGACGCGCCCACCGCCGCGTGATCTTGTTCTTCTGGCCTATGCGCGCTTCGTCGGCCCACCAGAGCTCGAGGTCGGTGCCGCGCGGGAGCCGGCCTCGGATTTCCGCCAGAGCGGCGGGGAAGTCTTTTTAAAAGCTTCTGCCTCCAGCTCGTTCTGGGCGTAGTGGCGCGGGCGGGCCGACAGCTTGGCGAAGCCGAGCGCCTTCAACTCACGGCCGACAGTCGTCTCGTCCATCGCGATGCGGAATTCCTGGAATATCCACTGCACCAGGTCCTTGCGCCGCCAGCGGACGACACCGTGGATCGCAGGGATCGGGCCGCTTTCGACGATCTTCGCCAGCGCATGGCGCTGAGCGACGTTCAGCTTCGCTCGGCCGCCGGGTGCTTTGCCGTTCACCAGCCCGTCGGGGCCGCGCGCATTGAACCGCAGCACCCAGTCACGGACGATCTGCAGCGTCACGCTGCCGATCCGTGCCGCATCCGAGCGCGAGCCGCCGTCATAAATCTCGGCGAGCGCCAGCAACCGCCGCGCCTGGTTGGCATCCTTCGTTTGCCGTGCGAGCTGTCGAAGAGCACGCCCATCGAAATCATCACGCAACAAAATTGCTGAACCCATCGCAAACCTCCCGTTTGCTGCATGGATTCAGATTCGAAGCCCCGTGGGAATCCCTGAGAGTCGGAAACGGCGCTCGTTGGTATGAGATATCCCGATTGAGCTGCTGTGTACCTGTCGTTTGGCACTTAAACGTAAGAATGCGGCCGCTTCTTTCTTGGTTGGCACTTAATTTGAGATTTTATGCGCCGATAATCTCAAATTAAGTGCAACTGCGAAGACGTCCGCGACTGACGTGCGCAGTCCAAGATCTCGTCTATAGCGCTGCCGAAGCGAGCTTTGTTCTCGCCCATCATATGGCTACGCAGCATGTGAAGCATCTCCGGCCCGGCGCGCTGGACGATGGCCACACCAGCTAAAAGAGCTGGCCTCAAGTGCAGCGGCAAGAGCGTACTTGCTCGCGACGGAAGTTTGCTTGTTTCCATCCTGAGAACGTCATCGAGATCAGGAATGATCACGCCGAGCACTCTATAGCCGGACCGTTCGTAATAAGCGGGGAAAGCCTTCGGAACGCGTCGCATCAGCAGGAGGCCGGCAATCTCGCTTGGTGCCATCCAGTTTTGCATACCGCGCTCGGCCTCGTCGTCGAGAAGCTGTTCTCCTATAAGGGCACTATTGTGATAGCGACTGAAGGGAGAGGGGCGGGCACCCCCGTCAGTGTTCTGAATGACGTTACCACAAAGCGGACAGGTGATGCGCCAGCCGAGAAACTGGCTACGAAGAACGGGCTGCAACTCGTTAGTGATCGGACTACAGCTGCAACATAATTGCCGGGGCTCGCTGGCAATCAGGCGCCGCGACGACCGCGCGATGTTCGAGAACGTCATGCGCAGGACCCTAGCGGGATCAGCAGAGAACATACGGGCGATGCGGGCAACCTGACTTTCGGTCATGTCTAGATCCGACGTGCGCAAAGATTGTACCTCGGGAAGGCAATGCTGAAGCATAGCCAAGGGAGGGACCTCATAGAACGCGGCATGCCGGATGATCCACGACGACAGAAGTTCATCGGGGTAGGGAGCCAGCCTTACCGGCAATTGCCGTGCGGATATTCCCATCTCATGCGAACGCTGCTTCGGCGTCAAATTCCGGCTCCCATTTCTCAATGGCTTCATCGGTAATCCGCTCTCTTCCGCTTTCGATTGCCTCGATAGCCAGTGAGTTGATTATGTGGAAGATGTTGGCAGTGATGCCCTCGGTGATCTGCAGTATCCGCCGCAATGATTTTGCGGTTAACACCGATGGGTGACGCAGTGGCGTGTTGCGCAGGATCAAGGCGACCAAGATTTCGAACGGCTCATTTGCAACCCAGCGGCTCAGCGTGAACTGTTCGAAGCGGCGCGCCAATTGTACATCGCCACCAATGGCCTCACGGGCGTCATTGACCCCGAAGCAGACGAGCGAGATCTGAAGGCGGTTGCTCAGAAAGCGCAATGTGTTGAGGACGATGCGTTGCTCGCGATATGTTCCAGCGAGAATGTTGTGCACCTCGTCGATTACCAGCACCTGCACGCCGATTGCTTCCATGATGCGTAACGCAGCTTGCTCCATTTGTGCGATATCGGCACGGGGCCGCTGTGGTGCTCCGAGGAGGGTCAGAAGTTCGGCATAAAACCGTCTCTCGCCAGGCCGGCTGGTCATCTCCATTGCGAGAACCGGCGTTTTCAGCCTGCCGGTGAGCGAATTGAAGCTTGGCGGATGCTGGTCACGGAAACGCTTCATGATCATTGTTTTGCCCATTCCACTGTCACCGTATATGGCGATGGAAGGCATTCGCGTCCCGCGTGGATGATCGACCAGGAGGTTGAGGCGATCGAGTACCTGCTTGGCACGCGGATAAACGAGCCAGCGACGTGATCTTATCTCGCGGATGCACTGTTTGTCTGCTTCACCGAGCAGTGCCGCGGCATTCGCAGTCAGGTGAGAGATTTCTGTGTTCATGCAAGCTCATTCTGTGTCCTCGAAAGCAACAGGTTTGCTGGAGTCGATCCCCCGAAGCGAGCCCCAACTGCCGTCATCCACTTTCGTTTTCGCGCTGGCAAGGCGGCCACGTCGCGCAGTCGCTGTTGCCTTGATCGCTGCATCCACCAGTTTGCGCTGCTCAATAGCTGTACCAACGATCGTGCGAATGTTCACCTCTCGTCGCCCTTTCGCCAGAAGCGCACGGCGCGCTGCCAAGGCTTCGTGCAGTGTTATCGAAGGCAAGGTAAGATCCGCGTAGCGGGCCTCCACGAAATTGCCCGATGGTCGCCGCACGAAGACACGAGACATGTCCCGAGGATCGTATTTGACGAGCAGCCGGCGATTTGCACTCCCGACATCGGCACTTAGGGCTGCCGACCAATAGCGCAGTCCAAAGAGATGGATCCCGGTTGGTTGCAGCGTGCGCTCCTGCTCGGGCAGGAATGTCAGCCAAAAACGCATGCGATCCTTGGGCAATCGGAGTGGAATTTCACCCTCGTGCTCGCGCCAGACCGCGATTGGCGGGCGGCCCAAAGTGCCGTGGATCGACTGATGGTAGTTACCGACAATGTCGAGGGCGATGTATCGCTCAAGTTCGCGCAATATCAGCGCCGAATGCCGCTTTGAATCGTATTCGCCAAGCTCCTGGGCATTGCTGAAGGTCGTGCCGGGTAGTAAGTGGAGTTTTCCCATCTGGGTGCCGATCAACCGTTCGATATGGCCACCAAAGCGCGGTTCGCCGGGTGGGCGCCAGTTGATCGCTATGCCGGCATCCTCACACCCCCTCTGGAAAGCACGACTCCTAAAGTCGCTGCCGTTATCGACATGCAATGTCTCAGGCAGACCGGCAACCGGCCACGGTTCGATGATCTCGCGCTCTCGCGTAACCAAGGCGATTTGTCAAAGACGGAGTGTAGCAAGCATAAACTGGTCGAGAGCCGGGAAGGGGCTTCCATCGTGAGGTAGAACCCGGTCACCATCCGGCTGCAAACGTACATCGCAAGAGTTAGCCACGGTCTCCCGATAGGCAGGCGAGTTTCCTCGTCGACGACAAAGATATCTGCTTTGGTATGATCGACTTGGACAATCTGGAGTGGACGTGAGGCAGCGAGCGCTCCTGGAACAGCTGTTGTCCGCTTCACGACTTCGGCTTCGCCCCGTCGTTTGGCGCGCTTCTGAAGGTCGATGTCCTCGAGACGTGCTTCGATCGTCCGGCGATGTGGCGGCTTGAGCCCGGCTGAGACGCAGTTCGTCTGTATATCCCGAACTAATTGAGAAACGCCCGGGCGGTTCTTATTCAGGTAGCATCGTTTGATGCTGATGCGGATGATTTCCTCTCGCCTGTTGTCGAGCATCCTGCGGCCGTCAGGCCGGCCGGGTTTGCGCTCCACCAGCGACATCACCGTTCCTCCAGCTCGAAATAGCTTGATGAGGCGGAATGCAGTTGCCCGACTGACGTCTAGTTCGGCAGCTAGCAGCGCCATATCCCCCGCTATTACCTTGCCAGACTGACGTATCAGAAATCCTCGGATGGCCTCGGCTCGTCGACACGCCTCATCCCAAAGCACTTCGTCAACCTCGTTGGGAAATGGATCATTCATTGCAGAAACACCGTCGACTTCGCCGACGACTGAATCTCACAATAAGTGCCAAAATCCAAGGGAAAATCTCAAATTAAGTGCTAAGTCTCAAATTAAGTGCCACGCTATCTTGTTGAAACCGTTGTGGGCAGAATCTTACGATTAAATGCAAAACGACAACGGCTACCGATGTTCTCCGAGCTATATCGAATTGGGATTCGATGCGTCGAAGGGTGAGCATCGGTATGCCATCGAATGGACTCCGAGCGAGATCCGATGGCTGGTGAAGGTCGCGTCCCCACCAGTGGTGTAGCTGGGCTGTAGCGAAGCCGCTCGCGAGCGCGCCCTCGATTGCGCCGTAGCGAGCGAGCGGCGTAGCGGTGGTCATCGAAGTTCCCCGGTAGGGTCGGGTTTGCTGACACCAACCTGATTCGAAGGAACCATCGATGACCGACGACATGATGAGCCTGCGCGCGCTCGTGGAGAAGACCCCGGATTGCGATCTCCTGCGCGAGATGATCGGCTTCGCCGCCGAGCGCCTGATGGAGCTTGAGGTGGGGGCCGCCACCGGCGCCGCCTTTGGCGAGAAGACCCCGCTGCGGCTGGCCCAGCGCAACGGCTACCGCGAGCGCGACTGGGAGACGCGGGCCGGCACGGTCGAGCTGCGCATTCCGAAGCTCCGGAAAGGCTCCTACTTCCCCTCGTTCCTGGAGCCGCGGCGCATGGCCGAGAAGGCGCTGACGGCGGTCATCCAGGAAGCCTATGTGCAGGGCATCTCGACCCGCTCGGTCGACGACCTGGTTAAGGCCATGGGCATGAGCGGTATTTCGAAGAGCCAGGTCAGCCGGCTGTGCGAGGAGATCGACGGCAAGGTCAAAGCGTTCCTCGAAAGACCGATCGAAGGCGACTGGCCGTATCTGTGGATCGATGCCACTTACCTGAAGGTCCGCCGTGGCGGCCGCATCGTTTCCGTTGCCGTCATCATCGCCGTTGGCGTCAACACCGATGGCCGGCGCGAGGTGCTGGGCATGGAGATCGGCACATCCGAAGCCGAGCCGATCTGGACGGAGTTCCTGCGCAGGCTTACGCGCCGAGGTTTGCGCGGCGTGAAGCTCGTCGTCTCCGACGCCCATGAGGGACTCAAGGCGGCCGTTACCAGGGTTCTCAGCGCCACCTGGCAACGATGCCGGGTGGGGCTGTTGAAGAAGTGCTATGTATCTGATTCAATTGAGCAGTCGTTGATTCTCTGGAGCCTCCACGATGCTCGGCCGTAAGGAACGCGATCAGCTTGAACTGTACATGTGCGGCTCGCTTCGGGATCTGGTCCCTGACGATCACGTATTGGTAAAGGTCGATCGAGTTCTCGACCTCTCCTGGCTACACGAGGAGGTGGCTGAGCTTTATGCGGCGGGCTTCGGCCGACCCGGCATCGACCCGGAAGTAGCAGTCCGGCTGATGCTTGCAGGCTTTCTTCTCGGAATTGTCCATGACCGTCGGCTGATGCGCGAGGCTCAGGTAAACATCGCTATTCGCTGGTTTATCGGCTTCGGTCTGCACGAAGCTCTCCCGGACCATTCGTCGTTGACCCGTATCCGTCAGCGCTGGGGTGCAGAACGTTTCCGAACTATCTTTGAGCGGACGGTAAAGGTCTGCGTAGCGGCCAAAGTCGCCAAGGGTGAGGTCGTTCATGTCGACGCCTCACTCATTCGGGCCGACGTCAGTTGGGAAAGTCTTGCGGTCCGCCATATAGATGCGGTCACCGACGCCAACGAAGCCGCTGAGAGCGAACGAAAAAGCCGCAAAACAGGCAAATACAAGAAAGTCTGCGTCACCGACCCTGACGCGTCCATGGCGACCAACGGGCGTAATCGGAGACTGGAGCCGGCCTACAAGCAACATGCCGTGGTGGATGATGCTTGCGGCGTAATTTTAGATGTGGAGGTCACCACAGGCGAGATTAATGAGGGGCAAGTCATACTCAGTCGTCTCGACGCGGTCGCCGCGATGACCGGCACGATAATCAAAACGGCAACGGCCGACGCCGGCTATGCGTATGCTAAGGTGTTCGCAGGAATGGAGCAACGCGCGATCGAAGCGGTTATTCCGGCAAAGGCAGAGCCAATCCGTAGCCCTGTGCCTATGCGCCGCTTTCGTTATGACGCCAAGCACGACACCCTTAAATGTCCGCGTGGCAAGATGCTGAAGGCGGGCCGTGCCGTTAAACATGGGCGCTTCTTTACATCTCGCGCGGCCGACTGTCGGCACTGCGATCTGGCGCGACTTTGCCTTTCCAATGGCCGTGTGAACAAGGCGGTAGTGCTCGGCGATGACTATCCGGCACTCCTGCGAGCTCGTCGCCGAAGAGAACGATGGTCGGACGAGGACCGAGCTTTGTACCAGCGTCACCGCTGGCGCTCAGAGGGATATCACGGCGAAGCGAAGACTTGGCACGGGCTATCGAGAGCGATCCGGCGCGGCCTCATAAATATGAAAATCCAAGCCTATCTGACGGCTGCGGCAGTCAACTTGAAACGACTGGCGAGTGCTTTTCTGTCAATTTTGCTGTTCGTGTACAGCCAAGAAGCTACCAGTTCAGCCCGACATCCCTTCAGGCAAAGGAAAGTTTTTGGAATTGGCTTGTCGGTGGCTTCCGCATAGCTCCGCCGACGATTGGTTCTTCAACAGCCCCCGGGTTCATTTCATGCGCAATGTGCTGGCGCATGCCGGCAAGAGCGGCCGCCGTGTCGTCTCCGCCTTCATCGCCACCGCCTTCGCCCAGGAGACGCCGCAAGCCGCGAGCACACAATGGCGCGCCGTCGCCGATCAGATCCGGCCGAAGGTGCCCAAGCTCGCCGCCATCATGGATGACGCCGAGCCCGACGTGCTGGCCTACATGACCTTCCCCAGAGAGCATCGCGCCAAGCTGCACTCGACAAATCCGATCGAGCGGCTCAACGGTGAGATCAAGCGGCGGACCGAGGTCGTCGGCATCTTCCCCAACGATGACGCCATTGTCCGCCTCGTCGGCGCGCTCCTGCTCGAGCAAAACGACGAATGGGCCGTCCAGCGCGCCAGATACATGACGCTTGTATGGGGACCTCGAAGTCAAGACGCCTGCATCGTTACCTCCATTCCTTTGTTCGGCCGGGGCGGGCATTCCTTCGTTCCGGCCTGACTTCTCACCAGCGCCGCGCGCAGGGGCGGTCAAGGAGGCCCGCAGGGCACTGCACAGCAGCGCGAAGCGTCCTTGACGGTCCTGAGCACGGCGCTTCAATCTCGGGTCGAACGGGCCGAGGTGGTCAAAGGCGGAGCCGGTTTGCGAGGCGCACAAGGTGCGCTGCGACCTTGTATTCGGTGGGCCGTAGGGAAGCCCGAACCATGATGCAGTCATCCGCATCGACAACCAGGCTCCGGGCGGCGGTCCCCATCTGGAAAGCGGTATTGGAACCATGTCATGTAACGGGCGCCCGCCACCTCGGGCTCGCTAACAGGCAGACGGAACTCTTCGCCTGTCCTCTCGCGACTATGCGGCAGCTGCCGTGGCATGCGGTCGAACGCGCACTCCCTCGCTCTCGGTACCACGCAACCAGGGCGCTTTCCTTCTGGAAGACAAGGAACCGCCAAGCCAGTTGGACCATGCCTCTGCGGACCCGGGCATTCCCGGCGCGCGATAATCCGCGCTCACGTCGGCGAGCACCGCTATCATCGGGCGACCCAGTGAGCCCAGCGTAGCGGGCGACAGCGCGACGGTCGCGCAGATCGCGAAGCAGGATCTCGTGTGCCAGCATGTCGGCCGTTTCCACGCCGAGGCCGACGACGCGCGAAAGCATATGAACCATAGCGGCGGCGCGGCTGCGTTCCGGATTGAGCTTCGCAAGCCGCTGTAGCCGCTCACGCTCAATCTCGGCGATCTGATCTTCAACGAGCCGCAGCCGCGCGATGTCGCGGCGCATCTCCGCCAGGGTATTGCCAGGGATCTTTGTTCCCTCCGCAGTCCGTAGCGTGTCGAGACGACCCGCCGTCTTGCGCAGGGCCGGGTTGACGTCACGAATGCCGAGGCGGGCAAGCGCTGCCTTCATCCGGTTCACCAGGCGAGTGCGCTCGGCGACGAGGTTCTCGCGTTCCCTTGTCGGGCGCTTGGCATCCTCCTCGCTGATCTCCGGGACGGCGGCCATCGTGCAGTGCCCTACTTCGCCCCGAAGCCAGCCGAGAAGAACACGCATGAGAAGGGCGGTGTCGAGTCGGTCGGTCTTGGCGCGCCGGCGATCGCGGGACACGGTGACACTGGTTGCGTGGATCACGTGGGCCTCGATCCCGTGGGCTCGCAGCCATCGGGCCAGCCAAAAGCCGTCACGTCCCGCTTCGTAGGCAACCACCACGCGCGCGATCGTCCGACCAGCGGCAAGAGCTTCTTGGCGCCAGCCTTCCAGCAGGCGCATCAGAACATTCTCGTCTGGTTTGAGCTTCTTCAGAGGACGGCGATTAACACCCGGGAGGAGTCCGGCGATGAGCCATGTGGAACGGCTCATCTCTACGACAACGACAAGCGTCTCATCCGGAGCGAAGGCGGCCGTCGAGCGGCCAATGTCGCGCTGCTGCAGCATGGGGCATCTCCATGAACTAATCAAAGGCACCAGCGTACAATGACGCGGTGCTCCCCCATAGCATCTGGAAACCATCAGCCAGATGAGCGATGATCCGCTCATCAGCCTGCCCGCCGTGGCGCGCTGATCATCCCGGCCTATGCCGGAGAGCACGGCGACCAATGCCGTCTGCTACACCACCTCACGGGACACGATCTGGTCCACCGGCGGGTTCTTTGGAACCCAACCCCGATCCCCCATTTGCCGATGAAACTGCATTTCAACGCTTGGCCTCTCGCTCCTCCGACCTTGCGGGCCGCCTTAAGACCCGCAGGCTTCCGGCCACGGCCCATTGGTACTCGATAAGAGCGAGAGGGTTCTCCTAGATTCAAACGAGGCAGCTATCAGCGGGTTTTCAATATGAAAATACTTTCTTACAACCCAGGCCATGATGGCGCATTTGCGTATGTCGAGGAAGGCCGCTTGGTATTCTCCATCGAGGCCGAGAAGAGTTCGAAGTACCGACATTCGTCGTTATCTGTCCTCGATGCATTCGACGCACTTGCCGAACTACATGCCGTTCCCGACGTTCTATGTGAAGGGGGTTGGTGGCCCGGCGACTCTCCGCGCGTAGGTGAAGCAGCGGCTGACTACCGCGGTAGCGATCAGGTGATCGTCAGCAAGAAGCGCTTCTTGGGAAAGACCATCGATTTCTTCTCATCGTCCCATGAACGATCGCACCTTCTGTGCGCGTTTGGGATGTCTAACGTACCGAAGGGCACTCCGTGTTACGCGTTGCTTTGGGAAGGTATCATTGGGGCGTTTTATGAGATCGATGCGGAACTGAATGTATCCCCACGGTGACGGCCGTCTTGTGATGTGATGCCGAACATTGGAAGTCCTGGTGGTAGCACTGGGAGTAGTCCTATGACGAAGCAGCATATTGAGGTGATCACGTCGGTCGAGCGTCGCCGGCATTGGTCTCGCGAAGAGAAAGAACGGCTGGTAGCGGCGGCGTTAGAGCCTGGAACCGTTGTTTCGGATGTGGCGCGCTCGGCCGGGATTCATGTCAGTCAGCTATTCCGGTGGCGCAAAGAGCTCTGCCAAATGTCAGCGCCGTCCGTGCCTCCATTCATTCCGATTGAGGTCGTCGCGGCGTTGCCAGCGCCTGATCCTTTGGAGACGACACCGGCACCACGGGCGCGCAAGAAGCCAAGTATCGTGACGATCGAGCTTGGCCGCGGCCGGCGCATTCGAGTGGAGAGTGATGTTGACACCGAAGCTCTGGGCCGCATCCTCGATGTCGTGGAACGGCGATGATCCCGGTTCCGAGCGGCGTAAAGGTCTGGCTGGCGACGGGCTATACGGACATGCGGAGGGGATTTCCTGGCCTGTCGCTGATGGTGCAGGAGACACTGAAGCGTGATCCGCATAGCGGCCATTTGTTCTGCTTCCGCGGCAGGAAGGGCGGCCTAATCAAGGTGATCTGGCACGACGGCCAGGGTGCCTGCCTGTTCACGAAGAAGCTTGAGCGCGGCCGCTTTATCTGGCCGTCAGCGGCCGACGGCACGGTGGTGATCACGCCGGCGCAGCTCGGCTATCTGCTCGAAGGAATCGACTGGCGAATGCCGCAAAAAACCTGGCGTCCGAGCTCTGCTGGATAGTGGAAATGGCTGGAAAGGTCGGAGCGAATATGATTCCATCTCGCCATGACCGATGCGGCCGATCAGCTTCCCGACGACCTTGCCAGCGCGCATGCGATGATCCTCGCCGAGCGCGCGGCACGCCGTGAAGCCGAGGCCGTTGCTGCCCGAGCCCAGGCAGTGAACTCGCATTCGGATGCGCTGATTGCCAGGTTGAGGCTGGAGATCGAGAAGCTCAAGCGCGACATTCATGGCAGCCGCTCGGAGCGCAAGGCGCGGCTTCTTGAGCAGATGGAATTGCAGCTCGAAGAGTTGGAGGCGGACGCCAGCCAGGACGAATTGGCCGCTGAACTGGCGGCACGATCCTCGACGGTTCGGGCCTTCGAGCGCAAGCGTCCATCGCGCAAGCCGTTTCCGGAGCACCTGCCGCGCGAACGCGTCGTCATTGCTCCGCCAACAAGCTGCCCATGCTGCGGCTCGGCCAAGCTGGCGAAACTGGGCGAGGACATTGCCGAGACGCTGGAAGTGATCCCGCGCCAGTGGAAGGTCATCCAGACGGTGCGCGAGAAGTTCTCCTGCCGCGAATGCGAGAAGATCGCCCAGCCACCGGCCCCTTTCCATGTGACGCCGCGCGGTTTTGCAGGGCCAAACCTGCTGGCGATGATCCTGTTTGAGAAGTTCGGCCAGCATCAACCGCTGAACCGGCAAAGTGAACGCTATGCCCGCGAGGGTGTCGACCTCAGCCTCTCGACGCTTGCCGACCAGGTGGGGGCTTGCGCCGCGGTCTTGAAGCCCTTGCACGGATTGATCGAGGCGCATGTGCTGACCGCCGAGCGTCTACATGGCGATGACACGACCGTGCCGATCCTGGCGAAGGGCAAGACCGATACCGGGCGGATTTGGACCTATGTCAGGGACGATCGGCCGTTCAGCGGAACGTCGCCGCCAGCCGCCCTCTACTATGCCTCCCGCGATCGGCGGCAGGAACATCCCGAGCGCCATCTAAAGACCTTCACCGGCATTCTGCAGGCCGACGCCTATGGCGGCTACAACCCGCTCTTCAAAATGGACCGCGATTCTGGTCCGCTGACCCAGGCATTGTGCTGGTCGCATTCGCGTCGCAAGTTCTTCGTGCTTGCCGACATCGCCACCAACGCCAAACGGGGAAAGAACGCCACGCCGATCTCGCCGGTGGCGCTCGAGGCCGTGAAACGGATCGATGCCCTGTTCGATATCGAGCGTGACATCAATCGTCTCGCTGCAAGTGAAAGACTGGCGCGACGCCAGCGGGACAGCCGTCGTCTTGTCGAAGAGCTTGAGGCCTGGATGCGGGCCGAGCGGACAAAGCTGTCGCGCAGCTCTCCGGTCGCCGAGCCGATCGACTACATGCTAAAGCGCTGGGAGGGCTTTACGTCCTTCCTGGGCGACGGTCGGATTTGCCTGACCAACAATGCCGCCGAACGCGCTCTGCGCGGCTTCGCTCTCGGCAGGAAGTCGTGGCTGTTTGCGGGTTCTGATCGTGGTGCTGATCGCGCCGCCTTCATGGCGACGATGATCATGACGGCCAAGCTCAACGACGTCGATCCGCAGGCTTGGCTTGCCGACGTTCTCGCGCGTATCGCTGACACGCCGACAACAAAGCTTGCAGAGCTGCTGCCGTGGAATTGGACAGGTCCGCGGCCTATGATGGCTTTGGCATCATGACCGTCGATCGCATCGCCAGGCTACATATCCAACTCGACGATATCGAGCCTTTGATCTGGCGCAGGGTCGAGGTTCCACTCACGATGAGCTTGAAGGGGCTCCACGATGTCATTCAGGCCGTGATGCTGTTCGAGGATTATCATCTGTTCGAGTTCGAGGCTGGTGGGCGATGTTACGATGTGCCGGATCCAGAAGACCTCTACGAACGCAAAACCTTTGCTGCTCGCAACGTCCGCATAGCGGCACTCATCGAGCGTGGGATCGCGACCTTTAGCTACACCTATGACTTTGGTGATAACTGGCGGCACACTATCACGGTCGAGGCAGTGGAGGATGGAAACCCCAGCATCGAATATCCGCGCTTCATCGATGGTGAGCGCAGAGCGCCGCCGGAAGATGTTGGCAGCACCTCGGGGTTCGAGGAATTCCTGAACGTCATGGCGAAGCCACGGCATGCGCAGCATCGAGAGTTCGTGCGTTGGTATGGTGGCCGCTTCGACCCAGAAGATTTAAGCGTTGATATCATTCAAGACCGTGTCGCTAAAATTGCCCGCCGTCGGACACTTGGAAAAGCTGGATTTGCGAAGAGCCAAAACCAGCAGCACTGACCAAATCTGAAAACACAGAACGAGGCATCATGGGCTACCGCAACTCTGCCCTCTACACCCTGAAATATGTCGCCGCGATGCTTGATGAGGACGAAGACTTCTTGCGAGAATGTTCGATTGAGATGTTCTCTGAAGATGGCTGCTTGTGGGCATATGATGACTATCCGGCCTCGGAGCTCAGCGAGCACATCATCTTGTTCACCCAAGTGGGGATCGAAAACCTTCAACAGATTATCCGCAATCTTCGCGGAATTGGCGACCCGCCATCGAAACCAGTGGCAGAAAGAAATCGCAAAAAGCCTCGGCTACTGCGGTCCTGACCGGATGGTTACAACTGAATATAACGAAGATAGCTGATGTGATGCCAGAGCCTGGCCATCGCTATGCCATGCTCTACGCGTTAGCGGATCCTACTTTCGACAAAAGCACAGGGGAGTTTTCTCGCTTATCCGACGCCGGAAAATTGATGGCGCTCGCTTCGCTCTCGAAAAGAAGCCAGCCTACGAGCGAGGAGAAGAAAATCACGTCCTTTCTGTTGCAGGATTGCAACCACCTTAAGCCCCGTGATTGTGAAGCATTAAAAGATTTGCCGCACTACAATGTGGGCGTGGAAGACCCTGAATTCCGAAACTTTGCAGGCATTTTCAGCGACCATCTGTTTGACCGCTTTCGTCTGTTCGCCGAGGCAAATCTCAAACGAGGAATGCCATTGTTGATAACTGGGGGGTGTGGGCTTAATCGCGATTGGAACACTAAGTGGAGAGATTCGGGGCTATTCAGCGATGTATTTGTCCCTCCCGTCCCTAATGATTCCGGTTCAGCGATTGGTACAGCCATCGACGCACAGTTCCAGTTCACTGGCGACCCAAAAATCTCGTGGGACGTATACTCTGGATTGCATTTCGTGTCCGACAGAGCTGTCGATAGCGCCCTGTTTGACGAATGGGAGCCGAGTACTTCGACCGTTGCCGAGATGTTGGCCAGCGATATGATCTTGGGATGGGCAAGCGGTCGGTATGAAATCGGACCACGCGCTCTCGGTAATCGCTCCATCTTGGCTGCGCCTTTTAAAACCAGCACCAGAGAGCGGCTGAACGTCATCAAACAGCGTGAGCAATTTCGTCCACTCGCTCCCGTCTGCTTGGAAGACGATGCTGACAAATGGTTCGCATGTAGTCACCCCAGCCCGTTCATGCTTTACACCTTTCGGGCCACCACAGATGGGCTTGAAGCGGTGACTCATGTGAACCGGACTGCGCGGATTCAAACGGTATCTGCGCTCACTAATCTTCCATTGTTCGAGTTGCTGTCTGCTTTTAAAGCCTTAACGGGCTACGGCGTGTTGTGCAATACTTCCCTGAATTTCAAGAACAAGGGCTTCACTAACACAATATCTGACCTTTCAGCTTACACCTTACAGCATCAGCTTGACGGGTTTGTCGTCGAGGGGCGGAGTTACATGCTGAAATCGTCGCTCAGGTATCAGAGCTACCAACGTTCTCGCTGTTGATCGAAGCTAGTGGTATCCGCCTAACATAAGAGTCCGTATGGGATTCCCTTTGGCGAGTGCGTATGCGAGTGTGGCGCATGCGCACAGGAATAGCCTTCACCGTTTCGCCGACCGATCGCCAACGCCTGAGAGCCCTCATCAGTGATCGCAATGCGCCGCAGAAGCACGTCTGGCGCGCCGAGATCATCCTGCTGAGTGCCGATGGCGTCGGCACCGTCGAGATCATGCGACAGACCGGCAAGTCGAAGACCTGCGTGTGGCGCTGGCAGGAGCGCTTCGCCACGGAAGGCTTCGAGGGTCTCTTGCGCGACAAGACGCGCCCCTCGCGCATTGCGCCGCTCGGGCCGGAGATCGGCGAGCAGGTGGTGGCGCTTTCGCTTGCCGACCCGCCGGGCGAGACGACGCACTGGACTGCCGACATGATGGCGGCCGAGGTGGGCGTCAGCGCCAGCGCGGTGCGCCGCATCTGGAAGGCGCACGGTCTCCAGCCCCACCGCTGGCGGGCCTTCAAGCTCTCCAACGACCCGCAGTTCGTCGCCAAGCTCAAAGACGTTGTCGGCCTCTACGTCGACCCGCCGGCCCATGCCATCGTGCTGTCGGTCGACGAGAAGAGCCAGATCCAGGCGCTCGACCGCACCCAGCCCGGCCTGCCCCTGAAGAAGGGCCGGCTCGGCACCATGACCCACGACTACAAGCGGCATGGCACGACCACGTTGTTTGCCGCCCTCAACGTGCTCGACGGCACCGTCATCGGCAGGAACATGCAGCGTCACAGGCATCAGGAGTTCATCCGTTTTCTCAACGCCATCAACGCCCAAGTGCCGGCCGACAAGGCGATCCACGTCATCCTCGACAACTATGCCGCCCACAAGCATCCCAAGGTGCGCGCCTGGCTCGACCGCCATCAGCGCTTTACCTTCCACTTCACGCCGACGTCCTGCTCGTGGCTCAACGCCGTCGAGGGCTTCTTCGCCAAACTGTCGAAGCGTCGCCTCAAGCGCGGCGTCTTTCATTCGGTCGTTGACCTCCAGGCCGCCATCAACCGCTTCCTTACAGAGCACAACCAACAACCCAAGCCCTTCACCTGGACCGCCGATCCCGACAAAATCATCGCTGCCGTCAAACGGGGGCACCAAGTGTTAGAGCCTGACTCGAAAAGGTCTCAACAATATCCGTACCTTGCCAAGCGTCGTGTCAGGACCCGGATGTGGGCGATAGTGATCCAAGCCTCGGCTGATGCGATGGACTTCTCCCAATCCTTAGCCAATCGTCGGCATCTGCCAAGCCATGCGAAGGTGCGCTCCACGACCCAGCGCCGCGGCAGAACTTCGAAGCCCTTGGCCTTGTCGGTCCGCTTGACGATCTGGAGAGTGAAGGCAGCGATCTTTTGGAGTGCGCCCTTCAGCTTCGGTCCGGCATAACCACCGTCGGCGAAGATATGTCTCAGCCACGGCCAGCGCTTGAGAATGGTTTTGAGGACGGCAGGTGCGCCGTCGCGATCTTGGATATCGGCGCTGTGAACCCTGAGGCCGACCATCAACCCGAGCGTGTCGACGACGATATGACGCTTCCGTCCCTTGATCTTCTTGCCCGCGTCATAGCCCGAAATTCCGCCGCTTTCCGTGGTTTTCACGCTTTGACTGTCAATCACGCCAGCAGATGGCGAGGCTTCCCGGCCTTCCAATTCGCGCGCCTCCATCACAAGATGATGGTTGATCCGACCCCATAACCCTGTCGCTCGCCATTCGTAGAAATAGGACTGGACAGTTGTAAAAGGCGGAAAATCCTTGGGCATCATCCGCCACTGGCACCCCGTCGTGGCGATGTAAAGCAACGCATTCACGACCTCGCGAAGATCGGTGCTGCGCGGCCTGCCCAACCGCCGCGGTCCAGGCAGGCAAGGCGAGATCAATCCCCATTCCCGGTCCGTCAGATCGCTTGCATACCGCCTTGCGCGTCGGGCATATTGCCGACGGGTGAAATCAGTCCAGCCCATTGTGGTCTCCGTTCGTCCTAAGCAAACAAACAGAATCACAACTGGCTGATTTCACTCAACTCTTTTTCGGTCAGGCTCTTAGAGCGGGATGATTTAGGCGGAATCGGCATTGGGATTCCCTTACGTGGGGATTTTGTGGTCAAGTGAATGTTCCGCCTTTGCCGTTCGGTATCCAAGTCTGAGCCCGATCACGTATCCCGGCCCGATCACCGAGCCGGATCAACCTCACATCCGGTCGCCGCTCCGATCTGGGCCTTCATGCAGGTAGCACGGCCATCGCCGGTGCGAAGTTCGTCCAGGCGATCACGCCGATCACGGCGCAACGGCTCGTAGTCCCGGATGCCCTGGCTGACGAGGAGGCCTTTGATGCGGTTGACATGGACAACCCGTTCGGCGACCAGCGCCTTGCGCTCCCGGCCAATCCGGCGACGATCCTCGTCCTCCGGCGTCGGCACCCTGACCATCGAACAAACACGCGGTTCTCCCCGCTTCCAGGCCATCAGGGCGCGGACCAGTACCTCGCCATCGAGCCGATCGGTCTTGGCGCGTCGGTGGCGGCGGGCCACCGCAACCGAGGCGGCATCGACAATGTGACTTTCGATCCAGTCTTCCCGGTTCAGCACCCGGTCGATCCAGAATCCGTCCAGCCCCGCTTCCTGGATCACCACCAAGGGATAAAACCTGCCTATGCGCGCCTGCGCCTTCTGGCGCAGATCGGCGCGACAGGCGAGTAGTCCGGGGCTATCGCCGCCGGCGACGGTGTGGCGCGACATCTTCTCGCTGCCAGGTGAAAGCGACGTGACCAGCCAGGTCGATCTACTCAGTTCCAACGAGACGAAGATCGCGCCAATATCCATGCGGATAGCGGCAGGTGCCTCGGGTCTATCGGCAGTCGAAAGATGCATGATTGGCCTCCAGAGATTTTAGCGAATCCACTCTGTCATGGTGCAGGTTGCTATCCACTCCCCATAGGATCCTTTGTGAGCAAATCAGATTCACCATTCAGGCCGGCCAGGATGGCGAAACCTTTTTCGGATGACCTTAGGGACCGTGTTGTGGTGCAGTTACGCGCGATGCGCTGTCCTGCCGGGCGGCGGCAAAGCGCTTCGGGATCGGCATCAGCACGGCGATCGATTGGGTACGGCGCTGGCGTGAGACGGGCAGCGCCGCCCCCGGCCAGATGGGCGGGCACAAGCCGCGGGCGATCGCCGGTGAGCATCGGGTCTGGCTGATCGAGCGCTGCCGTGCGCAGGCGTTCACCTGGCGCGGGCTGGTCGCGGAATTGGCGGAGCGGGGCCTGCAGGTCGACTACCGCTCCGTCTGGATCTTCGTGCATGAGGAAGGGCTGAGTTATAAAAAAAGACGTTGGTCGCCAGCGAGCGCGACCGCCCCGATGTCGCCGCCCGACGCAGCCGCTGGCTGAAGCATCGCCATCGCATCGATCCGGCCCGCCTCGTCTTCATCGACGAGACCTGGACGAAGACGAACATGGCACCGCTGCGAGGCTGGGCGCCGCGCAGTGGAACCCCATGACGTTCATTGCCACCCTGCGTGTCGATCGCGTCAGCGCGCCATGGGTCATCGACGGGCCGATCAACGCACCTTGTCTATGTCGAAAAATGCTGGCGCCGGAGCTGAAGCCCGGCGACATCCTCGTGATGGACAATCTCGGCTGTAAGCGCGAATTTCCCCGCACCTTCTGTGATTGAGTGAGCTTTGGCATGAGGTGTCCACCTAAAAGAGGTGGACACCAAATGATGGAAGAAGGTCAAAAACTTGTCGTGCGGCTCGTTGGTCGGAATGGACGACGCCGGTTCGATCGGGCATCGAAAGACCGTCTTATTGCGGCCTGCCTTGAACCTGGCGCATCAGTATCGAAACTTGCGCTCGAACACGGGGTCAACGCGAACCTCGTTTGGAAATGGATAAGGAAACACACCCAGGCCCCTCCATTCCCGCCGTCTTCGACATCGGCGTTTCTTCCGGTTCAGATCACCGCGGCGAGCAGCGAGTTCGCGTTGGAGATGCCTGCCACGGATGGTGAAGAGCTGCCGCCGAAGGCAGAGAGGATCGGCCCGCTGTCCTCTCCAGCGAAGGTGAGCGCGTCACTGCCGAACGGCGTGAAGCTAACGCTGGAATGCGGTGACGTGGATGCATTGACGGCAATCATCGGAGCGTTGGGTCATGTTCAGACTGAGCGCTGATATCAAGGTCTACCTGCATCGCGAACCGATCGACTTTCGGGCTGGCATCAACCGCCTTGCGGTTCTGGTCCAGGAGACGATGGCGCTCGATCCGTTTGCTCCAGCGGTTTTTGCCTTCTGCAATCGCCGTCGTGACCGGATGAAGCTCTTGTTCTTCGACCGATCGGGCTTTGTGCTGATCCTGAAGCGGTTGACAGAGGACAAGTTCCGATGGCCCCGCCGTGAGGTGCCGGTGGTCACGCTTTCAACCGAGCAGCTGCATTGGATACTCGACGGCATCGATATCGATGCGATGGTCCGCCACCCGGTGCGGCAATACCAGGTCGCGGGCTGAGGCGGCGAACTCTGCGGTTGACGCGGGGTGGCGGTTCAGATTCAAAACTACGATGACTCGAACCGGCGAACCTGATGTTGCAGAGCTGATGGCGCAGTTGGCGGCAAATGCTGCCGAAATCGCCGCGCTTAAAACCGAGAAGGAAGCGCTCTCGCAGCGGGTCGTCAAGTTGGAAGAAGAGCTGGCGCTTGCGCGGCTCCATCGCTTTGCGCCGCGCAGCGAAAAGCACGTTGATCGCATCTTCAACGAAGCCGAAGAGGGTGCGGACGAGGATGGAGCGGACAGCCACGAGAGCGAGCTCATCGACATTCCGGACACAGGTCTGCCACCTGTCGAAAGCATCACGGGTCAGAAGCGTGGCCGCAGACCACTTCCGCAGAACCTGCCGCGCGAGCGCGTCGAGTATGACCTTGCCGACGATCAGAAGGCTTGTCCTTGCTGCCGTCACCAGATGCATCGCATGGGTGAGGCCGTTACCGAGCAGCTTCATATCGAGGTCAAGGCAAAGGTCTTGCAGAATGTGCGGTTCAAGTATGCTTGCCGCCTTTGCGACCGCACCGGGATCAACACGCCTGTCGTGATCGCACCGATGCCAACGCAGCCCCTGCCGGGCAGCATTGCCACGGCCTCGACGCTGGCCTTCGCACTCGTTCACAAATACGTCGACGGCACACCGCTCTACCGAGTGGCGCAGACCTTCGAACGGGCCGGTGTTCCTGTCAGCCGTGGTGCTCTCGGTCACTGGGTGATCGGTTCGAGCGAGAAGCATCTGCATCGCATCTATGACGCGCTGAAACTGAGGCTCAGGTTGCAACCCCTCATCCATGGCGACGAGACGACCGTTCAGGTCCTGAAAGAAAAGGACAAAGAGGCCACCAGCACATCGTATATGGGGTCAGAACAAGAACTGTTCCTAGTCACACGCGGCCTTTATCAACCAAAGACAGCAATAGGCTTGCTATCCAAGGGTTACCATGCGATTCTTCGGGCATGATCCGAGGGAGATGAGAATGTCGGAAACGATGCTTGCAGCGCTTACCAACATTCGGACCGCGGAAGATATGATCGTGGCCTTTCGCGATGAGGAGCAGTGTCGGAGGTTGCTGGAAAGCATGGTGTGGCCGGCTGGGAGAGTTTGCCCTGCCTGTGGTTACAAACGTTCGATCGCGATAGCCGGGCGCGATACCGGCAAGCGGCGTGCGCGTCCGGGTCTCTATCAATGCTCCAGCGGCGATTGCCGGTTCCAGTTCACGGTGACGACCCACACGCCTCTGCATTCCACAAAGCTTCCTTTGCGTGTCTGGCTGAAGGGCATGTGGCTGATGCTGCAGTCGGATAAAGGTTTGTCCTCGGTGCGCTTGGCCGAGGCTCTGGGGGTGAGCCAACCCACGGCCTGGCGGATGGGACACGCGCTGCGTCTCATGGCGGCGCGCGAGCACATGCTCGATGGCACGGTGGAGATCGACCATTTTCATCTTGGTGGGCGACCGAGAATAAATCCGGACGATCCGCCGCCTGGACGAGGCCGAAAAGGTCTGCCGAATACCCAGAAGACACCGGTCATGGTGATGGTGCAGCGACCAGATGACGTCACACCCGGCACTCCGGCCGGTGACGCGCGGGCTGCGGTGGTGACTGGTCTTTCGCTACGTGCAGCGGCGCGCGCCGTCGAAACGCAGATCGAACCCCATGCCTGCTTGATGAGCGATGAGGCGACAGCGTTCATAGCCCTTGGCGAGAACTATGCCAGGCATGACACCGTGAAGCATTCCAGCCGCGAATACGTTCGCGACGCCGTCCATGTCAATTCGGTCGAAGGTTTCAATTCCCGCGTCCGCCGCACAATTGCCGGCGTCTTTCATCATATCAGCCCGCAGCATGCCGACTTGTATTTCCACGAGATCGGCTTCCGCTGGTCACAGCGCATTGTTACGGGCCAGGCAGTGCGGAAAAGCCGAAATGGCAGGGAACGCATGAAAACCCTGTGGTCACGGGTGCCGCCGGCGCTGCAATTGCTGCAAGTCTTTCGCGCTGCTACCGGCCGTCAAATGCGCAGAAGTCCGGATGGTGGGATCATCGTCAAATCAGCAGTCGCTGTCTTTGGTTGATAAAGGCCGCGTGTCTGGGGGAACAGTTCTTGTTCTGACCCCTATATGTGGGCCTATCGGAGCGGCGACGACAGTGACGAGCCGATCGTGCTTCTCGATTATCAGCCGGGCCGCGGCCAGGTTCACCCCCAGACCTTCCTCGGCGATTACCGCGGCACCTTGATGAGCGATGGCTACACCGCCTGGCGCACGCTGAATGGCGCGATCCATATCGGATGCATGGCCCATTCGAGGCGGCGCTTCGTCGATGCCCTCAAGGCCAGAAAGAAAGGTGGCGGTCCACCCGAGCAGGCTCTCCGGTTCTTCGAACAACTCTATCGGATTGAAAGGCAAGCGCGAGACAAGAAGCAAGAAGCCTGATACCGGCGAGACGAAGGCCGACAGCGTTCGCCGATTCCGACAGCAACACAGCATACCCGTCCTCACCGCTCTCAAGGTATGGCTCGATGAAATCGCGCCGAAGGTCTTGCCGGACACCAAGCTGGGCGATGCCGTGTCCTACACTCTGAACCAGTGGGATTATCTGACGCGCTACACGGACGATGGCAGGATGCCGATCGACAACAACCTCCTGGAGCGCGACATCAGAGTTTTTGCGACCGGCAGAAAGAGTTGGCTGTTTAGCGATACCACCGATGGAGCCAAGGCCAGCGCCGTCATCTACAGCCTCATGCTGACCTGCCGCGCCTGCGGCGTCGAACCGTTAACGTGGTTGCGCCACGCCCTAACCGAACTGCCCCAACGCGCTGTCGACGCCGATATCGACGACCTGCTACCCTTCAACTTCGCACAGACTGCCACCGCCTGACCAGATGCCGTTCCCAACGCCAAGACGATCCGTCGAAATGGCCGGCGTCAATGTGCGGGGAAAATCGCGCTTACTCTCGGCTCGCCCAAGGCCGGGGCGATCCGCACCGCCATCCGCAAGGCCGGCGCGCGGCTGTTCGTCCTGCCGCAATACTCCCCCGATCTCAATCCGATCGAAAAGCTCTTCGCCAAGATCAAGCACCGGCTACGCGAGGCGCAGGCCAGAAGCCGCAACGCCATCCATGACGCGCTCGCAACCATCCTCCAAACCGTTTCACCTAAAGAATGCCAGAACTATTCAAAGAGCGGATATGAACGGATCTAAAATCATCCCGCTCTAAACACAGCCGAGGTTGCCAATCACCGGCGCAGGAGCAGGATCCGCTCGCCCGATCCCGTTTCCCCGGCGAAACAGCGAAGAGGTCTATGGAGACATAGTGCCCTTATCTGGCGCGCCTTCCGGACAATCGGAGCCGAAAACATCGTGGATCGGGCGAAAGCCTCGCAGCGCTCAAAGACGCTTCAGCCAAACAGCGGGCGCCCGAACTTTGGCCGCTCAGCTCAGCAAAAGTTGGGAATGGATTCACCGCTTATCGAAACCCAAGATCCGCCAGATTCGTGGCTGTCGGCACAAGCATCGATGAACAACATACCTTTGAGCCCGTCCTCAGCCCCGGAAAGCTCAACGCTATCTTTCGGGAGAGCATACCCTGCGCGGCGTGCGGCTACCGCCACGCCAGCCTCGGCATAGAGATTTGCCCATGCATCCACTAAAGCTTCGCCATGTCCCCGCGGTAGATGTATCAGGCGTTCTGCTTCGGGTACTATTCCACTACCGTGGCCTCGCACAAAAATCTGCTCCTGCTCCCCTAAAGGCACATAGCGCAGCACTTCAGGTTTTTCCTGATCCCACTCAAGCCCGCCTCTGTCGCCCCACACGCGAATTCGAAGACCGCAATATTGGCCAGGAGCAGCTTGCGTTACCCAAAGGATCCCAGGTGCACCATTCTCGAGACGGAAAGTGACGTAGGCGGTGTCTTCCATCGCCTTCACAGCGCCACAGGTGTGAAACTCAGCCCTGAGCCTGGCAATGTCCTGTCCGGTCATTGTGTGCAGGAGATGATAAGCGTGCGTGCCGATATCTCCGGTGGCCGACGCGCGGCCCACCTTCTCGGGATCTTGCCGCCACATTGCCCCCTTCGCGTCGGACGGGAAGGGCGCTGTCGCCCACTCCTGAACATACTCCACATGGGCCTGCCGGACCGTGCCGACGGCCCCATTTCGGATCATGTGCTTAGCTTGGCGAACCATCGCGTGATGTGCATACGGGTAAGTCATGATGACCAGGCGATCCGTCGCTCTTTGTAACTCCACGAGTTCTCGGGCGTCGGAAACTGTTGTGGTCATGGGCTTGTCTAGTATTACATCAATGCCGGCCTTCAGAAATGCCGTCGCGATCCGATGGTGTGTCCAGTTTGGCGTCACGATCGAGACTGCCTCTATACCATCGTCCCTTGCGGCTTCTGCTGTTGCCATAGCGTTCCAGTCGCTGTACGACCGGTCCGGCGCTATCATCCACTCTGCAGCCGAAGCGTGCGCGTTTTCCGGGTCCGAAGAAAGAGCTCCCGCAACAATTTCCCAGTGGTTCGACAGCCGGGCCCCAGCGAAATGCCATCGTCCAACAAGCCCCCCCTTTCCGCCGCCGATGAATCCTAAGCGCAGGCGTCGTCCGAGCAGCGGACTCCGCAGATCACATTTTCCAGTGAAGACCATTGAGCACTCCTTGTCTATTTTTCTACAACGTTATCGGCGGCTAGCCATTGCAAGGGACTGATCCTCGCACAGCACCCACTGTTAAATGCCCTCGCGGCCGTTGCTTTCCTATTTGCCGCCCCCTTGCTGTTCGGATCCTCGTTGCCCGGGGAAGGCTGACGCACCCCGAACTGCACTCTTGCGGGTTAGTCCTGCATCCTCCTCACAAGTCATCAACTCGGGCATTTGCGGGTTAGCCTGCATGTATCATGCCAACGAGAAATCGTTTCCAAACAAGAAGCTGCCTCTCGACACGCCTATGTCGTGTATTCGACATCGTCGCGAATCGGATACGCCGGTTCCAATAAGCAGCGTCGACTGAAGCGATCTTCGGCAAAACCTGTCGAGATTGCAGCCGAATTCGCCGCATCGGTTTGCGGGATCGATGATAGCTGGAGTGATCCGGACTCCGGCGGCGCGAACAGCTCAATCGACACGGTTTGACACCAATGCACTCAGGACTTCCGCGGCAGTGACGAGGGACCGCCTGACATCCTCCTCAGAGAGGTGGCCAACGCGCTCTGAGGATATTCGAAGACAAACCACAACGCCCTGCATATATGAACTTGCGACACCAGTCTGTTCGCGCACATCGCGGATGGTGTCAATCGAGCGGTCTAGGAGGCCGCTTACTTCATAGGGGTTGAGTTTGTCGACCTCGTTTGCCGCGCTGAGCAAATCTGCAATGAGATCCGCCGTTAAGCTCATATTTGAAGGCAATGTAGAAACTCCGAAATAGTCACATGCCGAGCCCTGCCGGGCAGAAAGCGCGACTGCTCCCCGCAGCCTTCTAGATGGGCGCCGCATAAACGGGGGCCCTGGTTGCCCCAACTGCCGGCAAAACTCATTCACGCAATGATTAGGTCAAGTGTAACGTACAGGACGGCTACATCTGCCCAAACCTGTCCACCACCTTATGGACAATCGGATTCTTGTACATGCCGAACCGATGATGCTTTCCACGGGTAATCCTTTCTTTGAGCCGCAAAGCGGTTTCAACGCCAGCACTCTGGAACTGTTCTAATATCGATGCAAATCAAGCGTGGTCGTTTTTGCAGCATTGCTAAGGCCAGTAAAATAAATATTTTGCATCACGATTATCCGCACTTTGGATATGGCGCCGACAGCCTGCCGTATGGCAGAGAGCTGTCCGATGACCCGTGACGCCGAGCCTTATCTTATGAGCGGCGACCGCTCTCGAATTTGCGATGTTCTTTAGAGATCGCGCCATTCAGATTCGTGCCGACCAGCTTGACGACGGCGGCAAGGTGGTTTTCGGGACGCTTGTCATATCGGGCATCGTACACGACAGAGTGGCTGTCGGCGTCATGATGTGCTGAATTCTCGACCTCCGGCGGAAGCGCGCCACAAGCGTTGCAGCCACGTTCCAGGTACCGTGCTGGTGAGGAGTTCGGTCATCGGAGATTACATTCAGCGACAATTGGCCCTCTCGGTCTTAGCCGCGGATGAGAATGGTGCGCCTTCGCGCGTGCTCCTGCGTGATGCTGGGCAAAGGTTTTCCGTGCAAGCAAATGGGCACTCCATCACCAAAGCAGCTTGAGGCCTGATACCATCAGAAGCACGGAAAGAATGACGCGAAGCGAGGAAGCGGAAAGATATCGGCTCCCGATTAAAGCGCCTATCGATCCACCTGCCGCTACCGCAATCAACCACCACGAGAGAAAGTTTGGAAGTGCATTCCAGGAAGCGCACGCTCCAATCAAGGCAGCGGTTGAGTTCATTAAATTATAAACGGCCGTGGTTGCAGCAGTCTGATGTGCTGTTCCCCAATTCTTGGAAAGGATCACTGGTGCGAGGAATACGCCGCCTCCGCTCCCGGTCGTGCCCGAGACGAAACCGATAACAGCTCCCGTGATCAATGCAGCGTGAAGTGGCGGCGTTTTCGGAATGGTTATGACCAAGGCGCTCTTGCGAAGCGCGGATCGCGCCATTTGAATGGCGGAAACTACCAGGATCAGCCCGAGAACCGGGTGATAGATTCTCTCGGGAAGGTGCACTGAGCCACCGAGAGCCGAAGCCGGAAAGCCCAGAATTGCGAAAGGATACACGTTACGCCAGGACACCTGCCCCACCTTCAGGAATTGGGCCGTGCCGATCGCTGAGACCATCAGGTTCAAAGCAAGAGCTGTCGGCTTAATGGCCAACGGCGAATAGCCAGAAAGCGCCATGGCGGCAATGTAGCCTGATGCGCCAGCTTGTCCGACTGCTGCATACGCCAGTGCAATGAAGAAAAAAGCTATTGCGAGCCCGACTGCTTCCGTGTCCATTGCTGTTTTAGCCTCTATGAGAATCCGAGCATGCCAGCGCGTGAAGGTGCGGCAATTTTGTAGTCGCGGAAAGCGGGGATCCGACGATTAGTTCAAGTTACAGAATGGCCAAGGCTGCTTTCACAATGCTATCAATTGCAATAAATGGACCATGTCGGAATTCTTCCCCACCGTCGCTTGCTATTGCGTGTTACCGCTTGGCCGGCAACCATCCATCCCCTCTCAACGCTCGGATGCGTCTCCTCTTGTGGGCTGCCGACGCCGCATTCATCTGCTCACCGTCTCAGCGTTCTGCTGTCTGGTCCACAACTTGACCACGGAAGGACCTCAACCCGACTGTCTGCTCCTCAGTGGCAGAAATGCAACGGCGGGGTGCAACCCGGCGGGCGCCGGGACTAACGGCTCCGCCTAGCCTCCTTCTCCGCGAAACAGCAAGGCCACTGGCGTTTGTTGGATATTCAACTGAGCTACTTCTGAACAGACCATTCTCCACCTTCGCCAAGGCATGTCCCCGGCAGCAAGCTCACGCAGGTACCTCAACCTCTGCGGGAATATGCCGTCGGCCTTTGGCAATTGAAATGTAAATCGATTGCGTACAACTCTGTCCCGTTTGTCGAATCCGCGACAGAGATTATTTTTTATGTCCCTTGATGTTTCGGTCTCGACTAATGAATTGAAAAGTACCGGCTAATCTGACCGGCAATGTTCTCGACCCAACTGGTATGGATTTTGAGATCCTCGTCGAACGGCAGCGGGGCCTGCTGAGTGGCTTGAGCAGGAGACCATAATGGCTGACGGCGAAAAGACAGGCGCGGCAACGCGTTTAATCAAAAGTGTCGCGCCGCTGACCTCCACTCTTGCAAAAGTACTGCGAGGCGCACCTACCATGGTGACGATCGACTATACCGGATTTCTCCGCAGCCGTCGGCGCTGAAGCTAGTGGTATCCGCCTAACATAAGAGTCCGTATGGGATTCCCTTTGGCGAGTGCGTATGCGAGTGTGGCGCATGCGCACAGGAATAGCCTTCACCGTTTCGCCGACCGATCGCCAACGCCTGAGAGCCCTCATCAGTGATCGCAATGCGCCGCAGAAGCACGTCTGGCGCGCCGAGATCATCCTGCTGAGTGCCGATGGCGTCGGCACCGTCGAGATCATGCGACAGACCGGCAAGTCGAAGACCTGCGTGTGGCGCTGGCAGGAGCGCTTCGCCACGGAAGGCTTCGAGGGTCTCTTGCGCGACAAGACGCGCCCCTCGCGCATTGCGCCGCTCGGGCCGGAGATCGGCGAGCAGGTGGTGGCGCTTTCGCTTGCCGACCCGCCGGGCGAGACGACGCACTGGACTGCCGACATGATGGCGGCCGAGGTGGGCGTCAGCGCCAGCGCGGTGCGCCGCATCTGGAAGGCGCACGGTCTCCAGCCCCACCGCTGGCGGGCCTTCAAGCTCTCCAACGACCCGCAGTTCGTCGCCAAGCTCAAAGACGTTGTCGGCCTCTACGTCGACCCGCCGGCCCATGCCATCGTGCTGTCGGTCGACGAGAAGAGCCAGATCCAGGCGCTCGACCGCACCCAGCCCGGCCTGCCCCTGAAGAAGGGCCGGCTCGGCACCATGACCCACGACTACAAGCGGCATGGCACGACCACGTTGTTTGCCGCCCTCAACGTGCTCGACGGCACCGTCATCGGCAGGAACATGCAGCGTCACAGGCATCAGGAGTTCATCCGTTTTCTCAACGCCATCAACGCCCAAGTGCCGGCCGACAAGGCGATCCACGTCATCCTCGACAACTATGCCGCCCACAAGCATCCCAAGGTGCGCGCCTGGCTCGACCGCCATCAGCGCTTTACCTTGGGGCTGTTGAAGAACCAATCGTCGGCGGAGCTATGCGGAAGCCACCGACAAGCCAATTCCAAAAACTTTCCTTTGCCTGAAGGGATGTCGGGCTGAACTGGTAGCTTCTTGGCTGTACACGAACAGCAAAATTGACAGAAAAGCACTCGCCAGTCGTTTCAAGTTGACTGCCGCAGCCGTCAGATAGGCTTGGATTTTCATATTTATGAGGCCGCGCCGGATCGCTCTCGATAGCCCGTGCCAAGTCTTCGCTTCGCCGTGATATCCCTCTGAGCGCCAGCGGTGACGCTGGTACAAAGCTCGGTCCTCGTCCGACCATCGTTCTCTTCGGCGACGAGCTCGCAGGAGTGCCGGATAGTCATCGCCGAGCACTACCGCCTTGTTCACACGGCCATTGGAAAGGCAAAGTCGCGCCAGATCGCAGTGCCGACAGTCGGCCGCGCGAGATGTAAAGAAGCGCCCATGTTTAACGGCACGGCCCGCCTTCAGCATCTTGCCACGCGGACATTTAAGGGTGTCGTGCTTGGCGTCATAACGAAAGCGGCGCATAGGCACAGGGCTACGGATTGGCTCTGCCTTTGCCGGAATAACCGCTTCGATCGCGCGTTGCTCCATTCCTGCGAACACCTTAGCATACGCATAGCCGGCGTCGGCCGTTGCCGTTTTGATTATCGTGCCGGTCATCGCGGCGACCGCGTCGAGACGACTGAGTATGACTTGCCCCTCATTAATCTCGCCTGTGGTGACCTCCACATCTAAAATTACGCCGCAAGCATCATCCACCACGGCATGTTGCTTGTAGGCCGGCTCCAGTCTCCGATTACGCCCGTTGGTCGCCATGGACGCGTCAGGGTCGGTGACGCAGACTTTCTTGTATTTGCCTGTTTTGCGGCTTTTTCGTTCGCTCTCAGCGGCTTCGTTGGCGTCGGTGACCGCATCTATATGGCGGACCGCAAGACTTTCCCAACTGACGTCGGCCCGAATGAGTGAGGCGTCGACATGAACGACCTCACCCTTGGCGACTTTGGCCGCTACGCAGACCTTTACCGTCCGCTCAAAGATAGTTCGGAAACGTTCTGCACCCCAGCGCTGACGGATACGGGTCAACGACGAATGGTCCGGGAGAGCTTCGTGCAGACCGAAGCCGATAAACCAGCGAATAGCGATGTTTACCTGAGCCTCGCGCATCAGCCGACGGTCATGGACAATTCCGAGAAGAAAGCCTGCAAGCATCAGCCGGACTGCTACTTCCGGGTCGATGCCGGGTCGGCCGAAGCCCGCCGCATAAAGCTCAGCCACCTCCTCGTGTAGCCAGGAGAGGTCGAGAACTCGATCGACCTTTACCAATACGTGATCGTCAGGGACCAGATCCCGAAGCGAGCCGCACATGTACAGTTCAAGCTGATCGCGTTCCTTACGGCCGAGCATCGTGGAGGCTCCAGAGAATCAACGACTGCTCAATTGAATCAGATACATAGCACTTCTTCAACAGCCCCACCTTCCACTTCACGCCGACGTCCTGCTCGTGGCTCAACGCCGTCGAGGGCTTCTTCGCCAAACTGTCGAAGCGTCGCCTCAAGCGCGGCGTCTTTCATTCGGTCGTTGACCTCCAGGCCGCCATCAACCGCTTCCTTACAGAGCACAACCAACAACCCAAGCCCTTCACCTGGACCGCCGATCCCGACAAAATCATCGCTGCCGTCAAACGGGGGCACCAAGTGTTAGATTCCATCCACTAGTAAGGGGTGGCTGAGGAACTTGCCGGCGTCAGATCCGGTGTCGTTGTATCTCCACATTCCGATCTGTCGGTCGATGTGCTGGTATTGCGGATTTCCCAACAGCATAACTCGTCGAGACGCATCGATCCTCGACTATCTGACGGCGCTAGTGAGGAGATAAGTTTGGTAGCAGCCCAAGCGCCGCAGGCGCTGCCCGTGAGCGACGTGCACTTCGGCGGTGGAACACCAACCATCATCAAGCCAGAAGATTTTCTGGCTCTGATGGATCTTCTGCGTCGCAGTTTCGCCTTCAGGAAAACCATCGCTGTCGAGATCGAGCCGCGCACCTTCACGGCCGAGATGGCCGAAGCCTTAGGAGCGGCCGAGGTAAGCCACGTGAGTCTCGGCGTGCAAAGCTTTGATCCCATTGTTCAAAAAGCAACCAACCGGGTCCAGAGAAAGGCGCAGACGACCGCGGCTATTGAAAACCTGCGCCGGATTGGGATAAGTCGCATCAACTTCGACCTCATGTACGGCCTCCCGCACCAGACCGTGCAGTCCTGCGTTCAGAGCGCGACGGCAGCGGTCGCAATGCGCCGCGACCGGCTTGCCGTATTTGGCTACGCCCACGTTCCATCCTACAGGAAAAATCAGCGCATCATGATCGACGAGACGGCACTGCCTGATATAGCTGCCCGAGCCGAACAAGCCGTGGCTGTGGCCGAAACGTATCTGCCGAACGGCGCGGGAGCAGTAGCGGTATTAGCTTCTTTGCCGTTGGCGGCCAAGTCTCAGCCTGTTCTTTGATCCAACTTCCTTGTTTTCGAGAGCGTGGCCGCACGCCCGTGATTGGCTGGCCGAAGCTGATGCTCCCGCCGCGGTGTCGGGTTCGTTCATCAACCGTTGCTAGCAGGGAGACTTGGGCCGGGTGTATCCACAGTATGAATGGATATAATCCAAACAATCAATTTTACGGATCCGTCCAATCACTATTAGAAGATGCTCACGTTTGAAGAAATCAAGTGTGTCGCTGGTAGAGATTTGCGAGTGATACGGGAAGGTCGGGAAATGTCCCCCACTCACTGTGCAGGTTATAACAACCAACTTGGTCCGCAATGCGGGTTCGACGACAGTGTCGGGCGTCCATCGACCCCGGCCACTTCGGACGTTTGATGTACGTTTCAAGAAGCAGCAAGATGTGGAGTTCTTTGGATATGCGTCCTCAGATGCGGTGGAAACTGTGCTGGGAAAATGAGCTGGAGCTCTCCGACCACACTGAACTCGCTGAGTTCTTCCGGAAGACCTATGGACCGACCGGGACGTTCAACGCAAGACCATTTGAAGGTGGGCACAGTTGGGCCGGAGCAAGGCCGGAGTTCCGTGTAATCGGCTACGACGCTCACGGAGTGGCTGCTCACATGGGGCTGTTGCGCCGCTTTATCAGGGTGGGCGATGCCGATCTGTTGGTGGCGGAACTGGGTTTGTGGGGGGTTCGCCCGGACCTCGAAGGACTCGGGCTCAACCACTCCATCCGCGTCATGTATCCGGTGCTGCAGCAGCTTGGCGTTCCGTTCGCATTTGGCGCCGTTCGACACGCGCTGTACAAGCTTGTGGGCAGACTCTGCCGAAACGGTCTCGGTACAATTGTGGCTGGCGTTCGCGTGCGGTCCACCCTTTCAGATGTCTATCTCAACCTGCCGCCAACGCGCACTGAAGACGTACTCGTTGTGGTCTTTCCGATTGGACGTCCAATGAGCGAATGGCCATCCGGCACACTGATCGAACGAAACGGTCCGGAACTATGAAACAGCTTGACTATCTCCGGACAGTGCCCAGAAGCGGCACTGGGGCCCCGAGCGTCTACCTGACCTTCGACGACGGTCCTAACCCGGTTTTTACCCCTGAGGTCCTCGATGTGCTGGCCGAACACCGTGTCCCGGCGACTTTCTTCGTCATCGGGGCTTATGCTAAGGACCGGCCGCAACTCATCCGACGCATGGTTGCGCAAGGGCACGAGGTCGCCAACCATACAATGACCCATCCGGACCTGTCTGCCTGCGGACGTCGGGACGTGGAACGCCAAGTACTCGAGGCGAACAGGGCCATCAGGATGGCCTGCCCCGAGGCTTCGGTGCGGCACATACGTGCGCCTTACGGAATTTGGAGCGATGACGTGCTGACAACATCGGCAAACGCTGGACTGGCGGCTGTGCACTGGTCTGTGGACCCGCGGGACTGGTCCCGCCCCGGTATCGACGCAATCGTCGATGCGGTACTCGCCTCGGTCCGGCCCGGTTCAATCATTCTCCTGCACGATGGGTGCCCTCCCGACGAGTTGGCGAACACTGACGCCAGTTTTCGCGACCAGACGGTGGCGGCGTTGTCTCGTCTCATCCCTGCCTTGCACGACCGCGGATTTATAATCCGCTCGCTTCCTCAGAATCATTAAACGGACGGTTTTTCATGGATCTGCTTGGCACGACCGGCGCCGTAGCCATCTCCTTGTATGCAGCACTCTCGACGGCTTACAAAGGCATGCAAGCTATATACGCTTTGCCAACAAACACCACAGCTGCGTCAACGCCCGTGACCGGCTCCGGTGCACCGCCGAGCGTGGATGTTATCGTCCCCTGCTACAATGAGGATCCGCGCGCGCTCTCGGCGTGCCTAGCTTCCATTGCAAAGCAAGACTACGCTGGAGAGTTGCGGGTCTACGTGGTTGACGACGGTTCTGGCAATCGCAACGCCATCATACCTGTACACGATCATTATGCGTGCGACCCGAGGTTCCGCTTTATCCTGATGCCAAAGAACGTCGGAAAGCGCAAGGCGCAGATTGTCGCAATACGGGAATCATCGGGAGATTTGGTGCTCAACGTTGACTCGGACACGACCATTGCGCCGGACGTAGTCACGAAACTTGCCCTGAAGATGTACAGTCCCGCGGTCGGCGCGGCGATGGGTCAGTTGACGGCCAGCAACCGCAGCGACACATGGCTGACGCGGTTGATCGACATGGAGTACTGGCTCGCCTGCAACGAGGAACGAGCAGCACAGGCTCGCTTTGGAGCCGTTATGTGTTGCTGCGGCCCGTGTGCCATGTACCGGCGGTCCGCACTCCTATTGCTGCTCGATAAATACGAGACGCAACTGTTTCGAGGCAGGCCAAGCGACTTCGGGGAAGACCGCCACCTCACAATCCTCATGCTGAATGCAGGCTTTCGAACCGAGTACGTTCCGGACGCCATCGCGGCGACGGTCGTTCCAAACTCGATGGGGGCCTATCTGCGCCAACAACTGCGCTGGGCACGCAGCACGTTTCGCGACACATTGCTCGCGCTCCGCCTACTGCCGGGCCTTGATCGCTATCTTACGCTGGACGTGATCGGACAGAATCTTGGTCCGCTGCTCCTAGCCCTCTCGGTCCTGACGGGGCTAGCACAGCTCGCTCTGACGGCCACAGTGCCTTGGTCGACGATCCTGATGATTGCATCTATGACAATGGTCCGCTGCGGCGTGGCGGCGTTTCGAGCGCGAGAGCTGCGATTCCTTGGGTTTTCGCTGCACACCCTCCTCAACGTCGCTCTCCTGCTCCCCCTCAAAGCATATGCGTTGTGCACGTTGAGCAACAGCGACTGGCTGTCGCGTGGTTCCCCGGCTGCCGCACCCAACGGCGTAAAGGATTCTCCTGAACCCCATTGCTAAAACAAGCGCTGCGGAGCCGTCTGAAACTGCGGCACCCGCGTCGCTGGCTCAGCCTTGCGCAGCTTGCGAGGCTGCTGACATCAGTCAGTCACTGCGGTGGCGGTAGCCGGCTTTGCCAAACAGGCAAGCGAATTTAAGATAGGACGAGAAATTGCAGCTATTGACTCGAGCAAATGTCTCAAGCTCACCGTCGCGGCGGCCTGAGAGCAATGCACGCAAGCAGAAGTGCCACGGGCATAGCAATGCGGATAATTCGCTATCTTGCTCCAAATCAGATGTGGCAATCGAGCTTACCAACGTCAGTAAGTCTTATGGCGACAAAGTCGTTGTCGACCAACTGTCATTCACCATCACCTCAGGAGAATGTTTCGGCTTGCTGGGACCGAACGGTGCGGGCAAAAGCACGGTATCGCGTCTGGTTCTCGGCCTGGCACCGCCTGATGAAGGCACGATCACAGTGCTCGGAGAGCCGGTGCCAGCCCGCGCGCGTTTGGCGCGCAGCCGCATAGGGGTGGTTCCGCAATTCGACACACTTGATCGCGAGTTCACGGCGCGCGAGAACCTACTGGTGTTCGGACGTTACTTCGGCCTGCGTACTCGCGAGCTCGAGGAAGCCATTCCACCACTGCTCGATTTCGCTCGGCTCGAGAGCAAGGCGGATGTACCCGTGGCGCAATTATCCGGCGGTATGCAGAGACGGCTGACGCTGGCTTGTGCGCTGATCAACGACCCACAGCTCCTGATACTGGATGAGCCGACTACCGGCCTCGATCCGCATGCTCGCCACCTAATATGGGAACGGCTGCGGTCCTTGTTGGCGCTTGGCAAGACGATTCTACTGACTACCCACTTCATGGAAGAGGCGGACCGATTATGTGACCGCTTGTGTGTTATAGAGCACGGACGGAAGATCGTGGAAGGCCGCCCTCACGCGCTGATCGACGAGCAGATCGGGTGCGACGTGATTGAGATCTACGGCGGCAATCCGCGGGAGCTGACTTCAGTTGTCGGACCATATGCTCAGCGTGTCGAAGTGAGCGGTGAGACGCTGTTTTGCTATTCGTCCGATCCAGAACAGGTGCGCTTGCAATTGCGCGGGCGAACCGGTCTACGCCTATTGCAGCGTCCACCGAATCTTGAAGATGTGTTCTTGCGGTTGACCGGGCGCGAAATGAAGGACTGAGCGATGTGGAAACGTTACGCGGCGGTCCTACCCGCCAATCCTTGGAATTGGATTGCAGTGTGGCGCCGTAATTATATGGCATGGAAGAAAGCCGCGATCGCTTCAATTCTCGGTAACCTCGCCGAGCCCGTGACTTCGCTGTTTGGTCTCGGCTTCGGCCTGGGTGCGATGGTGGGTCGCGTCGACGGCATTCCATATGTCGCGTTCTTGGCGGCTGGCATGGTTGCAACAAGCGCAATGATCTCCGCGACGTTCGAGACTATTCACGCGACCTTCGCTCGCATGCACGCAAAACGAACTTGGGAATCAGCCCTGTGCACCCAACTCACGCTCGGGGACATCGTCCTCGGTGAACTGGCGTGGGCAGCCAGCAAGGCGTTATTGGCCGGGACAGCAATGATGCTCGTTGCAGCCACAATGGGCTTTGCATCGTGGCCGTCCGTTCTCTTTGCCTTGCCAGTGATCGCACTCACGGGGTTCGCCTTTGCAAGCCTGGCGATGATCGTCACAGCACTTGCGCCCAGTTACGACTATTTCATATTTTACCAGACGCTCTTCCTTACACCCATGCTGTTTTTGTCAGGAGCGGTCTTCCCAGTCAGCCAACTGCCCGACATTTTTCAGAAGCTATCGCATCTGCTGCCGCTGTCACATTCAATCGAGCTCATTCGTCCAGCGATGCTAGATCGCCCAGGCGGAGGCGTCGCTCTGCACATCAGCGCGCTTTGTATATTTGCAGTGATGCCATTCTTCTTATCTGTGGGACTTCTTCGGCGGCGTTTAATGTCCTGACCTACGGCAGAAAGAGCACTGCTTGAGCTTAGCAAACGACTAAATTCAGTCGGAGCACAGGGCCTACCTGTTACAAGTGACGAGAGATTGGAGAGCAACATGCTGTGTCTAGGACTGAGTGGCGGTCTAAGCAAGATTTACGAAAACACGCTCGATCTGCCGAATACATTTATGCACGACGGTGCAGCGGTTCTCGTCCGAGACGGCCGAGTGATAGCTGCTGTCGAAGAGGAGCGGCTTAATAGAATCAAACATTCCAACAAGCTGCCGCGCCGTTCGATTCAATACTGCCTTGAATACGCCGGGGTTCAGCTCAGCGACATCGACTGCTCGCGTATTATGCAACCGAGGCATTTTGCAATGCTATGCTCGAGCGCTTGCTCGTTTCTCAGCCGCACATGTCAATACCGTTGTATGCCAAGCTGTTGTTGTGTGGGTTGCTCGCGCAGGAATTTGGTACTGAGGTCGATCCGTCGCGAATCTCATTCGTAAGCCATCACCTGTCGCACGCCTGGAGCGCGTTTTCTATGTCGGGTTTCGAACAAAGTCTCATCTTGACAATTGATGGCGGTGGAGACTTCGCCTCGGGTCTTTTGGCGATAGGATCTGGCACGGAAGTCACACCGCTTGCGACATTTCCGGAGAGCGATTCTTTAGGGCTTTTGTACCTTGAGACCATAAAATATCTCGGTTACGGCATGTTTGATGAATACAAGGTCATGGGGCTTGCACCGTACGGCGACCCCGCTCCCCATCGCGACCTCTTCGAACAGTTCTACGAGCTATTAGACAACGGTGGCTACCGGATCTATCTGGACCGGATTGGTCCCACGCTGCTTCGCAGCATTGAGGTACGCCGAAAAGGGATGCCGTTCACTCAGCAGCATAAAGATTTGAGTGCTTCGTTGCAAGAAGCACTCGAACGGATTGTGTTTCACGTTCTACGGCATCACAGCGAGATCACCGGCATAAAGCGCTTAAGCTTGGCCGGAGGAGTAGCTCACAACTGCACTTTGAGCGGTAAGCTGTTGCGCTCGGGAATCTTCCAAGACATCTTCGTGCAACCCGCGGCACACGACGCTGGCTGCGCATTAGGCGCTGCATTGATGATGTCTAATGAACTAGGGCAGTCCGCACCTCGAGAGCGTTTGCAGGAGGTCTATTGGGGTCCTGATCTCGGGAGCGACCGCGCCGTGGAGCAGGAATTAATTGCATGGGGCGGCCACATTGAAATCGAACGCTGCGATGATGTGGCCAGCAGAGCAGCCGAGTGGATCGCCGATGGCGCCGTTATCGGCTGGATGCAGGGACGATCGGAATTCGGACCGCGTGCGCTTGGCAACCGTAGCATTCTTGCCGACCCTAGGCCGGCCACAAACAAGGATCGGATCAACGCGATTGTCAAGAAGCGCGAAGGCTATCGCCCCTTTGCGCCATCCGTGTTGGAGGAGGACGCCAACGAGTTCTTTGAATTGCCAGATAGCAGGCAGGAATTTCCCTTTATGAATTTCGTAGTGCCTGTGCGCGAATCCAAGCGCAATCTGCTCGGTGCCGTCACGCACGTCGATGGTACGGCGCGCTTGCAAACAGTATCGCGCAACATCAATCAAGCGTATTGGGAGGTCATCACCGCCTTTAGGAAACGAACAGGTGTCCCGATTCTGCTCAACACGTCCTTCAACAATAATGTTGAGCCGATAGTGGATTCGGTTGCGGATGCGGTGACCACATTTTTGACCACCGACTTGGATGGACTCGTGGTTGGGTCGTATCTCATCAAGAAGCGGACTGCGTCACCGGAGGACTGGAGTAGACTTGCGCTTTCGTTGCCGCCTTATTCAAGCCTCCATCAAGTGCGTGCATTTACGGCGTTAGACCGCCAAGAGACGGTATGCGAGATCCGCACGGGTCCCTCCAGCCGAGAAGCCGTGCGGATTTCATCCGAGTTGTTCGAACTGCTAATGCGGATTGATGGAGAAGCTCCGCTCGGCGATATCTTGGACCTCATCGCGCCCAATCAGAACCAGCGTGAAGCGCTCCTAAATGAACTGCGTGGGCTTTGGGAGCAGCGTAGCGTGCGACTGCATCCAATGCGCGCCGGCTCTGCAGCGGAACCACTATCAAGTTCAATCAATCTGTCAAGCGGTGCCCGCCTATGACAATCGCGGTAGTTCCGTCCCTCTCCTTCACCCATGCTGGTGGGGCCGAGACGCTCATGAGTGATGGGCGGCATTCGTTGAGGCTCCAGCGAAGCGCGGCACGAGCACTCAATGTCTCACCAGCGGTCAGCACCCGCATCTGCAATCAATATTGAGGTGTAATTTCATGGAAGTAGGACGGTATCTTAAAGAAGGCCTGCTAATCTCTCTTCAGCAACGCCTTCGCGAATTTGCGGAGGGCATAGGAAAGCCAACGTCTTCCTTGAAGGTCCATCGACAGATCGTTTCGCTCCTTGAAAAGCCTGACCCCGTGATTCTGGACATCGGTTGCAATGATGGAAGCGATGCGCGACGCTTTCTCCAGCTTCGTCCGAAGGCCCAGCTTTTCTGCTTTGAGCCAGACCCCCGAGCCGCTGCTCGCTGTAGGGAAAACATGGGGCCTTTGGACAGGATGAGGCTATTTGAAGTCGCGATCAGTGATCGAAACGGCAGAATCGATTTCCACCCCAGTAATGGAGATGCAAAGGAATGGGATCTGTCAGGCTCAATACGCCAGCCCAAGAATCACCTTTCCGAATATCAGTGGGTCCGGTTTGACGGACCCATCTCAGTTGAGACTCGGAGACTGGACGATTGGTGCAGTGAGGCTGGCTTGGAGAGTATCGACCTGATCTGGATGGATGTGCAGGGGGCCGAGTCCGACGTCATCGCTGGCGGCAAAGAGACTCTAAACAATACGCGCTTCATCTACACTGAATATAGTGACCAGGAGCTGTATGAAGGTCAACTGCCCCTGCGCGCAATTCTTGACCTACTGCCTTCGTTCGAATTGGTGGCTCAGTTTCCACGCGGAGTGGAGGGTGACGTTTTGCTCAGAAACACGAGGCTTTAGCACCAGTCGGCTTGTTCTCTTCCATATTGCGGGCTGTCCCAGCCCAAGACCGCCTCAGCAGGCAGGCCTTGGCGCCCGGTTACCTTGACCGCTGTGCCGACACAGGTCTCGCGCCATTAAGCCAACCAGATCGCGATGCGCGTCGAGCCACATCGCTCGCCGAAACAATCGCTAGCGTTACCGATCTTTGACAGCGGCTCTGCAACTGGAGAGCGTTTTTTCGAGACCCAGACGATCCGCCAAGGCCTGAATCGTACTACTCCTGTCACGGCCTCTCTGACGTTCGGCTCGCAGCGTCTGTGGTTCGAGTCGGATTTTGTCTCTCTACCTGGCTTCCGCTCTGAGGGTCCGTTGGAAGCGGAAGGGACGAAGATGAGGAGCAAAAAGATGAACAAAACGCGCCAACGGTGTCATCCTGCTCCGATGGGCAAAAAAGGTAACATATATCCGCAACGGGGTCCGCCCGCACGTCCGGCGAGGCTACGAGCCATGTGGCGACTGCTGCGGTGCATGCGAGCATCAGCACGGTCCTGCGATTCATGAGATATACCTCCGAAAATTCGGGTTAAATTTGCAACATGGGCGGCAGTAAGAGGCGTGCAATAGCGGTGGACCGTGTTTTCGGTTCCGATTGTCTGGCAGGCGCGGCAGACAAGTGCCCTTACCTTCGTGTTCCACCGGCCTAGGCAAAAACCGTGAACGCTGTTCCCCATCGCGCAGTCCTTCTTCATCTCTAAGAATAGCGCATGCGAATCGTCAAAGCGGATCATCTGCACTAGGCGGCAAAACCGAGCAAACCAAAGATCGGCGCGAGGCCGACACCGTCGGCAATCCCAATAGTGCGAAAGACTCCGGGTCCAAGAGGTATGTGACGTTCTTCATCTATCAGCCTTTCTCTATTGTCGTGGTGTCATGTCCCAACGAAAGGTAGCGTAGGCGAGGCACGCGTGGGGAGCTTCGCTATGCACCATGTGGCAAGACTGGGAAATCCATTTTTTGTATGGGGCCTATTCAAACCATGGAATGTGCGAACGAATGCATTCCAACACATCGGCTTGAGGGCCCCCGGGTGCCACGCGCGATCGCTGGCTTACCGACCGTCAGGCCGATCTGTTGCCGGTACCGTACTTCCATGTGGTGTTCACCATGCCGGCCGAGATCGCCGCGATCGCCTATCAGAACAAGCGGCAGCTCTATACGATGCTGTTCGAGGCGGCCGCCGAGACGCTCAAGACCATTGCCGCCGATCCCCGGCATCTCGGCGGCGAACTCGGCTTCCTCGCTATCCTCCACACCTGGGGGCAGACGCTGACCCATCACCCGCATCTCCACTGCCTCGTCCCCGGCGGCGTGCTGGCCGACGCTGGATCGCCTGTCGCCGCCGCCGTTTCTTCCTGCCGGTCCGGGTGCTCTCCCGGCTGTTCCGCCGCCTGTTCCTCGAGCGCTTGCTGGCGGCACAGGCGGCCGGAGGCCTGCGTTTCTTCGGCGCCCTCGCGCCGCTTGGCGATGGCAATGCCTTGGCCCGGGCGCTGCGTCCGCTGCGCAAGAAGCGCTGCCGAGTAGGTGGGGGCGTTACCGCCCCACCCCTCACAGACCCGGACGTGCAGTTTTCCCGCATCCGGTTCCTCATGGTAGAGTTTAGCTCACGGCAGCAAATGAATGAGCAATTCTGGCTGGCGGCAGCGGATGGCGTTTCAGGATCTCGTTAAGACGGGTCCATCGGAACACGCTTTGACGATCTCGTCGAGATAGCCATTTCTGCCATATCCTCACGACCTGATGGGCGAACCATCGCAATCGCCGAGCATTTCCTCCGACGCCATAATAGGCGAAGTGGCCCCACATCATGGACGAGAGATGGCGGTGCTGATCGCGGATCGACCAGTTCCGGTGTTTCCGGCACCAGTCACTCACCGCTGCCAGCGCACGAGCAAAGCGGCCTTTGGCCGTGACTTGCATCACCATGGCTTTTCCTCTGCGCGACCGTCCCCACACGTGGGTCAGGCCGAGAAAGTCGAAGCTGGTGCCATCCGTCTCCGGATGCCGTGTGCTCTCCGTCCTTCGCGGGCGAAAGTCGACGAGGCGCGTCTTGTCCGGGTGGAGCGTAAGCCCGTACCGTCCAAGACGTTTGCCCAGAACTGCCAGGACACGTTGGGCGTCGACGATGTTGTCAAACGCCATGATCGCATCGTCAGCATAGCGGGCAATGGTGCAGCCCCCACGAAGCCGCGGCCGCACCTCGGTCTCGAACCATTCATCCAGCACATAGTGCAGAAAAATGTTCGAGAGGCAGGGCGAGACGACGCCTCCTTGCGGGGATCCTTCTGTCGTTCGGCGCAGGAGACCATCTTCGATGGCCCCAGCATTCAGCCATTTATCGATCATCCGTCGGATGACGCCGTCCGTGACTCGCTGGTCGAGGAACGCCCGGAGGTAAGAGTGCGGGATCGAATCGAAGTACTTCTGTATGTCGAGATCGATCACCCAATAGAGCCGCTTTGCCCACAGCACGTTCTGCATATTGCGGAGCGCCTGATGGGCCGAGCGGGCACTGTAAAGTTATCAGCGGATTGATGCAGCGATAGCTGGCGGGGACGGCTGTCGGGCTGCGGCGACACACGCGATTTTGCTCCAGATTTGCATGGCGGCGTTACGCAGGTCTTGATGTTGAGCCGATGACAGCGTATTGCGGGGAAAGTGGAACAGGTTGGCAATCGGATCATGGAAACGAACCGCTGAAGCTGGCGTGCCGACTTGAAGCGTTTCATGGTCCTTTCGCGTCGTCGGGTCGGCTGGTGCGAATTTTCCGCTCGATTATTTAGGCCTTTGTGCGACCGGTGTTCGACACCGGGCATGAGGTCGCGCCTGGCGGCATCATAGGACCGGAGCTTGTCGGTGATCATGACCCGTGGTGTCCGCCCTTGAGCCTTCAGCAACTTGCGCATCAGGCGCTTTGCCGCCTTGGCATTTCGGCGGCTTTGCACCAGCACTTCGAGGACGAAGCCGTCCTGATCGACGGCACGCCAGAGCCACTGCTTCTTGCCATTGATGGCCACCACACATTCGTCGAGATGCCATTTGTCGCCCAGGCAGCCGGCTGACCGTCGCTTGATCTCCCGGGCGAAATGCCGTCCGAATTTCTCCGCCCAGCTTCGAATGGTCTGATGCGTGACGATGATGCCGCGGGACGCCAGCATGTCCTCAACCATGCGCAGGCTGAGCGGAAAGCGAAAGTAGAGCCATACCGCGTGCGCAATGATCTCAGCGGGATAGCGGTGGCGACGATAAAGCGGATCACGAGCAACTTCTGACATAGCCCATGTACGCACATCTTCCTCAGCCGTCGGTTAACTTTACGGTGCCGCTTGAGCCGCCCGCCGAATGCCGTCTGGCGGGAACACGAGGGCGAGATTCCGCTTCGACTGGCACAAGATCGGATGCGTTTCTGGTTGAAATTCCTGCCCGAGCAGGAGCGCACATTGCGGCCAATCTGTTTGGTCTGTGCTACTGGTCACCTGCGCTTAGCGCCGACGCCGGTCGCTCGAACCGTCGTCTGCTAGTGAAATATGACCCGCGGGGAAATGGCCCGTATCTTCATAGGCCTTCGGAGAATTTCGTGGAAGCCCGTTTGCTGATTTGACCTTGCCTTCAGTGACGCTCCATGATGCCGTGGCGGCACGTCGCGCGGTGCTGGCGAAGGGCGACAGGAAATCAATACCCGTGTCATCGTGGGCACGGCAAAGATGGTAGGGTTGCGAGATCATTAGATGGGACTCGCAAATGCCGGGTCACAGTCCAACGGCACTTGTGAATCGATGCGTCTTGATCGATTCACAACAATGATGAATACACCGGTTAGTAGCCGCGCGCTGGTTTTCGGCGCGGAGAAGACATTCGAGGTTTTAGCATGGAAGAAACTGTTCAAATCGGGAGCCGTGGCGACTTCGGCCTCTGGGCGATTGAAGTTGCCAAGCAGATTGTCGGCGAGCAGGGCTTTGAGCTTGCCAAGGCCGCGCGTGACGGAACGGAGGATGACGTCCGCGCGGCCGGCAATGCTTTGGGTAAGGCGATCACAGATGTGCTGCTCGAAGTCTATGACGGACTTCTGGAGGAAATTCCAGAGGACCAGGACGCTACCTAAGACAGAAGCTGCACTGCCTCTCCGCGTTAGCATGAAAGACGCGTTTGGCTTCACGCATGCTTTCATATCCGCTCTGCGAAACCAGATCGCGCGCCCGCACCTAAGAGGCGCATTGCCGGCGGTGAAGACTGTTCGTCGGCGCGCATGCCACGCTTCATGCGGCAGGATCAGCCGCCGGCTGACAAGTTGCTTCGAGCGGGTTCTCGACGAGCCGGAGGACTGCGTCCACCGGCTTAGTTGATTGACCTCCACAGTCGTAGCGCCGCAGCGCCTGGAGACATATTCGGCGGTTTCGGGATCGTTGATGGCCGAAGCTGATCTAGCTAAGCTAGTGGTATCCGCCTAACATAAGAGTCCGTATGGGATTCCCTTTGGCGAGTGCGTATGCGAGTGTGGCGCATGCGCACAGGAATAGCCTTCACCGTTTCGCCGACCGATCGCCAACGCCTGAGAGCCCTCATCAGTGATCGCAATGCGCCGCAGAAGCACGTCTGGCGCGCCGAGATCATCCTGCTGAGTGCCGATGGCGTCGGCACCGTCGAGATCATGCGACAGACCGGCAAGTCGAAGACCTGCGTGTGGCGCTGGCAGGAGCGCTTCGCCACGGAAGGCTTCGAGGGTCTCTTGCGCGACAAGACGCGCCCCTCGCGCATTGCGCCGCTCGGGCCGGAGATCGGCGAGCAGGTGGTGGCGCTTTCGCTTGCCGACCCGCCGGGCGAGACGACGCACTGGACTGCCGACATGATGGCGGCCGAGGTGGGCGTCAGCGCCAGCGCGGTGCGCCGCATCTGGAAGGCGCACGGTCTCCAGCCCCACCGCTGGCGGGCCTTCAAGCTCTCCAACGACCCGCAGTTCGTCGCCAAGCTCAAAGACGTTGTCGGCCTCTACGTCGACCCGCCGGCCCATGCCATCGTGCTGTCGGTCGACGAGAAGAGCCAGATCCAGGCGCTCGACCGCACCCAGCCCGGCCTGCCCCTGAAGAAGGGCCGGCTCGGCACCATGACCCACGACTACAAGCGGCATGGCACGACCACGTTGTTTGCCGCCCTCAACGTGCTCGACGGCACCGTCATCGGCAGGAACATGCAGCGTCACAGGCATCAGGAGTTCATCCGTTTTCTCAACGCCATCAACGCCCAAGTGCCGGCCGACAAGGCGATCCACGTCATCCTCGACAACTATGCCGCCCACAAGCATCCCAAGGTGCGCGCCTGGCTCGACCGCCATCAGCGCTTTACCTTCCACTTCACGCCGACGTCCTGCTCGTGGCTCAACGCCGTCGAGGGCTTCTTCGCCAAACTGTCGAAGCGTCGCCTCAAGCGCGGCGTCTTTCATTCGGTCGTTGACCTCCAGGCCGCCATCAACCGCTTCCTTACAGAGCACAACCAACAACCCAAGCCCTTCACCTGGACCGCCGATCCCGACAAAATCATCGCTGCCGTCAAACGGGGGCACCAAGTGTTAGATTCCATCCACTAGTATAGCTTCGTCTTACGTCATTCGCTCCCGCAGCGCCTGCCGGTCACCTTCCTCCCTTCGATGACATAGCTTCGGTTCCATACTGGACGTCCGATCATGCCCGACAGACGAACCCTGACTTCTGCGCCAAGCTAAGGCGACCGACATACCTTGCGTTGACCTACTGTCGGGTTTGTCGCGTCCGCGACATAGTGATGTTCGGCCCGCGCGTGCCGCGCTCAGTTAAGTCATAGAATGATGTGCAGAGCAGCTTATCTGAGGCGCTCTCTGCGCAGTTGGCACAACTCTTGCTGCCTTAGTTGAACGGCGGCACACGCCGGATACCCTTCCATCGCTTGTCAGATCAGCCAGCCAACAGGTAACCAAGATGGACGCGCAAGAAACCACTGCAGCATGCCGGGACGCCTTCGCCGAACTGGCGTCGCCAGCGTGCATCCACGACCCGTATCCGTTCATGCGGTGGTTGCGCGAGCACGATCCCGTGCATCGCGCGGCGTCGGGCCTCTTTCTGTTGAGCCGCCACGCCGACATCTACTGGGCGCTCAAGGCCACGGGCGATGCGTTTCGGGGACCGGCGCCGGGCGAACTGGCGCGCTATTTCCCGCGTGCCGCGACGAGCCTGTCGGTCAATCTGATGGCATCCACGCTAGCGATGAAGGACCCACCGACGCATACGCGTCTGCGCCGGCTGATCTCGCGCGACTTCACCATGCGCCAGATCGACAACCTGCGGCCGAGCACCGCGCGCATCGTCGCAGCGCGCCTGGACGGCATGGCGCCCGCGCTAGAGCGCGGGGAGGCGGTGGACCTGCATCGGGAATTCGCGCTAGCCTTGCCCATGCTGGTCTTCGCCGAACTGTTCGGCCTGCCCCAGGACGACATGTTGGGGCTCGCCGCCGGCATCGGCGCCATTGTGGAAGGCCTGGGCCCGCACGCCAGCGATCCCCAGCTCGCCGCGGCGGACGCGGCCAGCGCCAGGGTGCTGGCCTACTTTGGCGACCTCATACAGCGCAAGCGCACCGATCCCCGCCACGACATCGTGTCGATGCTGGTCGGCGCACACGACGACGATGCCGACACGCTGTCGGATGCGGAGTTGATCAGCATGCTGTGGGGCATGCTGCTGGGCGGCTTCGCCACCACTGCTGCGACCATCGACCATGCGGTCCTGGCGATGCGGGCGTATCCCGAACAGCGGCACTGGCTGCAGGGAGACGCCGTGGGGGTGAAGGCATTCGTCGAAGAAGTCCTGCGCTGCGACGCGCCCGTCCTGTTCAGCCCCACTCCGCGTATCGCCCAGCGCGACATCGAGCTGGGCGGCGTGGTGATCCCGAAGAACGCGGACGTGCGGTTGCTGATCGCGGCCGGCAATCGCGACCCGGACGCCTTCGCCGATCCCGACCGCTTCGATCCCGCGCGGTTCTACGGCACCAATCCTGGCGGCACCAATCCTGGCATGTCGACCGACGGGAAGATCATGCTGAGCTTCGGCCACGGCATCCACTTCTGCCCCGGTGCGCAACTGGCCCGGATGCAGTTGGCCGAGAGCCTGCCGCGGATCCAGGCGCGCTTCCCCACGCTGGCATTGGCCGAGCAGCCGACCCGGGAGCCCTCCGCGTTCCTCAGGACGTTCCGCGCGCTGCCGGTGCGGCTGCATGCGCAAGGGGGGGGCTGAGATGCGCGTCGTGGTCGACCAGGATCTGTGCGGAACCACCGGGCAGTGCGTGCTGACGCTGCCGGGCACCTTTCGCCAGCGCAAACCGGACGGCGTGGCCGAAGTGTGCGTGGCGACGGTCCCGCAGGCGCTGCACGCCGCCGTGCTGCTCGCGGCCAGCCAGTGCCCGGTCGCCGCCATCCGGGTCATCGAAAGCGACACTGGCGATGGCGAGCGCGCCAGCGCGGACCCTGCGCCTTCTCCGGCGGAGGCTGAGCGGCATGCCGCGAAAGACCAACGCAATCCAGGAGGACACGATGGGACGGTTTGAAGGCAAAGTGGCCGTGGTGACCGGCGCCGGCATCGGCAAGGGACGTGGCCGCGCTGGTGGCCTTCCTGCTCTCCGACGATGCTGCGTTCATCACCGGCCAGGTCGTGTGCATCGACGGCGGCATGCTGGCGCATGTCCCGACGTACGCCGACGGTGGCAACAGCCGCGCCGCGCGGGCTGCCGGCGACACCGCCGAAGCGGGGCGCTGCTGATGGACATGCTGCTCAACCCGCTGGACCGTCGGCACCGGCTGCGGTACGACATCCCGGTCGTGCCCGGCGCTTTCCCCCTGGTCGGGCATCTTCCCGCCATCGTCTGCGACCTGCCGCGCCTGCTGCGGCGCGCGGAACGGACGCTGGGCAGCCACTTCTGGCTGGATTTCGGGCCTGCCGGACACCTGATGACCTGCGTGGATCCAGATGCGTTCGCACTACTCCGGCACAAGGATGTGTCCTCGGCGCTGATCGAAGAGATCGCGCCCGAATTACTTGGCGGAACGTTGGTCGCCCAGGACGGCGGCGCGCACCGGCAGGCGCGCGATGCAATCAAGGCGGCGCTCCTGCCCAAGGGGCTGACCCAGGCCGGCATCGGCGCCCTGTTCGCGCCCGTCATCCGGGCGCGGGTGCAGGCGTGGCGCGACCGCGGCGACGTAGCCATCCTGCGCGAAACCGGCGACCTGATGCTCAAGCTCATCTTCCGCCTCATGGGAATCCCAGCGCAGGACCTGCCGGGATGGCATCGCAAGTACCGGCAACTGCTGCAGTTGATCGTCGCGCCCCCGGTCGACCTGCCCGGACTGCCCTTGCGGCGCGGCCGCGCCGCCCGCGACTGGATCGATGCGCGGTTGCGCCAGTTCGTCCGCGACGCGCGCGCGCATGCCGCGCGCACCGGGTTGATCAACGACATGGTGAGCGCCTTCGATCGCAGCGACGATGCGCTCTCCGATGACGTCCTGGTCGCCAATATCCGCTTGCTGCTGCTTGCTGGTCACGACACCACCGCCTCGACGATGGCCTGGATGGTGATCGAGCTGGCGCGGCAGCCTGTGCTGTGGGACGCCCTGGTCGAGGAGGCGCAACGCGTGGGCGCGGCGCCGACCCGGCACGAGGACCTGGCGCAGTGTCCGGTCGCCGAGGCGCTATTCCGCGAGACGCTGCGCGTGCATCCGGCAATCACGCTCCTGCCGCGTCGCGCGCTGCAGGAATTGCAACTCGGCCAACGGCGCATTCCCGCGGCACCCATATCTCATGAGCTGGCATCGCATGCCCCGTGTGGCGAGGCAGCGGCGCCGGCCGCGGCGGATCGCCGCTCGCCGTGGCCGTCTCCTGTCAGGTACAAGGACATGAACAACATGCAGACCGATTCCACGCTACACGACGACCGAACTGGCGTTTCCGCGCTCGGCGGCGGCGCATCCGGCAGGCTGCTGCCGGAGATCTGGATGCAGGACGGCGCAAAGCGGGTCGAACAGGCGCTAGCGCGTCTTCTCTGCGCCGAAGACGACGGTGAGACCGAGCTGATGGCGGCGATGCGCTACGCCACCTTGCATGGCGGGAAGCGCACCCGCGCATTGCTCTGTCTGGCTGCCGGCGCACTGGCCGACACGCCGGCGCACATGCTCGACGACGTCGGCGCTGCCATCGAGATGATGCACGCCTGTACCCTGGTCCACGACGACCTGCCCGCGATGGACGACGACGTGCTTCGCCGCGGCCTTCCGACCGTGCACGTCAGGTTCGGCGAAGCCACTGCGATCCTGGTCGGCGATGCGCTGCAGGCGCACGCCTTCCTCACCCTGGCGAGCCTGGATGCGCCGGGCGACAACCGTATCGCGCTCGTGCGCGAACTGGCGCGGGCGGTGTCCGCCGAGGGTGCCGCAGGCGGGCAGGCCATGGATCTGTCGCTGGTCGGAAAGCACGTCGAGCTGGACAGGATCGTGGCAATGCACCGGATGAAGTGCGGAGCGCTAGTGCGCGCATCCGTTCGCATGGGCGCGCTATGCGCCATCGCGGAGGATGCCGCGCACGCTGCGCTGTACTGTGCGCTCGATCGCTACAGCGCCTGTTTCGGCCTGGCGTTGCAGGTGGTCGACGACATTCTCGACGCGACTGCGGATACCGCGACGCTGGGCAAGACCCCCGGCAAGGACGCGGCGGGGCAGAAGCCGACCTGCGCGTCGATCATGGGGCTGCAGGCAGCGCGCCAGTTCGCGCTGGATCTGTTGCGCGACGCCGGGGAGGCCATCGCCCCGCTGGGGCCGCGTGCGGAACGCATGGCGCAGATGCTGCAGCGGGCCAACGCGTATCTGTTCAAGCACGCGCCATGCGCATAAGCGCGCCGTCCGCATGGAGTCGCCCGTGTGCCGCTGGATCGACCAGCGGCAGCGGTGCATGCAGCACTGTGTCCGAGTTCGCGGCGACTGCCCGATCCTGGTTCTCGTCAACCGTCTGCAGAAGGAACATTCCGCGTGAACGCGCTGTCCGAACAGATCCTTTCCGAATTGCGCCACCTGCTGAGCGAGATGAGCGACGGCGGCAGCGTCGGTCCGTCCGTCTATGACACGGCGCGAGCTCTACAGTTCCACGGCAACGTCACCGGTCGGCAGGACGCATACGCGTGGCTCATCGCGCAGCAACAGGCCGATGGCGGATGGGGAAGCGCGGACTTCCCGCTGTTCCGCCATGCGCCCACGTGGGCGGCGTTGCTGGCATTGCAGCGTGCCGATCCTCTTCTCGGCGCTGCCGACGCAGTCCAGACTGCAACCCGGTTCCTCGAGCGCCAGCCCGATCCCTACTCGCATGTGGTGCCGGAAGACGCGCCGATCGGCGCGGAGCTGATCCTGCCGCAGTTGTGCGGCGAGGCCGCATCCTTGCTGGGCGGCGTGGAGTTTCCGCGCCATCCGGCGCTGTTGCCGTTGCGGCAAGCGTGCCTGGTCAAGCTGCGGGCGGTGGCGACGTTGCCGAGCGGCCATCCGTTGCTGCACTCCTGGGAAGCCTGGGGGACGTCGCCGACCACTGCATGCCCTGATGACGACGGCAGCATCGGCATCAGTCCGGCGGCCACCGCCGCGTGGCGTGCGCACGCCGTCACACAGGGGAGCACGACGCAGGTCGGGCGCGCCGACGCGTATCTGCAAGCGGCATCGCGGGCGACGCGCAGCGGCATCGAAGGCGTCGTTCCCAACGTCTGGCCGATCAATGTGTTCGAGCCATGCTGGTCGCTGTACACCCTGCATCTGGCCGGGCTGTTCGCGCATCCCGCGCTCGCCGAGGCGGTGCGCGTGATCGTTGCGCAGCTCGACGCCCGCCTGGGCGTGCGCGGTCTGGGCCCGGCCTTGCACTTCGCGGCCGATGCGGACGACACCGCCGTTGCGTTGTGCGTCCTGCGCCTTGCAGGCCGCGAGCCGGCGGTCGATGCGTTGCGCCATTTCGAAATCGGCGAGCTGTTCGTCACCTTCCCCGGCGAGCGCAATGCCTCGGTGTCGACCAACATCCATGCCCTGCATGCGTTGCGACTGTTGGGAAAGCCCGCCGCCGGCACCAGCGCCTACGTCGAGGCCAATCGCAACCCGCACGGTCTATGGGACAACGAAAAATGGCACGTTTCGTGGCTGTATCCCACCGCGCATGCGGTCGCTGCGCTTGCGCAAGGCAAGCCCCAGTGGCGCGACGAGCGCGCGTTAGCGGCGCTGCTGCAGGCGCAGCGCGACGACGGCGGCTGGGGCGCCGGTCGCGCGTCCACATTCGAGGAAACCGCCTATGCGCTGTTCGCGTTGCACGTGATGGACGGGAGCGAAGAGCCGACAGGGCGCCGGCGCATCGCGCAGGCGGTGGCGCGTGCGCTGGAGTGGATGCTCGCCCGCCATGCGGCGCATGCATTGCCGCAGACGCCGTTGTGGATCGGCAAGGAACTGTATTGCCCCACCCGGGTCGTGCGCGTGGCCGAACTCGCCGGGTTGTGGCTGGCGCTTCGTTGGGGGCGGCGCGTCCTGGCCGAGGGAGCAGGAGCGGCGCCATGATCCAGACCGAACGCGCGCTGCAGCAGGTGCTGGAGTGGGGGCGTTCCCTGACCGGGTTCGCCGACGAGCATGCCGAGGAAGCAGTCAGGGGCGGCCAGTACATCCTGCAGCGCATCCACCCGAGCCTGCGCGACACCAGCGCCCGCACCGGCCGCGATCCGCAGGACGAAACGCTGATCGTGGCGTTCTATCGCGAACTGGCGCTGCTGTTCTGGCTCGACGATTGCAACGACCTTGGCCTGATCGCGCCGGAGCAGCTCGCCGCAGTGGAGCTGGCGGTGGGGCAGGGCGTGCCGTGCGCGCTCCCCGGATTCGAGGGCTGCGCTGTGCTGCGCGCTTCGCTGGCCGCGCTCGCCTACGATCGTCGCGACTATGCTCAGCTTCTCGACGATACCCGGTGCTACTGCGCGGCGCTGCGCGCCGGACACGCGCAGGCGGCAGGGGCGGAACGCTGGTCCTACGCCGAGTACCTGCACAACGGTATCGATTCGATCGGCTACGCGAACGTGTTCTGTTGCCTGTCGTTGCTGTGGGGGCTGGACATGGCGACCTTGCGCGCGCGTCCGGCGTTTCGCCATGTCCTGCGGCTCATCTCCGCGATAGGGCGCCTGCAGAACGATCTGCATGGACGCGATAAGGACAGGTCGGCCGGCGAGGCCGACAACGCGGCGATCCTGGTGCAGCAGCGCTATCCGGCTATGCCTGCGGTGGAGTTCCTCAACGACGAGCTGGCCGGCCATACGCGCATGCTGCACCGGGTGATGGCGGAAGAACGCTTTCCCGCGCCGTGGGGACCCTTGATCGAGGCCATGGCGGCCATCCGCGCGCAGTTCTACCAGACCTCGACCAGCCGCTACCGCAGCGACGCTGCGGGGGGAGGCCAGCGTGCGCCGGCCTGAATGCGCGGGAGGCGGCGGCGTGTGCGCGCTGCCGTCGGTCCGATCCGACGCAACGCCGTCGCCCGATGCGACGGATGGAGCGAGCATGAGCGACACCGCCCTGAGCCGGCGCAAGGACGACCATCTGGACATCGTGCTGGATCGGCGAACGGCGCCGGCCACGGTCGCCGCCGGCTGGGAGTACATCCGTTTCGAACACTGCGCATTGCCCGAGTTGGAGCTGACGCAGATCGACCTGCGCGCCTCGCTGCTGGGCAAGACCATGCGCGCGCCGCTGCTGATCAGCTCCATGACCGGCGGCATGCCACGCGCCGAGGCCATCAACCGGCATCTGAGCGAGGCAGCGCAAGACTTGGGGATCGCCATGTGCGTCGGTTCGCAGCGCTTGAGCCTGCAATCCCGCAACTCCCAGGGGCTGACGCGCGCGCTGCGCCGCCTGGCCCCAGACATTCCCTTGCTGGCCAATATCGGCGCCGCGCAACTTCGCGAGGCCGACGGCCTGGACCTGGCGCGCCGGGCGGTGGATGCGCTGGAGGCCGATGGACTCATCATCCATCTCAATCCGCTGCAGGAAGCGGTACAGCCGGAGGGCGACCGCGACTGGCGCGGCGTCCTGGCGCAGATCGCTCGCGCCGCGCGCAGCGTGGGCGTGCCGATCGTGGCTAAGGAAGTGGGGTCGGGCCTGTCCGCCTCGGTGGCCTGTGCGCTCGTCGAGGCGGGCGTGGCGGTAATCGATGTCGCCGGCGCCGGCGGCACCAGTTGGGCCGCGGTGGAGGGCGAGCGCGCCCGCGATGCCGCCGACCGTACCGTGGCGATGGCGTTCGCTGATTGGGGGATTCCGACCCCGGCCAGCGTGCAGGCGGTACGTCGGGCGCTGCCAACGGTGAAGCTGATCGCGTCGGGCGGGATCCGCGACGGCGTCGACGTGGCCAAGGCCATCCGCCTGGGCGCGGACATCGCTGGGCAGGCGGCCGGCGTGCTGGGCGCGGCGACGGTGTCCACCGAGGCGGTTGTCTCACATTTCGAGATCGTCATCCGCCAGTTGGCCGTCGCCTGCTTCTGCACCGGCTCGGCTGATCTGGCGGCGTTACGTCAGGCGCGCTTGTTGCCCTCGGCACATCTGCCCGCCGGTTGATGCCGGCGTCGCCCGCACGTGGCGGCGGGCGCCTAGCAGACTGCTGAAATACCTACGCCAAAGATAGACTACCGATCCCCTTGGCGAGGGGTTCGATGCGCAGGAGCGATGTGTTCATGGAGCAGCTGTTCACGATGAGCGGTTGGAGGATTTCGTGCCAGCCGATCATCCACTGCGCCCGATCCGGCTGATGGTCAATGAAGCGCTAGTGCGGCTAGACGGGTACTGTCACATTGATTGAGCGGTAAGGAAATTGAGGTAGCAGCGCACCCATGACCGTGAGTGCACCGACCTACAAGAACCACCGCTCAATCAATGTGACAGTACCTATTGAGAAGCTGCGTGAACTGAGCCTACCCTGGCCGGGAGGTGTCCAATGAGCCGGCTTCGCACAACGCTCAAGCGCTATGTCGGCATGCGCCAAGGGCTGGGATACAAATACGACGGTCCGGCACGACGGTTGTCGTCATTCGTCACCTTCATGGAAGCCCGCGGCGCCGATACCATCACGACTGATCTGGCGATGGAATGGGTGACGTTGATGGGCCGACAGCCGAGTTGGTCCATCCGCCTGGCTGATGTGCGCTGCTTTGCCTAGCACCTCACTCATTTCGATCCTCTGACGGAAGTGCCACCAAGCGACGCTGTGCCGCCGGCACGGCGGACAAAGCCCTACATCTATAGCGAGATCGAGATTCAGGCGCTTGTGGCGGCAGCACTTTCGCTGCCGCCGGCCCTCGACGCTGGAATCACTGCCGGTTCGGACTGATAGCGGTGGCCGGACTGCGCCATTCCGAAGCGCTCGGCCTGCTCCGGGCCGACGTCGATCTCGACCAGGGCGTCCTTACTATCCGAGAGACAAAGTTCGGCAAGTCACGGCTGGTCCCGCTGCACGCCACGACAATCGCTGTCCTTTCAGACTATGCCGTCCGACGCGATGCACACCTTGGTACGCCGCGCAGTCCCTATTTCTTCGTCGCCGAACAGGGCGGCAGATTGCTGCATCAATACGTGCACCGCGTGTTCTGGCGACTTTCCCGGCAAATCGGATTACGGCAGGAGGGGAATCGCGATGGCCCACGGATTCATGATCTTCGTCACCGTTTCGCCGTCCAGACCCTGATCAACTGGCATCGCGCTGGCGAAGATGTGGAACGCGAGCTGCCGGTTCTCTCGACCTTCCTCGGCCATGCGAATGTTCGCGACACCTACTGGTACCTGTCCGCCGCGCCGGAACTGATGAACCATGCCGTACGGCGATTGGATAAGCGCTGGGAGATTCGGTCATGAGACGCACGAACGACCTGGCCGTGCTGATCGAGCGGTGGTTCACAGATCGGCTCATGAAGCATCGAGGTGTAAGTTCCAACACCATTGCCTCCTATCGCGACACCTTCAGGCTCCTGTTTGCGTTCGCACAGACGCGCCTTGGGAGATCCCCATCTCAGTTGACACTGCGGGATTTGGACGCTCCTTTCATCGGCGCATTCCTGGAGGATCTTGAGACGAAGAGATCCGCCTCGGTGAGGACCCGGAACCTCCGCCTCACAGCCATTCGATCTTTCTTCCGATATGCGGGGTTCGAGGAGCCGGCACATAGCGCCCACATTCAGCGTGTGCTCGCGATCCCCAGCAAGCGATGTGACAAGCGGCAGCTTCAGTTTCTAACCAGGCCCGAGATTGGAGCGATCCTGGACTGCACGGATCGAAGCACGTGGCTGGGATGCCGCGATTACACTCTGCTATTGCTGGCCGCGCAAACGGGGCTGCGGGTCTCCGAGATCATCGATCTTGACCGAGACTCGGTAATGCTGGGCCAGGGCGCGCATGTGCAATGCGTCGGCAAGGGCCGCAAAGAGCGAAGTACGCCGCTCACCAAGGTTGCACAGCAAGCCCTCCGGCGTTGGCTCAAGGAACCAGGGAAGCGAGGCGCAACGGCTCTCTTTCCGAATATGCACGGTGGCAGCCTCAGCGCCGACGGCGTGCAGGCCCTGCTGAACAAATATGTCGCCAAAGCGCGCGAGCACTGCGTCTCCCTTCGCTCGAAGCGGTGTCGCCCCATGTCTTGCGGCACAGCGCTGCCATGGAGCCGCTACAGGCGGGCGTCGATTGCTCGGTCATTGCCCTGTGGCTGGGCCATGAGGCGATGGAAACGACGCTGACCTATCTTCATGCACATCTTGAACTGAAGGAATCCGCACTCGCAAAGCTGAAGCCGTACGAAGGCGCCAAGACCAAGCGATTTCGACCAAATGACCGGCTTCTGGAATTCCTGAACGCCCTCTGAGCATGAGAACTATGCCGAGTGCCAACGACTGGTCTTCGACCAAAACGGCAAGAGAAGCGCGTTTCAACCGGTATGTTGGAAGAGGTGCTCGGCATAGTTCGACGGTCGGCATAAAACATGGAAAATGAATGGCGCCGATCCGCTCGACTGGCTCTCGCAGACCCTGACCCGCATTGCTCAAGGCTGGCCAGCATCCGAAATCGAAGCCCTCATGCCCTGGAACTTCAGGTCGGACGCCGTCAGCTAACCGCTTACCGCGTTTCACGCAATGTCCGGCATTCTCGTTGCTATTCCGAAACTTGCCGGACCGCTTCCGGCCCCAATTGAGACGCTCGGATTCATACGGACCAAGAATCCGTTCTTCCCGCTTCCCGGGCGTCCAGATCAAAGGCAGCAACGCGAACTCTCCATCCGCCTGAGACTGGAAGCCGGCAGCATGCCGCTCAGTCCGGATGTCTCCGGTCCTTCGCCTTGAAGGGATATGAACCCGCGGCCCGCCGGCCAATTCAAACTAAAGCATTGAAATACTGTGACAGTGTCATCACCGTTCCGCGGTTGCCGGCGTGCTGTGTCAAATCGCCGTGGGTAAATTTGCATTCGCTTGACCGACGACGCCCTGCCTGGCATACAAAGCTTGGCCCTACACGCGGGCCGGTGTGCCCGCCACGCAAAGCTAGTGGTATCCGCCTAACATAAGAGTCCGTATGGGATTCCCTTTGGCGAGTGCGTATGCGAGTGTGGCGCATGCGCACAGGAATAGCCTTCACCGTTTCGCCGACCGATCGCCAACGCCTGAGAGCCCTCATCAGTGATCGCAATGCGCCGCAGAAGCACGTCTGGCGCGCCGAGATCATCCTGCTGAGTGCCGATGGCGTCGGCACCGTCGAGATCATGCGACAGACCGGCAAGTCGAAGACCTGCGTGTGGCGCTGGCAGGAGCGCTTCGCCACGGAAGGCTTCGAGGGTCTCTTGCGCGACAAGACGCGCCCCTCGCGCATTGCGCCGCTCGGGCCGGAGATCGGCGAGCAGGTGGTGGCGCTTTCGCTTGCCGACCCGCCGGGCGAGACGACGCACTGGACTGCCGACATGATGGCGGCCGAGGTGGGCGTCAGCGCCAGCGCGGTGCGCCGCATCTGGAAGGCGCACGGTCTCCAGCCCCACCGCTGGCGGGCCTTCAAGCTCTCCAACGACCCGCAGTTCGTCGCCAAGCTCAAAGACGTTGTCGGCCTCTACGTCGACCCGCCGGCCCATGCCATCGTGCTGTCGGTCGACGAGAAGAGCCAGATCCAGGCGCTCGACCGCACCCAGCCCGGCCTGCCCCTGAAGAAGGGCCGGCTCGGCACCATGACCCACGACTACAAGCGGCATGGCACGACCACGTTGTTTGCCGCCCTCAACGTGCTCGACGGCACCGTCATCGGCAGGAACATGCAGCGTCACAGGCATCAGGAGTTCATCCGTTTTCTCAACGCCATCAACGCCCAAGTGCCGGCCGACAAGGCGATCCACGTCATCCTCGACAACTATGCCGCCCACAAGCATCCCAAGGTGCGCGCCTGGCTCGACCGCCATCAGCGCTTTACCTTCCACTTCACGCCGACGTCCTGCTCGTGGCTCAACGCCGTCGAGGGCTTCTTCGCCAAACTGTCGAAGCGTCGCCTCAAGCGCGGCGTCTTTCATTCGGTCGTTGACCTCCAGGCCGCCATCAACCGCTTCCTTACAGAGCACAACCAACAACCCAAGCCCTTCACCTGGACCGCCGATCCCGACAAAATCATCGCTGCCGTCAAACGGGGGCACCAAGTGTTAGAGCCTGACTCGAAAAGGTCTCAACAATATCCGTACCTTGCCAAGCGTCGTGTCAGGACCCGGATGTGGGCGATAGTGATCCAAGCCTCGGCTGATGCGATGGACTTCTCCCAATCCTTAGCCAATCGTCGGCATCTGCCAAGCCATGCGAAGGTGCGCTCCACGACCCAGCGCCGCGGCAGAACTTCGAAGCCCTTGGCCTTGTCGGTCCGCTTGACGATCTGGAGAGTGAAGGCAGCGATCTTTTGGAGTGCGCCCTTCAGCTTCGGTCCGGCATAACCACCGTCGGCGAAGATATGTCTCAGCCACGGCCAGCGCTTGAGAATGGTTTTGAGGACGGCAGGTGCGCCGTCGCGATCTTGGATATCGGCGCTGTGAACCCTGAGGCCGACCATCAACCCGAGCGTGTCGACGACGATATGACGCTTCCGTCCCTTGATCTTCTTGCCCGCGTCATAGCCCGAAATTCCGCCGCTTTCCGTGGTTTTCACGCTTTGACTGTCAATCACGCCAGCAGATGGCGAGGCTTCCCGGCCTTCCAATTCGCGCGCCTCCATCACAAGATGATGGTTGATCCGACCCCATAACCCTGTCGCTCGCCATTCGTAGAAATAGGACTGGACAGTTGTAAAAGGCGGAAAATCCTTGGGCATCATCCGCCACTGGCACCCCGTCGTGGCGATGTAAAGCAACGCATTCACGACCTCGCGAAGATCGGTGCTGCGCGGCCTGCCCAACCGCCGCGGTCCAGGCAGGCAAGGCGAGATCAATCCCCATTCCCGGTCCGTCAGATCGCTTGCATACCGCCTTGCGCGTCGGGCATATTGCCGACGGGTGAAATCAGTCCAGCCCATTGTGGTCTCCGTTCGTCCTAAGCAAACAAACAGAATCACAACTGGCTGATTTCACTCAACTCTTTTTCGGTCAGGCTCTCAGGCGTCTTGCTAAAAGATACGCGCGGGCCAACAGGGTCTCGCTACACCAAGCTCTCGACTTGCTTGCGGGGGAATTGGGATTCGTTAGCTGGACCAAACTCGTCTCCACCAGCAAAAAGGATTGGATCCCCAGTCCCGAACAGATGGCGAGCGTCGAAGCCATCGTTGAGGGAGCTCTTCCAGCAGATTTTCAGGCTGGGCATCCTGCAGCAATGGCCCACCGCTTGGCGTACCTGGATAACGCCGAACATGGCATGATCGGCGATCACCCATACCGCCTTCAGGTGGCTTTACACGATGTCATCATGGTGGGAGATGGGTGGAGCATCACAGTGCCAGAAAACCCTGGTGCGCGGCCGATCGTCCAGACAGTCACCGAAAATGATGGCAAATGCCCGGTGTTTGAGCTGGAATTCCTCCAGAAAGCACTTAGCCTAGTGAGAGATCGGGCTGCTCGGGTTCGGGGCGAAATCTCCACGGATTGGCCCCGACGGTCCACGAAACCCGACCTCGACGGGGTTGTTCGCCGCCCGTTGTGGGGGCGCGAGTCGGACGCGTGGTTCTGCTTACATTGTAGCGGAAAGATTACCGGTATTCAGATCGCTCAAAACCTCTGGCACTGCCCGGGTGTGGCGCATCGCCCCTCGACATCTTCGACAAGGCCTTCTGGTGTGAAGACGAGGGGAAGTCTCTGCCGTCAGTGAGAACTGACGGCGCCGTTGAGGGTGACAAACCCGATTTCCGGGTTGTCGATGACCGACCCAAACTTGAGTTGAATGGAGAGAAGATCACTCTCCTCATCCGAAGCGCATTGCTAGATGATGCGACGAACATCAGCGAGAAACTGGGCGCGCTTCAGGCTGAAATCACTGTCGAGGACGAGAGTGACGTCTGGATCTCGCTTGAGGAGGATTTGTGGCCGCACGACAAAGAGCCGGTTCAGGCCTTGATTGTAGCGGCACAGCTGGGTCTCGAGGTCGAACTCGAATCGATGTGGTCGACAATACCTTTCCACTGGCCAGGACTGGGTGAGCTAACCTCGAGCACGAGTGAATATACGCATGATGCTGGATGCGTACGCCCAATACGATTCCTTACCAAATAGCAAAACGTAGCCCGTTTGCGACTAACTTTCTCACCGGAAACCTATGCCAGTTGGTTAGTTGGTTGGTCACGATCGCTTTACACCTGTGATCGAAGGGCGACTTAGGCGAATCGTGGTCATCGCGCGGCGATAGTTGCCACGGAGACGGCTACCGTGCAAAATCGACATGAAACGCGGCGCGTGTGCACCGCGGTTCACCTTAGTAGGCCAGATCGGTGATAATCATGTGCACCACGTCCTTTTTGGTGGTGTCCTTGGTGGTTATCTCGTCGGCCCTTTCGGCCACGGTACATGACGGCGATGCGGTCGGTTACTCGCATGACGTCGTCCATGTTGTGCGCGATGTAGACGACCGCGACACCCTGTGATCCAAACCCGTTCAATTCGGTTCCGCTCGCCGTCTATACTGAAAAGAGCATCAACGATCTGCCTGACGTTCTCAGAGAAGCTCACTATTCCGATGCATGGTGGAAGGGCTTCGAGGGTGGCTCGCATCATGAACATTTAAGTGGTTAGACTGTAATCAGCCACTCCATGTCGCGTTGCGGCGCCGCGGCGGTAAACCCTTCGTCTAGCCTTAGGTCGTCGTCATTCCAGCTGTGATATAAGTGCGTCGTCTTTGCCGTCACCCATCCTCTAAACAGAGAGGGTCTGAGTTATGAAGGAAGGCTGGGAATGGTCATTTGTATCCATCCGAGCAGGGCCGCGGGATTTTGGGCGCCGCGCGTGGTAACGTCGGTCCATGGAGATCGATGAGGACAAGATCGACGATGCCGTTTTGGCGCTGTTATGGCTGACGCTGCATAACGAGCGTTGTGCCTGGAAAGGCTTCGACTGGGCAACGACGGATAGGCTTCACAAGAAGGGCATGATCGGCGACCCAGTCAACAAGTCGAAGTCATTGATCCTGACCGATGAAGGCTTGGAGCGTTCGGAAGCGTTGTTCCGGGAGCTGTTTACGCGGCCGCCGCAATAGCCGTCCCTTTGTGTGTCTTCCATTGCCAAGGCAGCAGTTCGTGCAGGCGGGAGACGGGAAGATCGGCGATGCGGGCGAACACATCGGCGAGCCACGCCTTTGGGTCGACGTCGTTGAGACGGCAGGTCGTGATGACGGAGAGCATGATGGCGGCACGATCGGCGCCACGCTGGGAACCGGCAAAGGTCCAGTTTCGACGCCCGAGTGCAATACCTCTCAGAGCGCGCTCGGCGGCATTGTTCGTGAGACAAATCCGGCCATCTTCGAGGAAACGGGCAAAACCATCCCACCGCTTCAGCATGTAATCGATCGGCTCGATCGCCTCGGACGATTTGCTGAGCATGGCGCGCTCCCGTTTTAGCCACTCGTGCATGTCATCGAACAGCGGCTTGCTCTTTTCCTGCCGCGCGGCCAGTCGTTCTTCGGCGCTCAATCCATTGATCTCGCGCTCGATCTCAAACAACGCATCGTACCGTTGGACGGCCTCCAGGGCGATCGGCGAGATCGGCTTGCCTTTGCGTTTGCGGTCGCGGGCATTTTTCTGGATGTCGGCCAGTTCAAAGAATTTGCGCCGCGCATGCGCATGACAAAAGGCGAAGGTGATCGGTACCGCTTTCTTTTCGGCGACACTGAGCGGCTCGAAGCCATTGTAACAATCACTCTGCAGAATGCCGCCATACCCGGCCAGGTGCTTCTGCGGATGCTCGCCGCGGCGGTCGCTCGAAGCATAGTATATGGCCGCCGGCGCTGCCGCTCCGCCGTAGGGCCGGTCATCGCACACGTAGGTCCATATGCGCCCGGTCGTGCATTTGTCTTTGGCCTGAATGGGAATGGTGGTGTCGTCGCCAAAAAGGCGCTCGGCCGCGAAGACATGCGCCTCGATCAGATCAAAGATCGGCAGGAGCGCGGCCGTTCCATACCCGACCTGGTCGGCCAGCGTCGAGGTCGAAAGCTCGATGCCCTCGCATTTGAACCGGGTGCTCTGGCGGTTCAGCGGACTATGCATGCCGAACTTATCGAACAGGATCGTCGCCAGCAGATGAGGACCGATGAAGCCGCGCGGCGTGGCATGGAACGGCGCCGGCGGCTGGCTGATCGCTTCGCAGTCACGGCAGGTAAATTTCTCCCGCACCGTCTCGATCACTTTGAACCGGCGCGGAACCTCCTCGAGCGTCTCAGTGACGTCCTCGCCCAGTTTCGACAGGCGCGACCCGCCGCAGCATGCACAGGTGACTGGGGGATCGATCACCACGCGCTCGCGTTCGATATCCTCCGGCCACGGCTTTCGGACCGGCCGTTTGCGCGTGAACGAACGCACGCTCGAGGTCTTGGCGGCAGCCGCCTGCGCTGCGGCTTCATCCTCCGTCGCTGCCATCACCAGTTCTTCGAGCTGCAATTCCATCTGGTCGATCAGGCGCGCCGTGCGCTCGGATCGCCGGCCGCGCAGTTCGCGCTTCAGCTTTTCGATCGCCAGCTCCAGACTGGCAATCAAGGCCTCACTGTCCGACAGCATGGCCTGCGCATTGGCGGCTTGCGCCACCGCAATGTCCCGCTCGGCGACGACGGTATCGCGCTCGGCAACAACGACATCACGTTCAGCCTGTAACATCTCACGCTCGGAAAGCAGCGCCAGATAGGCGCTCGCAAGGTCCGCAGGAAGGTCCACAGGCTTCGAAGTCATGAAGCCATTCGATCAGATTCACTCAATATTTTCAATGCAATAATGCTATCCGACCCGTGTCGGACGCCAGGTTTCCTGCGGATTGCGCCAGTCGATCCCGGACAACAAATAAGACAATTGCGCCGGTGAGATCGCTACCGCGCCGCCCTCCATATTCGGCCAGATGAACCGGCCCTTCTCCAGCCGCCGGGTAAAAAGGCAGGCGCCCAGACCATCATGCCAGATGATCTTCAAAATATCCGATCTGCGGCCCCTGAAGACGAAGAGATGCCCTGACAACGGATCACGTTTCAGAACCTCCTGCACCCGAAGCGCCAGGGAGGGAAAGCCACAGCGCATGTCCGTATACCCCGTTGAAAGCCAGACCTTGACGCCTGTTCCCATCGGAAACGGATTCACCGCAGCGCCTCCAGTCCGCGCATGATCCGAAGCAGCGCTTCAACGTCGACATCGCGGTCCACGATCACACGGCGACCATTCGCGCTGACAACCTCCATCCGGCCGGCGTTCGGCAATGACCCTGCTGCCGGCTCTACCTCTGGAACAAGCAGCGCCGGGACAAAGCCGCCCACAGGCGACGCAACATCCAGTTGCCACGCTCGTGCGAGCCGGCGCCATTCATATAACTGCGAACGCGATATACCATGTCGCCGCGCCGTCGTCGCACACAAGCCAGGTTCCAAATAACTCTCCGCGACAATCTGGAGCTTCATCTCTTTGCTAAAACGACGACGCCGACCCGTGTCGACAATCTCAACTCGATCCATAGCCGCACTGTCCTTTTTGACGTCAATAAGGACAGTCAGTGCCAAATCCGACAATTCCTACAAGGCGGCCCACCTCGGATGCGTACGGTCATTTACAGACAATACAATCTTCTTTGCTTCGCCTTTTTTGTTTTCGCCGCTCCAACAGCCGGCGCGCAAGAAGCTAAGATACCAGAAGGGTATAGACTTGTATGGTCAGACGAATTCGATCGTGCCGGCCTGCCGGATCCCGCGAAATGGGTTTACGATACGGAGGGCAATAAATCGGGCTGGTACAACAACGAGAAGCAATACTATGCGGTAAAAAGACGCAAGAACGGCCGGGGTAAGGACGGTAAACTCATCATCACTGCCCGTAAGGAACGGCTGACGAGCGCATCCGACTACGGCGGACAGAACTACACCTCCGCGCGCCTTATCACACGCGGAAAGGCCGCTTGGGTTTACGGGCATTTCGCAATCCGCGCACGCCTGCCCTGTGGCCGAGGTACCTGGCCGGCATTTTGGATGCTTGGCGCTGATAAAACGCCTTGGCCTGAAAATGGGGAGATCGACATCATGGAGCAGGTCGGCAGTGCGCCAGACAAGATCAAGGGGACAATTCACACTAAGGCAACAGCGCGCACGTTCGGCATCGGGGGTGAAACCGTTCTATCAGACGCGTGCCGTCGCTTCCACATCTATACACTAACCTGGACTCCCACCGCGATTTCCATCGGTGTTAATGGGCACTCCTACTTCACCTACAAGAACCCTCAAGAGGGCAGCAGCAGTTGGCCTTTCGATACTCCCCACTTTCTCCTCTTGAACCTAGCTATTGGTGGCGACATGGCCGGCAAGATTGACGACGCAATCTTCCCGGTTTCAATGGACATTGACTACGTGCGCGTTTACCAAAAAGTCAATTAGCCCGACCGCGACGCGGTGCTTAATCTCCGCCCCCGGCGCCGAAATCAGTAACGCGGCGCAGATCCACACAATATGCAAGCAGCTAGACGCCGCGACACGCGGATAATCCCCACACCTTAGTCTAAAAGAGAGGCGCTAAGCGTCGTACAAACGCTCACCCTAGTGGATGGAATCTAAGAGCCTGACCGAAAAAGAGTTGAGTGAAATCAGCCAGTTGTGATTCTGTTTGTTTGCTTAGGACGAACGGAGACCACAATGGGCTGGACTGATTTCACCCGTCGGCAATATGCCCGACGCGCAAGGCGGTATGCAAGCGATCTGACGGACCGGGAATGGGGATTGATCTCGCCTTGCCTGCCTGGACCGCGGCGGTTGGGCAGGCCGCGCAGCACCGATCTTCGCGAGGTCGTGAATGCGTTGCTTTACATCGCCACGACGGGGTGCCAGTGGCGGATGATGCCCAAGGATTTTCCGCCTTTTACAACTGTCCAGTCCTATTTCTACGAATGGCGAGCGACAGGGTTATGGGGTCGGATCAACCATCATCTTGTGATGGAGGCGCGCGAATTGGAAGGCCGGGAAGCCTCGCCATCTGCTGGCGTGATTGACAGTCAAAGCGTGAAAACCACGGAAAGCGGCGGAATTTCGGGCTATGACGCGGGCAAGAAGATCAAGGGACGGAAGCGTCATATCGTCGTCGACACGCTCGGGTTGATGGTCGGCCTCAGGGTTCACAGCGCCGATATCCAAGATCGCGACGGCGCACCTGCCGTCCTCAAAACCATTCTCAAGCGCTGGCCGTGGCTGAGACATATCTTCGCCGACGGTGGTTATGCCGGACCGAAGCTGAAGGGCGCACTCCAAAAGATCGCTGCCTTCACTCTCCAGATCGTCAAGCGGACCGACAAGGCCAAGGGCTTCGAAGTTCTGCCGCGGCGCTGGGTCGTGGAGCGCACCTTCGCATGGCTTGGCAGATGCCGACGATTGGCTAAGGATTGGGAGAAGTCCATCGCATCAGCCGAGGCTTGGATCACTATCGCCCACATCCGGGTCCTGACACGACGCTTGGCAAGGTACGGATATTGTTGAGACCTTTTCGAGTCAGGCTCTAAGAGTTCAAGCCGTCGCCGTGAGCGCGATATACATCATGCCTTCCGTCCATAAGCATGGGCGGACGTTGCTCGATTCGAACTTTCAAGTCTGACAAAGCGCCGGGAAGGATGAGACCCTTCGGAGTAGCATCATCTGCCGTGACAAAAACTGGGTCAAGCACCGGACGACAGCATTTGAAATGAACGGCAGCGTCCTCGATTTTTATCGAGGGGGAAAAATGAGGTTCGCTTCCATCACCTCGGATAAGAACGATTCTCCCCCCAAGAGGCTGAGGGTAGGAGGCAAAAACAGTGAAGGCTGTTATCCCATCCCGCAGTCCTTCGTCATCTAAGAATAGTGCATGCGAGTCGTCAAAGCGGATCATCTGCACCAGTCGGCAACCGAGCAGACTAAAGATTGGCGCAAGTCCGGTGCCGTCGGCAACCTCGACGGTGCGAAAGAGTGTCGTCTCCGGGTCTAAGAGGTATGCGACATTCTTCATGTCCCAGCCTTTCTCCATTGTCATAAATGGCGTGACCCAACAAAAGGCATCCGTCACAGGATCAAACAGCGGCGTGAAGCGCACGTCGGGTGGTCTTTCGCTATGCAGCATTTGCCAAGATTGGGAAAATCGATTTTTTGTATGGGGCCTATCCACACCATGGAATGTGGGACGGATTGCGTTCAAGCACATCAGTGTATTGCGCTTTTGGTTTTAATTCACGAGTGACTGCGTGTCCAGTCGGACAATGATTCCGAAACGAAGCGGGCCACCCATTTCGATTTCATTCCGGTGATTCCGACGCGAAGCCGGACAGTATTGGTGAACCCTGGGTCGTTGCGATATGCGCAGTTGGTGTTGCGCAATGATTCGTCTGCTGACATCACCGAGCTCAACGCGGGAGGCATTGTGCACGTTCGGTCGAGGATGACATACCAGTGATCGGCACGCGACGGGTCCTCCACTGTAATAGGTTTCAGCCAAATGATGATGTCCCAGGGGGTGGTGTAGCAGTCGGCAGCAAGGCGTGCTTCCAGCAGGAGCCGGGCGGGGGCAGCTTGCCACAGCGGCCAGGCTGATTTGCGGATGATCATAGCTCATAGCGGCGATGGCTCAAGGGTCATGTAGATGGACCGCTGCACCGCCCATTTGATGGCATGGACCGCTCCCTTCCCCTCAGCGAAGATGGCGGGCGTCTTTTAGCCAAGGAGGAATGTTTCCATGCCTGTTGTTGCCGTTGGTCTTGATCTCGCAAAGACAGTCTTCCAAGCTCACGGCGTTGATGACGCCGGTCAAACCGTTCTACGCCGACGCCTTGGACGAAGCGAGTTGCTCGCGTTTTTCGCTAAGCTGCCGCCTTGTCTGATTGCGATGGAAGCATGCTCGAGCGCTCATCACTGGGCTCGCGAGCTGGTCACGATTGGTCACGACGTTCGGCTCATTCCGCCGCAATATGTCAAACCCTGTGTCAAACGGAATAAGACCGACGCCGCAGACGCAGAGGCGATATGCGAGGCGGCGACTCGGCCAAACATGCGCTTCGTTCCAATCAAGACCCGAGACCAGCAAGCCGTGCTCGCTTTGCATCGATCTCGTTCATTGCTGGTTCGGCAACGAACAGCATCGATCAATGCTGTTCGTGGATTGGTCGGTGAGTTTGGGCTCATCGCCGCAAAAGGCCGCTACCGCATGTCAGAGCTGCGGCAGCGAACGAACGCAATGACGCCAGACCACCTGCCGGCGATCGCCTGCCAAGCTATCAATACCCTCTTCGATCATATCGATATGCTCGAAGAACAGATCGCTGCTGTCGAACGACAAATTGTCGAGTGGCACAAGAACAACGAAGATAGCCGCCGGCTGGCGACTGCACCCGGCGTAGGCCCAATCACTGCGAGCGCCATCGTCGCAGCTGTGGGAGACGGTTGTCAGTTCCAATCCGCCCGGCACTTTGCGGCCTGGCTCGGGCTGACTCCGAGGATGCATGCGAGCGGGAGGAAGGAGCGTATCGGCAGGATTAGCAAGGGAGGTGACAGATATCTGCGGGCGCTTCTCATCCATGGCGCGAGAGCGATTGTCGGAACGCTGTTCCGCAAAAACGTGCCGCCTCGTCCGTGGCTGCTTGCCCTCGCGGCACGCAGACCGACGAACGTCACCGCTGTCGCAGTCGCGCACAAAACGGCACGCGCCTTATGGGCAATGCTGACGCGGGATGAGAAGTATCGCAAACCAATTGCTGCGACACCGTCTGCAGCATAGCAGCTTCAGCACTGTTCCTATGATCAGTGCTGGCTTGCGAGGGTAATCGAATGTGATGGCAACCGGTATGATCCGGGTTCGGCAAAGGCCCATGAAACGATGCGAGCCAGATGAGCTCGTCCATTTGTCTGGCCGCCGATCCGCGAATACCATCAAGGCCTGCGGCCGAGTGGCTCGCGTAAACAGGCCGGATACACGACCGCAAGAACCGTGTCTGCCGTTATGTTCAATTTCGCCTTGCAAACAGGGAGCGGTCCATACACGTCGTTCTGCTCCAACAGCAATGCGCCGACGAGACGCGCGATGGCGTCGTCGTTGGGGAAGATGCCGACGACCTCGGTGCGTTGCTTGATCTCGCCGTTGAGGCGCTCGATCGGGTCGAGTGCAACTTGGCCCAGTGCTGCTTGTGGAAAGGTCATGTAGGCCAGCACGTCCTCTTCGGCATGATCCATGATTGAGGCGAGCTTGGGCACCTTTGGCCTGATCTGGTCGGCGACTTTGCGCACTGCTGGCTGGCGGCTCGGGCTTGCCCCGCTGCGGAAATCGACGGGCGGCAAGCAGAAGCTCGGCCGATCTCGATAGTGGGCGAGCGCACGCTAGGCGTCTGCTGATTATCGGCAGCATGGCGGTACAAAACAGGCGGCAAGGCGCGGCCACGTCGGAGACGCTTGCAAGCGTCCCGAGACTATAGTGGGCGAACATTGTCGTCCATTCGACACTTGCCATTTCGCGGGCGAGTACCGCATGCTCCAGTGGCACAAAGACACTTACACTGCCGGCCGATGGATTGATGGTGCCGGCGAATGCGACCAGGGGATGACGTTACCCATGTTCAAATCCTGCGCCTTCGTCGCAAGCTGGGGCAGGGGCCCGGGCCGGAGCGTGCAGTATATGCGTACCCAGCGGGGTGCGGGCTATGTTTTCGACAGCGACGTAAAGGTTGAAGACCTGAGGACACGCAGTCATTGACAACGCACTTTCTCGTTTTCGCCTTGAGCCGCATTCGGCGGTGGGCAGGACGGGTCCGGTGAGTTTCCATCACATCTTTTCGTCATATGGACGGACTAATCAAACGTATTTTCGCGGTGCTTGCAGTGCACTCCCCTCAGGGGAGATATTCGCCGGTTGCACGTCACGGTGCCCGGCCGGACGGCGTTTGAAGGTACATGGCGTCGCGCAAAGTGAGGGCCGAATGCCCCTTGGAATTGTGCGCGTCAAGCTTCTGCGCCTTGCTGAACGTCGTGGCTGGCAGGAGGCGGATTTTTCCCGTCTGAGTGCCGATCAGACACTCGATATGACCGCCGAAGGGGGCCTCACCCGGCGGTCGCCATTCGATTGCTGACCGTAGCCGCCGCGTCAAGAAGGTCGACGCCGGAGTCGCGAGCCGGGGCGTTGAACGCCCTCTCGCGGTACACCCGAAGTCTCTAATCGGGAATCAACTTGCGGCATGGTACGGTAGTCATCGAGATCCGCCTCCTTCAGCAACTTCCAATAATCGACCAGACGCCAAGGGCTGTTTGTCACGATTCGGCCCCGGTCGTTGCGGAAAAAGGTGGACATACCCTCATGGCTCCAGATCATCTGCTGGTGCATTTGTTGGATTTTCCGGTTGTAATGTTGATATATATCTTGCCGGCATTCTACTTCGACAAGTCTCTTCTCGCCCATCTGGCGCAGAACACTTAGTACATAATCGATTTGGCTCTCGATCGTGAAGATGAAGCTGCCGCGATGGCCGAGCGCCGTATTGGGACCATAGAGCATGAAGAAATTTGGGAACCCCGCCACAACGGTGCCAAGATAAGCCTGACAGTCATCATCGTCCCAGACGTCACGTACCGTCCGACCATTGCGTCCGATTACCTCAACCGGAAGTAGATATCGTGTCGTATCGTAGCCTGAGGCGACGATAATAAGTTCTGCCTCATGCGTTTCATCATCAATCGCATGGATCGACCTGCCCTCAACACGCGCAGCAGCTCCGTCTACCAGCGTAACATGCGGCTTTAGTAGGGTTCTGTACCAGCCGTTGTCCAGGAGCATCCGCTTGCCGAATGGAGGGTACGACGGGATGACCTTGGCGATAAGATCAGGGCGCCCCGCCAGCTGTCCCTCGATGTATTGTGTGTAAGTCTCGCGGTCGCGGTCGTTAACCGCATTCACGGAACGGTCCGGATGCGGCCAGGCCGGATCCTTGTGCAGGGCCTCATGCACTTCACTGTCGTAAATCCAACTCAGGCGGAGCCTGTACAGCCATTCATAGTGTGGCACCTCGCGGAACAAGAACTGCATCGGTTCCAGGACCGGTTTTTGAAATTTCGGGAAGGGCGCCACCCATTGACGTGAGCGTTGGAAGATTGTCAAGGCACCCACCCGATCTGCGATGGCGGGAACAACCTGCATTGCCGAAGCGCCATTGCCAATCACGGCCACACGTTTACCGTCGAGCGCGACTTCTGGATCCCATTCCGAGGTGTGCACCACCGGGCCGTCGAAGTTGCGCAGGCCCGAAAGGTTGGGCCATTTCGGCGTGGTGAAGCCCCCCACCGCCGAGAGGACCACATTGGTCACGAGGGTTTCTTCCGTGCCGTTGGGCAGACGTAACCGGGAGTGCCAAGTTAGGCTCTCTTCGTCATAGCGGGTGACCAGGCACTCCGTGCCGTAGCGGATGGAACTCTCGATCCCAAAGTCCCGGGCAACACGGTTGAAATAGTCGTCGATTTCCTTTTGCAACGGGAAGAACGTGCTCCAGTTGCCACTGGCAAGAGTGTACGAGTAGAGATGCCCCGGCGTGTCCACTCCACAGCCAGGATAGTGATGTGCGTGCCAGACCCCGCCGGTGCTGTCTTGCTTTTCGACCTGGATGTAGGAAATGCCCAATTGTCTTAACCGAATTGCCGCTGCGACACCGGACATGCCCGCCCTGATGATGAGTACACGAAATCCTTTCGGCAAGGACACGGGGTCCGGAATGGCGCCTGCATATCTCCGTAGCTTATGAAGCATCATGTCAGCGTATTCTGGCGGGATAGGCTCGGCCTCCGACACAGTCAGCATGCGGATCAACTCTTCTTCCGACAGGTCCTGCTTGGTGACTGGTGCGCCGCTGTGCCAACAGATGATGGCGTCCAGTGCTGCATTACGAATCTCCGTCTGTAATTCGGCCGCGAGCCCCCTGAATCGTTGTCGCCCCAGACACTCTTTACGGGAAGAAACGGTGGGGTGAGCCAGTATTCTTTTCCCGTGAACTGATACAGAAGGAGTAATAGGGTTGGAATATTGGCCGAAGGGAGTGCCTCGGCGATGCGGTGGCGGAACAGGGCGAGGTCCGAAGAGTGAGCCATGATTTAAGTTCCTCCTGTTGCATATATCCAATCCCCCGCCAGACGCTCAGTTTACTGCCTCGGCTTCGGCGTGGTTGCGGCAATCGGCATTAGAGAAGATTCGACAAGCAAGCTCCCGAATGTCTGATCCAAATCGCGCTTGATAAAGCGAGTCGAAGGTCGCCACGGCGGGGAGGTTCTCGGGCGCCGTCGTGCCGCCGGCCCGGGCTCGACTGCGAGATATGCCCCTGTGCTGCCTCGGCTCGACCAGGCGCGCGCAGCCGGTTACGTCTGCATCTGAAACGATCCACCCCTTGATGATCGGAAGGCGGGCTCGGCAGAAACCATTGGCTAACATGTCGAAATCTCTGCGCGATAAGGTGGGTCCGTGACGTGTCCTGCAAATGCCTAGAAGCAATATGCGTGCCAAAAGGAAGAACTCTTCTTAATGCAACGAAATGACTCAAGCAGCGGTCTCGCGTGTCCAACATTGTCGTACATAGGACGAGCCTCAACCTGACATTAATCGTAACACTGTATGTCTGTCTTCGTGGCCGAGTGGCTCGTCCTACACTGCACTTCCAAGGTTGCTCGGATGAGCCGACCCGATCCTAATCATAGGAGGACGAGCCGTGGCAGATTATCGGCTACGCCGCATCAGCGTCTGGTTGCCGACGCTCACGCGTCAGATGTAGCCGCTCCCGTCTGCAGGAAATCTACGCCGGGCTAGATCCTGTCCCGCTATTTGCGCGATATCCGCGCCCGTGCAGGAGCGACTCGCTGCGTTTGCCGACACTCCGCCGGCCATGCGCTCTGACGGGGTAGATCAGCCGATCGACCTTTTCCTGGCGAGTTTGCGGACTGGAAAGAGAGAGCTACCGGCGGACGGATCGCCCGCTTGCGAAAACCAAAAGAGGACGGCGGCGTCGTGCTCTCGTCGAGGCGACTACCGACGTGCGAAATTGGTTCGAAGCCGAACCATGGCGGACCGGCAGCGAACTTCTGTCGCGACTGCAGGCCGAGTATCCCGGCGATTACCCCGACAAACTGCTTCGAACACTTCAGCGCCGGCTGAAGGTCTGGCGCAGCGAACAGGCGGACGCGTTGCTGTTTGGCACCTTGATGATGTGGACGCCCCCGCGCCGGCGGTTGCCGCTATGATGCCGGCCAGTTACCCGCAGCAAAAGAGGAGCGTTGACAATGCAGATCACGACCGTTGGATTGGATTTGGCCAAGAGCGTGTTTCAGGCGCATGGTGTCGATGAGACAGGCGCAACCGTGCTGGTGAAACGGCTGCATCGCAAGCAGATGCTGCCGTTCTTCTCGAAGCTGCCACCCTGCCTAATCGGAATGGAAGCGTGTGGCACAGCGCACCATTGGGCTCGGACGCTCGCCGCCATGGGGCACGAGGTCCGGCTCATTCCCCCATCCTACGTGAAGCCCTATGTCAAACGCGGCAAGAGCGACGCGCTGGATGCCGAGGCAATCTGCGAAGCCGTGCAGCGCCCGACGATGCGGTTCGTGCCTGTGAAGACGGTGGCGCAGCAGAGCATTCTCATGACTCATCGCGCCAGGTCGCTGCTCGTTCGCCAACGCACCATGGTCGCAAATGCGTTGCGGGCGCATCTGGCTGAACTCGGCTTAGTCGCCAATCCAGGCATTGCCAATCTGGCAAAGTTGGCGCAGCAAGCGCTGTCTGGCGAGAGCAGCTTGCCCTCCTATGCCCGGACCACGCTGGACATTCTGATCCGGCAGATCCTGGTGTTTGCCGATGAGATCGCTGCGCTGGATCAGCAACTTCTCGCTTGGCATGCCGACAGCGAGGCCAGTCGCCGGCTCTCCGCTATCCCCGGCCTCGGCATAGTCACAGCCACGGCGGTCGCCGCCACCGTCACCGATCCCGAGCAATTCCGCTCCGGCAGGCAATTTGCCGCCTGGCTCGGCCTGACGCCGCAGCAGTGTTCGACCGGAGGAAAAACCCAGCTCGGCGGCATCTCCAAGCAGGGAGACCGATACTTGCGGAGGTTGCTCGTCGTCGGCGCCACCGCCGTTATCCGTCATACGAAGGACAAGGCAACGCCCCTGGCGAACTGGATCAGAAAGCTCCTGGAGAAAAAGCCGTTCAGGCTGGTCTCCGTTGCCCTCGCCAATAAACTCGCGCGGATCGCATGGGTCGTGCTGACCCGCAAGGAAGCCTATCGGGCCCATGAAATGATCGCCTGAGTTCAATCCCAGAGAACCGGAATTGGTAACGGCAGTCGATGATGTGTAACGATCGAGCCAATGGTGAGGCCAACCCGTCTGATTCAATGCGCTTCAAACGCGCGCCAGCTTGATCAGGGTCCTCATCGGCGGATTTCCATCAGGGCCAGCGGTCAAACTTCATACCGCACAAACAGGCCGGACATATGAAAGCAACCGATCAAACCACCCGACAAAAAGCCCTTGCCATAGGGGGCGTCCACATATGAATCAGACAGGGCCTGGTCCGCAAGGACACAAAACTCGTCGATAGTTTCTATCCTCTTCTCGGCCGGAAAGGCCCGGCCGGCGTCGAGGATGAAATTCGTTACTTTCTTCGCTTCCTCACCGCGCCGCGCCCGCCGCTCGTCCCAACGATCAAGCCAATTATGATACACTCTGGTTGCTTCCTAACTCGCTTACTCGCCATCGCCCAAACTCTGGATCAAAGCGGCCGGTGCTCCACCAAGGCTCAGAGGTCATCGTGGAGCACCGGCTGGAACTCGCTGCGCCTGTTGCACCCGAGGGCGCCGCCATCGACCTCTTTTCCGCACTTGGCTCAGGCGGAGCAGGAAGGCGAAGTCAGCGTGCGCATCGACGAAGGCGAGGCGCCGCTGAGCCGCTGGTCCCATTGTCTCTTGACATCACTCCTGGTCACTTTCTGTTTTGTTTAATTCACCTTCTGCAACACGTGAATGGCTGAGCCGGCGTCGTCTGAGAGCACATCTATTGGCACAAAACCCGCTCGGTGTGCACATTTTTTGAAAAACGACTCAGAGAAACAAAAAGAGTTCTTCAGATGCAGTCGCTCGCCACTTAATAGGATGATATCCTTGCCGCCAATGCAAAAGTCCAGGTTCTTTTTGACCACCGCTGTATGTATGACTTGCATGAATTGGTCTCCACCAATAACATCCGGCTCATACTCAAATGCCTCTGGATCGAAATTGCCGTCGACCGGCAGCTCTGCCTTCATTCTATAGAACACATTTAGCTGAAATTCAGGATGCGCTTCATAGTAGGACTTCGCCACATCCCTCCTCAAATCTGAGCCAATTGAGATCGCAACCCAGCACCTCTTCGCACTATTCGATATCTTCTTCAGCGTCTCGACGACCGCTTCCATGGGGTGCGTATCATTTGTTGGGACAGCAAGATTTCCAAATGTCCGGCCAAACATGACAATAAATGCCGCTTCATCGTCGAAAAATAGCGTCGTCCAGAGAATATATCGCCGCGTATGAACTCGATTTTCAACCCTAAAGCGGATGACAACTGTGCTATGTCCCCGAGGAATTCTCTTGACCGGTCGACGAGCGTGCAACGTGAGGTTTCGCCTCGCAGACCTATAATACCAACGAGCGGTGATCATGACCGATGCGCCCATTCGCGGAGTCCGATGGACATGATCTTCCACGGCTGGTCGACGAGCTTGTTCCACGCGGCGCAGCAATGGGCGACGATGTCGTCGTAGTCTTTGAAGATGCGGTTCGAGAGCCAGTTGTCGCGCAGGAACTGCCAGACGTTTTCCACGGGGTTCAGTTCCGGCGAACGAGGCGGCAGGAACATCAGGGTGATGTTGTCCGGCACTTTGAGCTTCGGCGTGACGTGCCATCCGGCCTGATCGAGGATGAGCACGGCATGCGCTCCCTCATCGACGGCCTGGCTGATCTCGGCGAGATGCTGCTGCATGGCTTCGGTATCACAATAGGGCAGGACAAGGCCCGCACCCTTTCCCTTCCGCGGGCAGACGGCCCCGAAGATGTAGGCCCACATGGTGCGCTGATCCAAGGGTGCGGAGGGTCTGGTTCCGCGACGCGCCCACCGCCGCGTGATCTTGTTCTTCTGGCCTATGCGCGCTTCGTCGGCCCACCAGAGCTCGAGGTCGGTGCCGCGCGGGAGCCGGCCTCGGATTTCCGCCAGAGCGGCGGGGAAGTCTTTTTAAAAGCTTCTGCCTCCAGCTCGTTCTGGGCGTAGTGGCGCGGGCGGGCCGACAGCTTGGCGAAGCCGAGCGCCTTCAACTCACGGCCGACAGTCGTCTCGTCCATCGCGATGCGGAATTCCTGGAATATCCACTGCACCAGGTCCTTGCGCCGCCAGCGGACGACACCGTGGATCGCAGGGATCGGGCCGCTTTCGACGATCTTCGCCAGCGCATGGCGCTGAGCGACGTTCAGCTTCGCTCGGCCGCCGGGTGCTTTGCCGTTCACCAGCCCGTCGGGGCCGCGCGCATTGAACCGCAGCACCCAGTCACGGACGATCTGCAGCGTCACGCTGCCGATCCGTGCCGCATCCGAGCGCGAGCCGCCGTCATAAATCTCGGCGAGCGCCAGCAACCGCCGCGCCTGGTTGGCATCCTTCGTTTGCCGTGCGAGCTGTCGAAGAGCACGCCCATCGAAATCATCACGCAACAAAATTGCTGAACCCATCGCAAACCTCCCGTTTGCTGCATGGATTCAGATTCGAAGCCCCGTGGGAATCCCTGAGAGTCGGAAACGGCGCTCGTTGGTATAACAAGCGGAAGCGTTTTCTGTTGGAAGGCTCGCACTGTTCCAGGCCCATACTCCAGAACCGAAATTCCTTTACGACATCGTTCGTCCTGGTGATGCCATTGAACATAATCTCTGACTCTCCCGTGAAGTTTTTGGGCTAACTTGAGTTCAGCATCCACCATATTGGTTGTGCCAGTGACGAGCACATTACTGATCCTCTGGGCTTCAGCCTTAGCCCATAACAACGCGCCACTCATTGGATTGCCATTCCGGTCGACTCCAGTGTGGTGAGCGTATTGTTCAGCACCTAAGTCAGGCGCATACTTTTGCCGAAACAGCTGCAAACTTGTTTCAAGAAAGCTCAAGCTGATCGCCTCTCGATTCTTTAACGGCTCGTCGGATCCCCAGTTGACGCACTTACCGCCGCAAACGAAGGTGGTGCGCGTAGTCCCCGAATGCCGTCGCCGATCCCAGACACGAGAAAGCACGGCTCGGTAGTCAGAGCAGAAGCGCGGCGCAATCGCCGATAAGCCTGATGAGTCTGTTCATGGCGTATTTCACTGAACCCATAAGAGAGGCTACAGGGTTTGAAGGAGTAATCCTTGACGTGGATCAAAGACAAACCCGAATCTGGGAGGGGTCTTGAACAAATGACGTTGGAAGGGGCGTGCCTGTCGATCACTACACGATCTTTCGCTGGGCTAGAAATACGCGCCGGAGATCGAAAAGCGGCTGCGTTGGCACCGGCGTCGGCTGCAGTCGACAAGTTGGCGCGTGTGAAAGTCCGTGGTCAATGGACATACCTTTACCGCGCCGTCGATAAAATTGGCAGCACGATCGACTTTTTATCTGTCCCCGGCGAGCCGTCGATCTGAATGAGTTCGCCGAAGCAATCGCGCCGGCCGCGCGGCTGGAAAACCCGCTTCTTGCGTTCGCGTCGCAACACCCAGATGCCGGCTTCCATCATCCACTGACGCAGCGTCTCCTTGCTGACGGCAAGGAGTAACCATCCGGTCAGGACCGCAGTAGCCGAGGCTTTTTGCGATTTCTTTCTGCCACTGGTTTCGATGGCGGGTCGCCAATTCCGCGAAGATTGCGGATAATCTGTTGAAGGTTTTCGATCCCCACTTGGGTGAACAAGATGATGTGCTCGCTGAGCTCCGAGGCCGGATAGTCATCATATGCCCACAAGCAGCCATCTTCAGAGAACATCTCAATCGAACATTCTCGCAAGAAGTCTTCGTCCTCATCAAGCATCGCGGCGACATATTTCAGGGTGTAGAGGGCAGAGTTGCGGTAGCCCATGATGCCTCGTTCTGTGTTTTCAGATTTGGTCAGTGCTGCTGGTTTTGGCTCTTCGCAAATCCAGCTTTTCCAAGTGTCCGACGGCGGGCAATTTTAGCGACACGGTCTTGAATGATATCAACGCTTAAATCTTCTGGGTCGAAGCGGCCACCATACCAACGCACGAACTCTCGATGCTGCGCATGCCGTGGCTTCGCCATGACGTTCAGGAATTCCTCGAACCCCGAGGTGCTGCCAACATCTTCCGGCGGCGCTCTGCGCTCACCATCGATGAAGCGCGGATATTCGATGCTGGGGTTTCCATCCTCCACTGCCTCGACCGTGATAGTGTGCCGCCAGTTATCACCAAAGTCATAGGTGTAGCTAAAGGTCGCGATCCCACGCTCGATGAGTGCCGCTATGCGGACGTTGCGAGCAGCAAAGGTTTTGCGTTCGTAGAGGTCTTCTGGATCCGGCACATCGTAACATCGCCCACCAGCCTCGAACTCGAACAGATGATAATCCTCGAACAGCATCACGGCCTGAATGACATCGTGGAGCCCCTTCAAGCTCATCGTGAGTGGAACCTCGACCCTGCGCCAGATCAAAGGCTCGATATCGTCGAGTTGGATATGTAGCCTGGCGATGCGATCGACGGTCATGATGCCAAAGCCATCATAGGCCGCGGACCTGTCCAATTCCACGGCAGCAGCTCTGCAAGCTTTGTTGTCGGCGTGTCAGCGATACGCGCGAGAACGTCGGCAAGCCAAGCCTGCGGATCGACGTCGTTGAGCTTGGCCGTCATGATCATCGTCGCCATGAAGGCGGCGCGATCAGCACCACGATCAGAACCCGCAAACAGCCACGACTTCCTGCCGAGAGCGAAGCCGCGCAGAGCGCGTTCGGCGGCATTGTTGGTCAGGCAAATCCGACCGTCGCCCAGGAAGGACGTAAAGCCCTCCCAGCGCTTTAGCATGTAGTCGATCGGCTCGGCGACCGGAGAGCTGCGCGACAGCTTTGTCCGCTCGGCCCGCATCCAGGCCTCAAGCTCTTCGACAAGACGACGGCTGTCCCGCTGGCGTCGCGCCAGTCTTTCACTTGCAGCGAGACGATTGATGTCACGCTCGATATCGAACAGGGCATCGATCCGTTTCACGGCCTCGAGCGCCACCGGCGAGATCGGCGTGGCGTTCTTTCCCCGTTTGGCGTTGGTGGCGATGTCGGCAAGCACGAAGAACTTGCGACGCGAATGCGACCAGCACAATGCCTGGGTCAGCGGACCAGAATCGCGGTCCATTTTGAAGAGCGGGTTGTAGCCGCCATAGGCGTCGGCCTGCAGAATGCCGGTGAAGGTCTTTAGATGGCGCTCGGGATGTTCCTGCCGCCGATCGCGGGAGGCATAGTAGAGGGCGGCTGGCGGCGACGTTCCGCTGAACGGCCGATCGTCCCTGACATAGGTCCAAATCCGCCCGGTATCGGTCTTGCCCTTCGCCAGGATCGGCACGGTCGTGTCATCGCCATGTAGACGCTCGGCGGTCAGCACATGCGCCTCGATCAATCCGTGCAAGGGCTTCAAGACCGCGGCGCAAGCCCCCACCTGGTCGGCAAGCGTCGAGAGGCTGAGGTCGACACCCTCGCGGGCATAGCGTTCACTTTGCCGGTTCAGCGGTTGATGCTGGCCGAACTTCTCAAACAGGATCATCGCCAGCAGGTTTGGCCCTGCAAAACCGCGCGGCGTCACATGGAAAGGGGCCGGTGGCTGGGCGATCTTCTCGCATTCGCGGCAGGAGAACTTCTCGCGCACCGTCTGGATGACCTTCCACTGGCGCGGGATCACTTCCAGCGTCTCGGCAATGTCCTCGCCCAGTTTCGCCAGCTTGGCCGAGCCGCAGCATGGGCAGCTTGTTGGCGGAGCAATGACGACGCGTTCGCGCGGCAGGTGCTCCGGAAACGGCTTGCGCGATGGACGCTTGCGCTCGAAGGCCCGAACCGTCGAGGATCGTGCCGCCAGTTCAGCGGCCAATTCGTCCTGGCTGGCGTCCGCCTCCAACTCTTCGAGCTGCAATTCCATCTGCTCAAGAAGCCGCGCCTTGCGCTCCGAGCGGCTGCCATGAATGTCGCGCTTGAGCTTCTCGATCTCCAGCCTCAACCTGGCAATCAGCGCATCCGAATGCGAGTTCACTGCCTGGGCTCGGGCAGCAACGGCCTCGGCTTCACGGCGTGCCGCGCGCTCGGCGAGGATCATCGCATGCGCGCTGGCAAGGTCGTCGGGAAGCTGATCGGCCGCATCGGTCATGGCGAGATGGAATCATATTCGCTCCGACCTTTCCAGCCATTTCCACTATCCAGCAGAGCTCGGACGCCAGGTTTTTTGCGGCATTCGCCAGTCGATTCCTTCGAGCAGATAGCCGAGCTGCGCCGGCGTGATCACCACCGTGCCGTCGGCCGCTGACGGCCAGATAAAGCGGCCGCGCTCAAGCTTCTTCGTGAACAGGCAGGCACCCTGGCCGTCGTGCCAGATCACCTTGATTAGGCCGCCCTTCCTGCCGCGGAAGCAGAACAAATGGCCGCTATGCGGATCACGCTTCAGTGTCTCCTGCACCATCAGCGACAGGCCAGGAAATCCCCTCCGCATGTCCGTATAGCCCGTCGCCAGCCAGACCTTTACGCCGCTCGGAACCGGGATCATCGCCGTTCCACGACATCGAGGATGCGGCCCAGAGCTTCGGTGTCAACATCACTCTCCACTCGAATGCGCCGGCCGCGGCCAAGCTCGATCGTCACGATACTTGGCTTCTTGCGCGCCCGTGGTGCCGGTGTCGTCTCCAAAGGATCAGGCGCTGGCAACGCCGCGACGACCTCAATCGGAATGAATGGAGGCACGGACGGCGCTGACATTTGGCAGAGCTCTTTGCGCCACCGGAATAGCTGACTGACATGAATCCCGGCCGAGCGCGCCACATCCGAAACAACGGTTCCAGGCTCTAACGCCGCCGCTACCAGCCGTTCTTTCTCTTCGCGAGACCAATGCCGGCGACGCTCGACCGACGTGATCACCTCAATATGCTGCTTCGTCATAGGACTACTCCCAGTGCTACCACCAGGACTTCCAATGTTCGGCATCACATCACAAGACGGCCGTCACCGTGGGGATACCGGCAAGCCGGTGGCGTTCGATCAGCTTCTCGGCCGCCAGCGTCGGTCCGAAATCCAGGTAATGCTCACGCACCAGGTCGAGCACCAGGTTGCGGAAATCCTCGCTGTGGGGCTTTATTTCCGGAAGGCCGCCAGCCAAGTAATGAAATGCAACGCGCTTGTTCAGCCGAGCCGCGCAATCTTCATGGAGCGAGTTTATCCGATACCATTTAGCGTTGATTGTAGACGCAAAGTTGCTAATCTCGCGTTCAAATGGAAGGGGCTTTCATGAAAACTATGGTTGCAATGCTTCTTGCAGCGGTTGGCGTTGCAGTCAGTGCCAGCAGCACTTTGGCGGTTAATTTCTGCCAGTCCAACAAAGACCGGAATTGCTTTACCGGCAGTTTCGGACTTGTCGACATTCCCGGTGACGCAAGCCATAAGCTGCTCAAGGCAGATTTCGGATATGTCGATTTGAACGGAGTGGGTTGGCAGACCAACAAGGAGACGAAGACTGACGGCGCTTCGATTCCGCCGCTATTGCAACCGTTTGTCGGTTCCCCATGGGAAGACGGCTATATTCGTGCAGCCGTCATCCATGTACTGCGACAGGCACGTTCGAACTTGGAAAGAGACGCATCGCGTCTTCTATGACGCCATGCTGGCCAGCGGCTTGGAGAAACCGAAAGCGAAATTGCTGTTCTACGCCGTCTATGCCTTTGGTCCACGCTGGGGCTATCTCGTTCCCGGAGAGAAGTGTGCGGCTGGGAAGAACTGCATCCAGATGACAGGAAAGGACGCCGCGTTCGTGCAGTTGCCTGGGGAATTGGCCGATCAGTCGAGCGCAGGCGAATTGAAGGCGATCAAGGCGACCATCGATCTCAAGGAGCGTTCTGGTGATGCGTTAACGCTTGATGAACTCATGGCGATCGCCGACGAAGCTCACCCCCAGCAAACACTTCGTGATCAGCGGCCTGCCGGTGGTGATGAGATCACCAAGTAACGGTGCAAGTCGTCGATGGAGGACGCGAGGAAGAGGGACCGTCTTTCAAGACCGACAGCACTATACGATCTTGAGAAGGAGATCATCGCTTCAACCGGCGGCCAAGTTAGGCTTCGTCAACTAGAGCATCGGATTGAAATCCGGAATCGAAGGATTGAACTAACCCGCTGACGCGGGATAGGTCGGGTTTGGAGGCGCGGTCTCCTGATGGGATGTTGGGGTGTTGAGAACCAACCCTTGACCAGGAGACCGACCGATGACCGACGCCCCGGCAGCGGTGAACCCGCTGCGCCGCCGCATGATCGACGACATGACGCTCCGCAACCTGTCGCCGGCCACGCAACGATCCTACCTGCATGCAGTGACAAAGTTCAGCCGTTATTTCGGCCGCTCGCCGGATCGGCTGGGGCTGGAGGATGTGCGCGCTTTCCAGGTGTACCTGGTGTCGCAGGGCGTCTCCTGGCCGGCGCTCAACCAGACGGTTTGCGCGCTGCGGTTCTTTTACGGCGTGACGCTGGACCGGGCGGAGCTTCCCGAGCGAATTGCCTATGCGCGCACGCCGCGCAAGCTGCCGGCGATCTTGAGCGCCGACGAGGTCGTGCGGTTTCTCGAAGCGGTGCCGTCCTTGAAGGCGCGCACGGCGCTGACGACCGCCTATGCCGCCGGACTGCGCGCCTCGGAGGCGGTGAGCCTGAAGGTGGCCGACATCGACAGCCAGCGCATGGTGATCCAGGTCCGTCACGGCAAGGGCGCCAAGGATCGCACGGTGATGCTGTCGCCGCAGCTGCTTGGCATCCTGCGCACCTATTGGCGGCTGGCGCGCCCCAAGGATTGGCTGTTTCCCGGACGGGGCGACAAGCCGATCGATGTGCAGGTGCTTTATGCCGCCTGCCGGTCGGCGACCAAGGCGGCGGGATTGACCAAGCGGGTCAGCGTGCACACGCTGCGGCACAGCTTTGCCACCCATCTGCTCGAGAGCGGCGTCGATATCCGCATCATTCAGGTGCTGCTCGGACACACCCACCTGTCGACGACGGCGCACTACACCCAGGTGGCGACAACGACGATCGCCCGGACCGAGAGCCCGCTCGACCGGCTGCGCCTCGAGGTCGTGCCGCCGGTCTGAGATCGCGCCATGCGACCGGCGCTGGAGGTGGCGGATATCTTCCGCCGCCATGGCCCCGCTTATCGTCGTACCCATGACGGTCATCTCGGCCGGGGGGAACGCCGCGTCATGGCGGCGATCGCGCTGTGCCGGACGGCGGCGCTCGGCGGCCATGTCGAGACCTGCGACGACTGCGCCTTGAGCCGCGTCGCCTACAACTCCTGCCGCAACCGCCATTGCCCCAAATGCCAGGGTGCCACGCGCGATCGCTGGCTTACCGACCGCCAGGCCGATCTGTTGCCGGTACCGTACTTCCATGTCGTGTTCACCGTACCGGCCGAGATCGCCGCGATCGCCTATCAGAACAAGCGGCAGCTCTATGCGATCCTGTTCGAGGCGGCCGCCGAGACGCTCAAGACCATTGCCGCCGATCCCCGGCATCTCGGCGGCGAACTCGGCTTCCTCGCCATCCTCCACACCTGGGGGCAGACGCTGACCCATCACCCGCACCTCCACTGCCTCGTCCCCGGCGGCGTGCTGGCCGCCGATGGCGGACGCTGGATCGCCTGTCGCCGCCGCCGTTTCTTCCTGCCGGTCCGGGTGCTCTCCCGGCTGTTCCGCCGCCTGTTCCTCGAGCGTTTGCAGGCGGCGCAGACGGCCGGAGGCCTGCGTTTCTTCGGCGCCCTTGAACCGCTTGGCGACGGCAATGCCTTGGCCCGGGCGCTGCGTCCGCTGCGCAAGAAGCGCTGGGTCGTCTATGCCAAGCCGCCGTTCGGATCGCCCGAACGGGTGCTCGCCTATCTCGGCCGCTACACCCATCGCGTCGCCATCGCCAACAGCCGCCTCGTCAGCGCCGACGACACCGGCGTGACCTTCCGCTGGCGCGACTACCGCCATGGCAATGCACCGCGCTCGATGACGCTGGCGCCGCACGAGTTCATCCGCCGCTTCCTGCTCCACTGCCTGCCCGACGGCTTCCACCGCATCCGCCACTACGGCTTCCTCGCCAACGGCATCCGCCGCGCCCGCCTCGCCGTCATCAGGCGGTTGCTGGCCGATGCCCCGCCGCAACGCCGCCGGGCCGAAGGCAGTCAGTCCGGGCACCAGCGCGACCGCTTCGATCCCTCCGTCTGTCCCTGCTGCGGCGGCATCCTGCGCATCACCGCCAGGCTGCCGCGGGCGCGGGCATGGCCCGACACGTCATGAGTGCCTGCCGCCGCGCCCATTGGTCCCGACAGCCTTGCCGTATCAGCCCAGGTCGGTGCGATGCGGATCTGTGCCCCCTGCGTCATCCCGCTGCGGTTCTGGCGCTGCCAAAGCCGCGCTCAAGACCCCAGTGTTCCCCACAACACCAGCGCCGGACGCCGCCGCACCGGGCCATTGCCCCCGCCGCAGCGGCGCGCGCCATCAATATCGGCGCGCCAAGATCAAACGCCGCAGCACTAAATCCATAGCGCCGTGCCAGCGTCAGCGGGCCAGTTCAATCCGGCTTCAATGAGGTCGCGCCCGGCGTCAGTTCGCCAGCCCATCCCTGCGCGACCTCACAGAACCCTCCCGATTCCCTTTTGCGGAGATTTGTGATTCACCGTGATGGGAGGTGGATCATGGGCAAGAGCTATTCGTCGGATCTTCGTGATCGCGTTGTTGGGTTTGTCGAGGCGGGGCATTCTCGGCGTGCTGCGGCGCGCCATTTCGGGGTCAGTGAGAGTTTTGCAGTCAAGCTGATGCAGCGCGTTGAGCGGCATGGGACGGCGGCGCCGGTCCGTCAGGGCCGCCCGCCGGGCGGTCGGCTTGTGGCTTTCGAGGCTTTCCTGGTCGCGGCGGTTGAAGCAAAGCCGGACATCACCATGCCGGAACTGGCGGCCCGGCTTTCGGCGGAACGAGGCATGAAGGCCGCCCCGGCCGAGCTTTCCCGTTTCCTGTGTCGGCGCGGCTTCACATATAAAAAAAGTCCTGATGGCGTCGGAGCGCGCACGCGCGGCGATCCGGGCTGAGCGGCGCGTCTGGATCGAGCTGCGCCAGCCGAGGATGCGGCTCGAGCCCCATCGCCTCGTCTTCGTCGACGAGACCTCGGTGAACACCAAGATGGTGCGGCTGCGCGGCCGCAGCCTGCGCGGCACGAGGCTCATCGCCGATGCGCCGTTCGGCCACTGGAAAACGCAGACCTTCATCGCCGGGCTGCGCTGCCATGGCATCACCGCCCCCTGGGTGATCGAGAAGGCGATCAACCGGCCGGCCTTCGACACCTGGGTCGAAACCCAGCTCGCGCCGACCCTTGCCAAGGGCGACGTCGTCATCCTCGACAACCTCGCCTTCCACAAGAGCGCACGCGCCGCAGAATGCCTCAGAGACAGGGGCGCCTGGTTCCTGTTCCTGCCGCCCTACAGTCCGGACCTCAACCCTATCGAGATGGCCTTCGCCAAACTCAAGGCGCACCTGCGCGCCGCCGCAGCCAGAACCTTCGACGCACTCTGGAAGGCAATCGGCAACATCTGCGACCTCTTCAACAGAACCGATTGCTGGAACTACCTCAAGGAAGCTGGATATGCGTCCGATTAAATGTCCGATGCTCTAGCGGAAAGTCTCAGTTGGCTGCTGAAGTTCGCAGCGCACGAGTCTTTGCTATTTCCGATCTACGACAGGCTTTGCGAATAATCGCGCAGGGGTCCGACCTTGCAGTAATGTGGCAAGGAAGGAGGGACGGCGTGAAACCAGGGTGTAGAGCAAAGGCTCGTCGGTCCGGGTCCACGGCGCAAGCCACACCTGGCAGTTCGCACCCGCGGCGCCGGCGAGGGTACTGAGAATTTCTCGGACCAGAGAGGTATCAAGTTTGGTGGTGCGGGCGATGCCTGCTTCTGTGCGCAAGTCGAAAGCGGGATCGAGAAGAGCCGCGAGGACGGCGCGCACAAAGTCCGGCCGTAAGTCGGCCGCCGGGAGAGGCCAGCCTTCGATCTGGTCGCGCATCACCAGCTCCTGCAGAAGTGTCAGGCGGATATAGTCGACGATCCTATTCCGGCCGACGAGCAGCAGGAAGTTCAGCCCGAGCTTCATGCGAGCGCTCGTCGTCTCGGTGCTGACAAGACGCCGCGCGACGGCGACCAGTCGCGCCTCGATGCGTTTGACCAGCAATGCGAAGGCGTTTTCGTCTATTCGCGCCCAGCGAGGATAGGGCACCTCCGGCAGGGCATCGCCGACGAGGGGAATGATCGGTACATAGTCATGCATGCTGCCGTCCGAAAGGGTCTTGCTGATCACCGCGTTTCGCCGTTCGGCTGCGCCCTCCGGCCCGTGTAGCGTCTGATGGTTCTTGTCGATGGTGAGATGGCGCATCAAGAAATATTGGCAGTTACGGCGGCCGAGCTGGTAGTCGTGGTCGCGGAACGCCTCCAGGACGAAACCGCCGAAGCCGCCGAGCAAACCGCTTGCGATCGAGAAGGTCTCCTCCCGCTCCTCGCCGCCGGGCGTACTAGGCGGCACGCGGTGTGGCGAGATCATGAACCGGCTGTGGGTGCCTTCGGCGGCGACGGCGAGCAACTGATCAGGCTTGAAGCGTACCTGCTGGCGGAGCGCCGTCACCACGCGCCTGGCAATGCTGAGCACCCCGAGCGGCGGTTCGCCATCGCCGAGAAAAGGTGGCCCCTCGGGAAAGGGCGCGATCATGATAACGGCTCGATCGGTCTTTTCGGCGTTCCGTTCATTGGGCCGGGGCGGGTCCTTCATCAGGGTGAAGCGGACATATTCGAACGGGTCGTTGTTGATGAGGCCACCATCGACAGAGACGAACGAAAAGGGATAGTCTTGCGACGACGGGACATGCCACGCGTCCGGCCACGTGGGTATTGGTTTGAGCTCTGATTGATCCTCGGAAATCGGAAACTTCGCCTTTGCATATTGCGAGGTGGCCGTCGCTATCACGCGCGGTGAAAGGCCAATCGGGAAGGCGCCGGAGGCGAGGGCGGCATTGGCGAAGGCAAGCCATTCCGGCGGGCGCGTCGACGCGCCCGTTGCGCCGAACAGTGACGTGGCCGCGATCGACGTGCCCGAATCTGTGTCGGCGAAGGGGCTGGGGGACGGCTTCCACGTGCCGATGCCCTCGACCACGTAGTGCACGCGGTCGGCGTGCGTCATCATGTTGTATTGACCGCCGCTGAAGTGGATCGCGTAAGGCACGCCGCGCAAGTTCGACAGCATCATGTAGAAATGGAGCGAACTGGCGACATAGGGGCGTGGGCTGAGGGTACCCGTCGCCTCCAACGCCTCAGCCCCAATCGCGGTCAACACGTTGGCGTTTAAAACCGAGATGACGGGCCGCCCGCCCGCCAGGTCTTTGAGCGACAGCAGGTCGGGTGAGCCGTCGGGGGAAACCAGCGTCGGGCGGGTCACCCAGGACCGGTAAAGACGTCCGAGAGTGAAGCGGATGTTCTGGCTGCCGGGGGCGGGACTTGGGAAGGTCGCGGGAGCCTCGCGGCCGCCGGCGGCGATCACGCCAATGGCGGCGGTGATCGCGCCAGCAGAGGCCCCGGAGAGCGCCTTCAGGCGAACGTCGTATTCCGGCAAGTCGGGGGCCCCCTCCGCCTTTGCCTTTTCCCATGCGTCGAGTGCCTGGATCAAAAAGTCGAAGACTCCGGCCGAATAGGCGCCCGCCGAAATCGCGCCCGACATCGCAATGCCGATTTCGAAGGTCGGTTTGGAGCCGTCGGTCATCACTGTTCCCTCAGTTGAGCGGCGCCGCATTGATCCCGGCGGGCGCCATGACGTTCGTGCACGGCTGCCGCCGGCTGCCTACAATGTCTTCAGGTATGCAATGAGCGCCGCCTTCTCATCCGGCTTCAGCGCCGGGCCGATCACGCCCGGGCCGGGGGTGTCGCTGAATTCGTGACCGGCATTGCTGTTGCCCGGCTTTGCGGTGTCGAACTTGAAGCCACCCTTCAATTCGTCCGTTAGATAGCCAAGCTTGTCCGGGTCGTATTCGCGATTGCCGAGCCAGAACGTCTTCGGCCGTTCGCCGGCCGGGGAAAGCAGGGCATCGATGGTCGGCACCGAGCCGTTGTGCAGGAAGGGCGGCGTCGCCCAGATGCCGTCGAGCGGCCGTCCCTTGTAGGCAAGCGGCGCCTGGATGCCGTTCTGGCGATTGCCATTCATGATCCCCCGTTGCTCGGCCGGCACCGGCGGGGTCTGGTTGTCGTACCAGCGAGCGGCTGTCTTTGCGACGAGCGCGCCGAGCGCGCTGCCGAACGAGTCGGTGTCGATGCCGAGCTCGGAGGGAAGCTTGACCTTGCGCTCCGCCATGCTTTGGGCCTGGGCCGGATCCGTGCCGATATTCTCGACGTTGATGATGGGCACGCGGAGATAGCGCTCGCCGGCCGAATTCTCGTTCGTCCAGTGCTTCTGCTCCCAAAAGCCCTCACTGCCGACCGGTGGCAGGTGGCAGCCCTGGCACCGGTCGGCGTAAACTGCGGCGCCCTCGGTTGCGAGTTTGGTATCGATCGAACCGAACAGGTTGGAAGGCCAACGCGGGGGACGCAGGCCGGTGAAGCCGTTCTCTGCCGTCGGTTGCTTGCCGGCCAACTGCTGCTCGATCTCGAAAATCGTGTCGACCTTCACCGTCGAGGCAAAGAGTGGCTGCTCCGACTTGGTGAGATTGATGAAGGCGCGGACCCCCAACGCTTCGCCCGCATTGCGCACCATCGGCTGCATGATCGAGGCATTGTATTGGACCCAATCGAACCAGGACGTGTCCCAGATATGTGGGAAAGCGACTGGCGCGGATTGAGCGACGTAGTTCTCCGGCCGCTCAAGGTCGAGCGAGAAGACCTGGTTGCCGATCCGGTTGAGTGCATCCAACCGGCCGAACCCCTCTTCGATACTTTTTTCGGCCACCTTCTTTTCGAGATCGACTTCGATCCTGCCACCCGCAAGCACCTTGTCGAGCTGTTTCTTGAGCACGGCCCTGGCTTTTTCATCCGCCTGCGGCCCGAGCACTGCCGTGGCGAAGCGGTCGAAACGGAAAGGCGCATAGCGGGTGAAGAACAAGGCCAATCCTGAAGCCTTGCGGAATTTTCCAAGATCGGTGAGTGCCGGGCCGCCATCGACCATCACGGCAGTACCCTTGTAAGTGAAGCGACCGGTGTGGCATGCCGCACAGGTGAGCCCGACGGTGGTGAGCGGCCTGCCGGTCGCTGGGTTGACCCACGGTTGGGCGGTTTTGGGATCGACAAGATCGCCGCCATGGGCAAAGCCGACCGGAAGGCCGGATGAATCCGCCGTAATGAAGCCGAAGCGGTCGAGATAATCGCTGGACAGGAAGGGCGGCCCGGCTGTCAGCGTGAAGGTGGGCTGCTCCAACGCCGCCAGCCATTCGTAGGGCATCGAGAAGGTCACCGTGCCCTGGTCGGCATGGTGCATCCAACCGCGTTGTGATTGTGACCAGTTCTGCTCGAGCCAGGTGACCTTGTCCACCTTCGGATAGTCAGGAAGATCGACGCTAAACATCCGAACCACATAATAGAGGCCGGCTGCGACCAGCACGGTGAACCCGAGCAGGATAGGCCAAAATCGCGACTTGCGTTTCATGCGTCTTTACCCCCAAAGCTTGAAAGCGCCCCTTCCAGTGCGGCGTGGTCCTCTAATTATTCTGGGGCGGCGGCACTGCCGCCCGCGCCGCTCGCGCGCCCGGATAGACGATTGCGCGTGCGTGACCGAGCGATGCGTAATCATCTGGACTGGTCGCCAAAGGAATGCGAATGCATTCCGGGCTCCGGTTTGGATTCATCTCCAGCCGGCTCACGGCCGCCTGGTCGTCGATGACCTCGTTAAGGCGAATTTCGAACATGTCCACCCAGGGGAACCAGTATTCGTTCCACGGCTGGGACGGGTCGAACAGCTCGTGATTGCCGACCGGCGGCGGCGGCGTGTCACGCAGCTGCGCCTGCAGGATGTAGCGCACGTCACTGCGCCTGACGCGGTGAATGAAATCCTTGCGCAGGAAGTCGGGAGCCCGATCGTCGTCAGCCTCAGCGTCCATGGATGGATGGCCGTTAGCCTTGAATTCGGGGCGCGGCAGGCCGCGATCGGGGCCGCGGTCGGCGTTGATCAGCCGGAAGCGGACGTAGCGGCTGACGCCAGTTTTGTCGATGAATTCGAAACAGACCCAGGTGTGATACCGCGAATCCGTGAACGAGCCGCGGAGTCATCAGATGCGTGCCGCCGATAAAGAGGTCAAGACGCTCGTCGTAAAGGCGCACGCGCAGCCGGTGCCCGATGAGCCGTGACGGCACGGCATGTTTGGTTGGTATCGAAGCCTGCAGCGGTTCGCACTACTGGGCGCGGGAGATCGGCGCACTCGGCCACGAGGTACGTTTGATTCCGCCGGCCTATGTCAAACCGTTCGTCAAACGGGGGACGACGGATGCAGCCGACGCTGAGGCGATTAGTGAGGCAGTGACGCGCAAGACGATGCGCTTCGTTCCGGTGAAATCCCCCGAACAGCAGGCGGCGGCGATGGTCTTGAAGACACGCGCCCTTCTGGTTCGTCAGCAAACTCAGACGATCAACGCGCTACGTGCTCACCTGTCCGAACTGGGGATCATTGCCGGCATCGGCACGGCGAAAATTGCAAGCCTGATCGCGATCGTGCGTGATGAAACCGATGCGCGTCTCCCGAACGCGGCCCGCTTCGCTTTGACGGCAATTGCGGATCAAATCGACGCACTGGCGCTGCAGATCAACAAACTCGAGCGAGAGCTTGTCGCCGAAGTGAAGCATGACGAAGACATGCGGCGGCTGGCCACAATCCCTGGCGTCGGAGCCATTACGTCGGCCTCCATCAAGGCGCTTGTCCCAGACCCGGGTGGGTTCAAATCCGGGCGCCATTTCGCCGCATGGCTGGGATTAACGCCGAGATCCCATTCGAGCGGAGGCAAGGAGCGATTGGGCAAAATATCGAAGATGGGCAATCCCGAGCTTCGCACTCTGCTCGTCGCCGGTGCAACCTCGGTCCTGCGACATGCAAGAGGCAACCACAAAGCCCCACGGTGGCTAGTCGCACTGTTAGCGCGACGGCCTTTCAAGGTCGTTGCGATCGCGCTCGCCAACAAAATGGCGCGGATCATCTGGGCGCTCCTGACCAAGGGCGGAACATATCGCGGTCTCGAGAGCAGTGCGGCCAGCTCATAAGCTGACAACGAACATCACGAACTGCGCGGCACGGTAGCCGCCAGTGGCAAGGTGCACAAACAAGCGATGATTCCACAACGGGACGAAATCCCGAGGCGAGAGAGGCCAGCGCGCCATTGCGCTTCGAGCGCGTTTGGTTGATCAGTCACTCGTTTCGCGGATTTCATCGAGGCCAGCGGTCCACAGAACCGCGCTGATAGGCCGGACATATGACCGCACCGTTCCCGCGGGATGAATCGCTGAAAAATGCCCTTGCCAAGCGGGTCGTTCCACATATGTCGCGCTGCAGCCTGACGAAGTCAGACGTCTGTCAAAGCGACGTCTTCGCTGCCAGTGTGTGCGGCAGCCGTCAGCTATTGAATGCAGTCTAACACTTGGTGCCCGTCCATCATCAGCTCAGTGAGACAAGCGGGCATCCTTCAAGCGGTCGGCTACTAAGGTTAGCTTGCGGCCAGACATATGTGGCCATGCTGACCTATCCTCTTCAGCCTAGCCAAAAGCCTCGCCGCGCGGCTACCGCTGCACGTCGGTCGCGCGACCCCTGGCCGAAGTTGCTTGGCTGGTGGCGTGAGCCCACTGCCATAATTGTCGTGCCAGGCGCAACTCCACCGCTACGTTGCCTGGATGCGCGACGAACGCGTTCGCTGTTTCGTAGTGGCGGATCGGTCTCCTCCTTGTCCACCGCTCGCCAGCGGGTAACTGCTCATCGTCTCTCTTTCCGGCACCCCCGCACCCGCAGGCGATAGTGACAGCGCCGATAGGCTTGCACCTGCGTGCGACCACTCTTCCATCTCCTCAATAGCCTCCATCCAAATAAGCGATTTTACATATCTGCTGAGTGTAGAGCGACAATCTGGCTGAGATCAGCGCGACAATCTGGATGAGATTCTGGTGTCGCGGTTGTCGGCGACGGTATCATCGTGATTGTCGCTGGCAAGGGCTTCGTTGGTTTCTGATTGTCGCGCAGCGTCGATCTCGGCGGCGTTTCTGATTGTCGCGAAGGAAGCCGGCCTGCCGCGCTGGCGTTTGGCTTCCATCGCGGATCGACGCCGGTAGCTTTCGACATTCATCTCAAAGATGGTCGCGTGGTGGACGAGACGATCGACGGCGGCGAGTGTCATGGCGGGATCGGGGAAGACCCTGTTCCATTCGCCGAAGGGCTGGTTGGCGGTGATCATGATCGATCGCCGCTCGTAGCGCGCGGAGATGAGCTCGAAGAGCACGCTCGTTTCCGCCTGGTCCTTGGTCACATAGGCGAGATCGTCGAGGATGAGCAGATCGAACTTGTCGAGCTTGGCGATGGCGGATTCGAGCTGGAGTTCACGACGTGCCACCTGCAGCTTCTGAACGAGCTCGGTCGTACGCATGAACAGCACCCGCCAACCGTTCTCGATGAGCGCGAGGCCGATTGCGGCGGCGAGATGGCTCTTGCCGCCACCGGGCGGGCCGAACAAGAGGATGTTCGCTCCCTTGGCGAGCCAGCTATCGCCGGCGGCGATCGCCATGACCTGTGCCTTGGAGACCATCGGCACGGCGTCGAAAGCAAAGCTGTCGAGCGTCTTTCCCGGTGGCAATCGGGCCTCGGCGAGATGGCGTTCGATGCGGCGGCGATCGCGTTCGGCCAGTTCGTGTTCGGCGATCACCGACAGGAACCGGGCCGCTGGCCAGCCTTCCTTGTCGGCCCGTTCGGCAAAGTCCGGCCAAAGGACCTTGATGGCCGGCAGGCGGAGTTCATTGAGCAGCGTGCTGAGCGTGGCGGCGTCGATGGCAGGGGCGTTTCTCATGCGGCGTCCTCCAGATGACGCGCGTCGATCAGGGCCTCATAGCCCTGGAGGGAGGCGAGACGAACGTTGACGGTGGGCAACTGTGCCGGATCGGGCGCGAAGAAAGTCCTCAGCGCGATGATGTCCGGCAGTTCGCCCGCATCGAGTGTTTTAGCGAGCCGCTCTGCCAGTTCCCGCTCGCAGCCCCGATCGTGGGCCAAGGCCAGGAGCTCGACGGTGATCTTGCAGGCCTGCTTGTCGGAAAGCCGGTCGAGCAGGGTCTCGAAGGCCCTTCGGTATTCCTGCCGCGGAAACAGCTTGTCGCGATAGACAAGCTGAAGGAGCGCCATCGGCTTTTTGCGCAGCGAATGGATGACATGCCGATAATCGACCACCTGGTCGTGCTTGCCGCTGGCATGTGCACGCCCTCTTTGGAGGGTCATCAGATGCGTGCCGCCGATAAAGAGGTCAAGACGCTCGTCGTAAAGGCGCACGCGCAGCCGGTGCCCGATGAGCCGTGATGGCACGGTGTAAAAGACCTTGCGCAAGGTGAAGCCGCCGCTGCGCGAGACCCGCACGACAACCTCCTCAAAATCGCTGGTGCGCGTTCCCGGCAACGGCTGCAGCGCCGCCCGCTCGGCGTCGATGCGCTTGCCATAGCGGGCATTACGCCGGCTGACGATCTCATCGATGAAGCCGCGATAGCCATCGAGATCGTCGAAGTCACGGGTGCCGCGCAGCAGCAGGGCATCGCGGATCGCATTCTTGAGGTGGCCATGCGGGCTCTCAATCGCACCGTTCTCGTGGGCAATGCCCTTGTTGTTGCGGGTCGGCGTCATTCGGTAGTGCGCGCAAAGCTCTGCGTAGCGCCGCGTCTGGTCCTCCTTGGCATCGGCATCGAGATTGCGGAAGGCCGCCGACAGGCTGTCGCTGCGATGGTAAAGCGGCGCGCCGCCGAGGAACCAGAGAGCGTTCTGCAGCCCTTCGGCCAGCGCCACGAAGCTTTCGCCACCGAGGACGACGTGGGCGTGTTCGAAGCCGGAATAGGCGAGCCGGAAGTGATAAAGCAGGTGATCGAGCGGCTGGCCTGCGATCGTGATCCCCAGTTCGTTCATGTTGGTGAAGTCGGAAAGCCCCAGTCGGCCGGGCTCATGAACCTGGCGAAAGATGACTTCCTGCTCGTCGCCATTGATGGCCCGCCAGGCACGGATCCGCCGTTCCATTGTCCGGCGAACGCCTTCGCTGAGCTCAGGATGGCGGCGCAACATCTCATCGAAGACGGCGACCGGACGAATGCCAGGTGCCGCCTTCAGCAGCGGCACGACCTCGGCATCGAAGATGTCGGCGAGTGGATCGGGACGCCGACGGCCGCGCGGCTTCTTCACTTGTGATGGCAGTTGCGCGTTCTTCTCGATGCGATAGGCCGTTGCTCTGCTGAGCGACGCCTTCGCGGCGGCGACCTCAACCCTGTGCTCTTGTCGTAACTTCATGAAAAGCCTCATCTGATGATCGGTTATGTGACGACCTGGCACAAAGGTGGTTCCCCGTTCTTCGAAGAACCCAACGTACCGGTCGAACCGCAATCACCAGATGAATCGGCGCGGCAGCAGCGGTAGAACTCCGTTCGGGCTACGCCCTCTCTGCGTTCCACCGCTGCTGCCGAGTCTCATCTTGATTGACGCTTCGTCTCATCTTGGTTGTCGCGCTGCAGCTGAGATTTCCCATTAGAATAGCGTGGCATTTTGGGTTGAATTCAATTGGGACAAGGATAGCAGTAGACGCGGAGCCTTCTCCACACACGGCTGCCGCATCGAGTGGTATGGGCTGTCGGCAAACTGCTCCGGTCCGAAGCCGCACTCTCACCATGAATCCACCCGCGCCCTGTTTGAAACCGCCGAGCCCCGGTTCGCCCGCAGGGGCCGTGTCAACCGTATAGTCGCTCTAAAGAGGACCACCTGTGAAACATATCGTTGCAACCTTATTCGGGATACTGTTTGCTACAGCTGCCAATGCCGCCGGCGATAGTCATGCACTGGCGAGCTTGAACGCGCGCTGACTACCGGCAAACCGGTGAGTGTGACGGTCGATTTAGGCATGTGCACTCCGGCGACTGCCGATACACCGTCGACCAAGACGCGTGGAGGCGTTAGCATAGACGGCTATAGGATCACATCTGACGGCACCCTCGCTTTTGCAGATCAGCATTTTACCATAGATCGTGACGGTAAGCCGGTTGTCCAGTTTCTTCGTTACCGGATCCGGCCGGACGGTGGCGCCGAATTCACCATGGTCGTCTTCAATGTGCCCAGTTACGAGCGAAAAGGAACGAGCCTGGTCTATAAGTGCTCAATTGGTCACGGATTGAGCTTCTTCTCTTCACCGTGATCTGGCATGTTGCAGCACGATCGCGCGGGTTCGGGTGGCGGATCGTCCCGGATCGGCGGCTGAAGGTTTTCCTGTGGCACCCGCCCGTGCCATTTGCAGTGGTCCCGATAGGTAAAGGAACCCGCCTGCCGCTATCCTTGAGCTTCTTCAATGCGGTCTTTCATGCCGTCGCTGGTCTGCCAAGCATAGCGGTCACCGAGGTCCTCTTCGATCACGCCGGCCGCGTATAACTGATCGAGCAGGTCGGCGACTGCAAGTACGCTCATTCCATCCGTCGAGGCCCGCATAACCAACTCCGAGGCTGTAAAGTTGCCGCACGCGATTAGATGGCCAACCGAGATCGGAGCGTAGTCGAGCACCCGGTGTTCCATGCTTCGCGAGCGGAGATGGAAGCAGCGGTCTCCCGCTGTGTACTCCAGGTCCCTGCGAAAGCGGATCGGCAGGTCGGGGGCTGGGCTCTCGAGCATATGTTGATCAATCATGCTCTTGAGCCCGTCCCGGAACTCGTCAGGCGTCCTGAATGACCGTTGACCCACTATGCGATACCCGAGGGGCCAGCGTTCGCTACCCGGTACCGGCGTCACTAGTTGCAAACGTCTCTGCGGCATATTTACGAGGAAGCCGGAAACACAGGCGATCGTCGTGTGATTGCGCTCCGTCAAGGCGATTGCCTCTTGCCTCGCACTGAGTTTCTCCTTCCGCTTGCGCGCACGCCCCGTGAAAGCCTTTGCGGTCGGGGCGTCCTTGCCCTGCATGATGAGTTCGACCCCTGTCAGTTCTTCAGGCGAAAACGCCCTGTGGATCTGATTGAGATGTGCCGTGCTGAGCACAGAGAAGCGATTCATCGTAGTGCCATAAAGATTGAAGAGGCCGAGCACGCGCCTGGTGAGTGCCTCATCCTTGAGCGGGGCGGCCGTCGTTGTTTGCGGCAATGCGCCCGTGATCTGATAGTAGTCGAAGAGAAAGCGGTCGTACTGCGGGTTGTCCATTGGCTCTGTGGCCCAGTAGCAGAACCCAGTACGAGCTGCCGGGCCAAACACCTCGCTCGCGACACCAACCACGCCGCGCCAAAGCTCTGCATGCTGTTTGCTATACTCGTAATAGCCTTTGAACGGAGCGGCCGAGAGGCCGCAGAACCAGCAACCGACGGTGCACCCTTCCCTCAGCTCGAAAGCGATGATGGGGTGTGTGATCGACGGTGCTGATCCGCCCAATTCGTCATTACAACGCCGAATTTGGCGCTCGCGCCAGGCATGAAAGCGAGGGTTGGTCATTGACATATCGCCATGGTCGCGCAGGAGGTCGCGATGGCGCAACATGTCGCGCATGTACTCGTCCCACATTATCGACAGCGGCCATGGTGCAGACTCCGGCTTGTAGCGGTAAGTAAGATGATCATCGCGCCAGAGCGGCAGTATCTCCAGTGGGTCAACTTCAATGCCATAGCGCTCTGTTACCGCGCGAGGGGCGTCGGCGCTCTCCGAAACCGCGGTGCGGAACTTTATGTCACCAGCCAGCCGTTCCATGAAACGCTTGATGTGCGACAAGGTGCGCCGTTGCTCCGGCGTGCGCCGGTTAAAGATCTGGCGCCAATACTCGCCTTTATAAGAGCCTGACCGAAAAAGAGTTGAGTGAAATCAGCCAGTTGTGATTCTGTTTGTTTGCTTAGGACGAACGGAGACCACAATGGGCTGGACTGATTTCACCCGTCGGCAATATGCCCGACGCGCAAGGCGGTATGCAAGCGATCTGACGGACCGGGAATGGGGATTGATCTCGCCTTGCCTGCCTGGACCGCGGCGGTTGGGCAGGCCGCGCAGCACCGATCTTCGCGAGGTCGTGAATGCGTTGCTTTACATCGCCACGACGGGGTGCCAGTGGCGGATGATGCCCAAGGATTTTCCGCCTTTTACAACTGTCCAGTCCTATTTCTACGAATGGCGAGCGACAGGGTTATGGGGTCGGATCAACCATCATCTTGTGATGGAGGCGCGCGAATTGGAAGGCCGGGAAGCCTCGCCATCTGCTGGCGTGATTGACAGTCAAAGCGTGAAAACCACGGAAAGCGGCGGAATTTCGGGCTATGACGCGGGCAAGAAGATCAAGGGACGGAAGCGTCATATCGTCGTCGACACGCTCGGGTTGATGGTCGGCCTCAGGGTTCACAGCGCCGATATCCAAGATCGCGACGGCGCACCTGCCGTCCTCAAAACCATTCTCAAGCGCTGGCCGTGGCTGAGACATATCTTCGCCGACGGTGGTTATGCCGGACCGAAGCTGAAGGGCGCACTCCAAAAGATCGCTGCCTTCACTCTCCAGATCGTCAAGCGGACCGACAAGGCCAAGGGCTTCGAAGTTCTGCCGCGGCGCTGGGTCGTGGAGCGCACCTTCGCATGGCTTGGCAGATGCCGACGATTGGCTAAGGATTGGGAGAAGTCCATCGCATCAGCCGAGGCTTGGATCACTATCGCCCACATCCGGGTCCTGACACGACGCTTGGCAAGGTACGGATATTGTTGAGACCTTTTCGAGTCAGGCTCTAAGGTGAGCCCTTGAAGCCGTTTCTTGTAGGCCAGATCGCATGTCTCGTTCCCGATGATATTTGCTGTCATGCTCTCTTCGCACCGATCGTCCAAGCCAATGCGCTCCGGTAAAAAAATCAGCTTGAAACATGAACAACAATTACAACAAGTTGAACGACCGCGGCGACGGCGGCGCCCTTTTCAGCCATATGCAACGGCCGCGTGAGTCCATCCGTAACGGGACTATCTAAGGCAGTAGATTGTACAAAGCGCGGCAAGGCCGGAACGCGCGAGCCACGCTTGCTGTTCGCCATCGCGTCGAGCTTCTTGCCAGTAGACTTCCGTCGGCTGTCCAATCGGATGTAGTTTTGAACTTCGTCAAGCGTTATGTTGTAGCCGAGACTCTTTCCGATCGCTACGATTGGTGCAAGACCCGTGGCACTTGGCTTGAGGTTTGCAGGCAGCCTGCCTTTGTCCAAATCGTTGACGAATCGCTCTACGTCAGCTCGCGCCATAGCTAATTCCTTTGCTCATAGTTGCCAATTACACCGCCTCGCTCTTGCCGGCGTGGATGATGCCGTGAACGAGCAAGCGCCGTGCCAACCTAAAAATGTCGTCATTTTGTGCATTTTCAGAGTGCATGCATTGTCAACTTGCCGACCTTTAGTCCCGAACCGGCCAATCGGCCGCTCCGAAATGTAGACATCCGCAAAATTCTTCACTAAGGACAGCGCTCTCTTTTTGCCCGCTCAGTTGCGGATTCCGCCAGTCGATTCATTCAGTGAAACATCGGGATACGCTCAAAAGCGTGACGACGGCGTAGCGGCGTCAGAGAGAAGCGTCGACGAATCACGCACTGCCAAACGGCCGGCACAGCAGGTCGACGACCCCCCGCGGCGGTGGGGAGATCAGAGCTGTATGCGTATCATGGACATGACCCAGGCTCATGCAACCCTGACCGCGACCAGCGCTGAAGCAGGCCGACGGCATCGGGTTGGCACTTTAGGCACCGACGCATTAGCAATGGACGCGCATCTGCGCCGACTCGGTATCAGCGATGTGCATTATGATCTGTCTAGGTTTCGATCGCCTTGGTCTTCCGACCCTTCCATGCACCACGTGCCAACGAGTTTTATTACAACCTGCTAACCGCTTCATTCCAGCGCGTCCGGAGCCGCGACTACTTTGTCGGACTGATGACATCGCTGTGTCGCAACCCCGCCGCAGTCACTGATTTCGGATGGCTGCAAGAGTTCTTCCAATGGTACGAAGACTTGGATCGGCGCAGCAGCTTTGGTCGGCTCGCGATCCTCAAGCACCTTGAAAACACGATGTTTGAGTGGCGACGAAGTTGCAAAGTCCCTGTAAGCGCGCTCGAGTGCGGCGCGCGCACGGGTGGCGGCCGTGCCTGTGGGGAGATCGGAAAAGTCCTCCGCGACCAGATACTGACCCATGCGCTTCATTATGTGGAGCCGTGATGTGTTTAGCACCTTTGGGTCATAGGTGACGCCGAGGGCATCGAAGAACTCCTCGGCGGCCGACAAATCCTTCAGCCAAGTCAGAATGTCAGTGCCATCAGGGGCAAAGGTCGCATCATCATAAGACATTGCATTCTCCTACTGGCCGCGGAATAGCTGCTTTCGTTCCAACACATGGTCCCGGCCCTGCACCCCATGATGACCCTGGGAAGAGCTGTGATCGAGACGCCATCAGTGACGGGTATTCGGACATTCCCAAGCGCTGAAACGATCGTATGTGCCGGCAGAGCGTCTACCCGGCAAATACTGGACGAGATTCACGCAGTTTTTTCACAACTGCGGGTATCACCTGCAACACCCGATCTATATCCTCTTCACAGTTATAGCCTGACAACGAGAAGCGGACTGCTCCGACCGCCTGCCTGTGGGGAGTACCCATGGCTTTTAGAACATGGCTCGTCGATAAAGAACGAGAGGTACAGGCGGTTCCGGAGGAGCAGGCGATGCCATGGCGATTGAGCAGAAACTGCATGGCTTCACCACCGACGCCTTCAAAGGCAATGCTCGTTGTGTTGGGCAACCGCGTCACCGGATCACCCATTACGAAGACTTGGGGGACACGCTCGAGAAGTCCTTTCTCCAATCGATCGCGGAATGATCTTATTATCGCATTGTCCTTGTCCATACAATCCAACGCGAGTTCTGCCGCCTTGCCCAGACCTACTATCCCGGGCGTGTTCTCCGTGCCCGCGCGCCGGTCGCGCTCCTGGTGGCCACCCTTAATGAGTGCGTGAAAGGGCACCCCGCGCTTTATGTAGAGTGCCCCGACGCCCTTCGGGCCATGGAACTTGTGCGCGGAAAGCGACAGCATGTCGATCGCCGTTGATTTCAAGTCAATCGGTAGCTTGCCGACTGCTTGCACCGCATCGGTGTGGAAAATTGCGCCGACTTTTTTGGCCATCTCAGCTAGCTTTACCACAGGAAAGAGCGTTCCCGTCTCGTTGTTGGCCCACATGATCGAAACGATTGCTACACGGTGTGTAAGGGCGTCCTGATAAGCGTCAAGGTCAAGTCGGCCCTGGTGATCCACTGGGACCTTGTGCACCTTGGTGCCGCGTGTCTTCTCCAGATGGGTGCAGAGCGTCAGCACCGCAGGATGCTCGACCGCCGAAGTTACGATCTCAGTGCGCTCAGGCATAGCCTCGAGCCCCGAAAGGATCGCCGCATTGTTGCTTTCGGTCCCGCCCGAGGTAAAGGTGATCTCTGGGTCGAACTTTGCACCGATCAGTGCTTGCAACTGCCTGCGCGCTACGTTAATCGCTGCCCCGGCAGTAGCACCAGCGTCATGCATCGAGGAAGCGTTGCCAAACACATCTGCGAAGAATGGCAGCATCGCCTGGAGAACTTCCGCATCGACGCGCGTCGTTGCGTTGTTGTCGAGATAGATAGGCCTCAAGATAATTCTCCAGCTACCGAAACGACGAAAGGTTTACAAATGGCGATCGTGGCATTGTAGAAGTGCTTTTTGATCCAGCATTACTGTTCTCCCGTGCGTGGCGATCAGCCGAACGATTTGCCGCAGGCTCACCTCTCCCGCGTGTTGAAACGTTGAAGACGAACCCGGGCGAATCCACCCTTGGGATGACGTCCTTGGGATGACGTCCCGGGCCAGGCCGGCCACATGGGGTTGGGGGTCCGAGTCAACAAATATGTTGATCCCATCCTTCTCGATAACAGTGTCGCCCTCGCGCGACTCAGTCTCTAATGCAAAATGGTATATGCACAGCCGTCCGCTTGAACCGTCATATGCATAAGCCATCGGTGGGTTCAGAATCGCGGGAAGGAGCGAGCTTCACTGCACTAACGGCTCTTCCGTTGAGACCTATCATGGATCGTTTCTCCTGGTTCGAAAAGGCCTTTGCAAATCGGTCAAGCACAAACTATGCCAACGAAAAAACGGTTCTGAAACAACACCGAAACTCAAACATCGGTATGACATTTGTCCGATAATGTCGGAAATCGGACATTGTCGAATTAGCCCACACCAAAGAGCGCCTCTGTGCCGCAAACAGGATGCGATGTGATGACTTCGGCGGCGCAGCTCTTCGAAAGCTTGATGGCAGACGGAGGATGCCAGCCATAGCGGCGATTGCTGGCACTTGCCTCACTCTACGATGGCGGCCCGCGTTCGGAGGCAGCGCCATTCGCCAGCGAGATGCTGCAGTGTTGGGCCGGGTGCTGCGATCCGACTCGGACCCCAACGAACGGTGCACCGCGCGACCGAGTGACACTGAATGACGTCAGCGCCCGGGGCTGGCAAAGGACGTCGAAAGCAGGCTATCCTAAAAATTCACTGGCGCGCAGATTGGTCCAGAAGTTGCGCATTTCGGATGAGAACACGGTTGGGCGTGAACTGGAGACGCCCGGCTTCGCCAGAGCTCCCACAAATGCAACTACAGCGAAGCGGGCAAATGACAGGCAGCGCTCTTCGACCACCACACCTCGGGGAAGCCCAGTCCGTATTTCGGCAACTCTTTCGGCCGGGCCAGCGCGTCCCAATAGGCGATTTGGGCGGCCAGCTTGTAATAGAGCGGAATGACGTAATTATGGGCGAGCAGGACGCGATCGAGTGCCTTCGTTGCGGCAACCAGCGTTTCGCGATCCTTTGCGAAGATCACGCGCTCAATCAATGCGTCGACGCCAGGGTCGGAGATGCCGGCATAATTCCTGGAGCCCTGGCGTGTGGCGGCTGCCGATCCCCAGTAGTCCGCCTGTTCGTTTCCGGGGCTCAAGGACTGACCCCAAACTTCCCAGGTCACATCGTAGTCGAAGGCACGCTTGCGATTGGTATATTGCGATGGGTCCACCGTGCGCACGCGCGCTTCGATACCGATCCGCTTCAGGTTCTGCGCATAGGGCAAGGCGACGCGCTCGAATGACGGGCTGCTCAACATGATCTCGAAGGAGAACGGCTTGCCCGTCTCAGTATTCACCATCCGGTTACCGTTGAGCTCGAACCCCGCCTTGTTCAGGAGCTCGATCGCCTTGCGCAGGTTTTCGCGCGCCTTTTGCGGCGTGCCGCCGACCGGGTTGCTATAAGGGGTGGTGAACACTTCGGGCGGCACGAGGTCCTTGACCTCGTTCAGGTTCTTCAGTTCCTTGCCTTCCGGCAGACCGGAGGAAGCGAGTTCTGTGGCGAAGAAGAAGCTGTTCACGCGCTGATACTGATTGTAGAAGATGGTCCGGTTCAGTTCTTCGAAGTCGAGCGCATAGTTCAATGCCTGGCGCACCCTCTCGTCGTCGAAGGGCTTGCGGCGCATGTTCGGCACCATCGCCTGCATCACGGCCGTTGCCCGGAAGGGGTTGGGAATTTCCTCGCGTTTAACGCGGCCATCCTTCACCGCCGGAAAATCGAAGGCCGTAGCCCAGCGCATCGCCTGGTTCTCCCGCCAATAATCGGTGTTGCCGGAGCGGAAGGCCTCGAACTCGACGTCGCGATCGCCAAAAAAGGAATAGGTGATCGAATCGAAATTGTTCTGCCCGACATTGACGTTGAGCGCGACGCCCCAGTAATCGGGCCGGCGCTCATAACGAATGGTCCCGCCGGGGGCGAACGAAGCGATCCGGTAGGGACCTGACCCCATCACCGGTTCAAGCGTCGTTCGCGAAATGTCGCGCGGCTTGCCGTCCGGTCCAGTGCCCTCCCACCAGTGCTTCGGCACAATCCGGATCTGCCCGAGGATATGAGGAAGTTCGTGATTGTTTTTGTCGTCGAAGTGAAAGGTGACGTCCCGATCCCCTGTCTTTTCCGCCTTCACGACATGCCGATAGTAGCTTTGATAGAGCGGGTTCAGTTCCTTCGCCTTGTCGAAGCTGAAGACGACGTCTTCCGGCGTCACCGGCTTGCCGTCGGCCCATTTCGCTTCCTGCCTCAGCCGGAACGTGGCCGAGGAGATGTCGTCGGGGAAGGAAACGCCTTCGGCCAGAAGCCCGTAGGCCGTCGAAATCTCGTCCTCTGACGGTTTCATGAGCGTGTCGAAGACGAAATCCAGGCCGACGGCCGTTTCGCCCTTCACCAGCAGGGGATTGAACGTGTCGAAGGTGCCTGTCTGTGAAAGCCTGAGATCTCCGCCCTTAGGTGCCTCGGGATTCACATAGTCGAACTTTTTGAAGCCGGGCGGATATTTGAGATCATCGACGAGCGACAGTCCGTAGTGCCAGACCGGCTGCTCATGAGCCTCCGCAGCCGGCACCAGTAGTAAGGACATGGCCATGAACGCGGTCGCAAACTTCAGTCTTCCAATGACGCCGATGTCCAGCATCTCGTCCTTTCTCCTTGTTTTTATCCATTCGCCGCCACGGTGTTTGTGGGGCGGCTCCAAGTCGTTGCAGGATCGGCATGCCAGTGGCCGATCGTCCCTAGATATGGGCAATTCACACTCCTCAAAAATTGATTTTCTAAATTCTGTTCATAGCGTCTATGGATATGCGGAGCTTTTTGCCTGGTAGGGTCGCGGCCTGTGTCGCTGTACCCGCTGTCACTTTTTCTGGCGGCGGCGATGACGTGGATGTCGACCAGTGTCGCAAAGTCTTCCTTCGTCGCTGACAAGCGTCGACGGGATAACCAGCATCAGGAAACCGGTCATCAACTGTTCTTGCGCCTTTTCCACACAGCCGGCGACCGCCTCGGCATTGAGCGAGGCCGGATCGATAAGCACTGCCCGCACCCGACTGCATCACGTTGATGACCGCGAGGTGGACGGCAAGTACCAAAGTCGAGGTCAGGTATCAAACTCGCCTTGCCGGCGATGGGACCAACCTTGGCGAGACCGGTTATGCCTGCGATTTCCGTCGCGACCTTCAGGAAGATCACCGGTGCAATGATCATTCCAAGCTTTCCGATGTCCGGATAGAAATATCCAAACAGGATGCCCGCGATCGCTGCCAGAACCTGGGCATAGAGATGGCGATATAAGGGTGGCTTGGCGCGGGTCTCCGCGGAATGCTCAATGGTCATCAGGAGATCCTCCATATGGCGCGCGCCCGGTCGCCTGCCAGGCCGATTTTCCGAAAGCCGACAGCGGCGACTGTCATGTGAAGCTGATGAGCAATGGCCGTGCCAGTTGCCATTAAACCGTCGGCCGTGAAGAACTCGGAAGCCGCTGATTTGACGTAAGAATCGAGGGATCTGCAGATCTTCTAATTGCCGGAAACAGCCGCCGAACGGGCTGTTCCTTGCAAAATCAGTTTGAGGTTTGCCTGGTTGGCGAAGCGTGATTCACTGGGTTTATCGCGGTGAATCGGAGAACCAGGAATGGGTAAACCACGCGAACGGCGCCAAACGGGTGAACAGGATTTATTCCGATCCCGGCTCGACCAGATCATCAATATGAAGCACGAACTGGTGCGTCTGGCGCAGGCTATTGACTGGCCTGTGTTGGAAGGCCGCTTTGGGACGGTCTATTCGGACGGAGCGGGCATGCCGCCATTGCCGACGCGGCTGATGGCGGGCTGGCCATTCTGAAGCACACGTTCAACCTGTCGGACGAGGCGCTGTGCGAGCGCTGGGTGGAGAACCCCTACTTTCAGTACCTGTGCGGCGAGGAGTTCTTTCGGCACGAACTATCGTTCGACCGCTCCTCGATGACGCGCTGGCGGCAGCGCATGGGCGAGGAACGGATCGGCGGGCTCTTGCAGGAGAGCTTGGCCGTGGCAGTCAAGACAGGCGCGATGAAGCCGCAGGATACGCGGCAGGTGATCGTGGACACGACCGTTCAACCGAAGAACGTCATGTTCCCGACGGATGCCAAGCTTATTCACACCAGCGCTACGCTCATGCGAAGCAATTCAAACGGGCCGGCAAGGCGCTGCGCAAGTTGAAGACCTATCTCGGCCGGACCGTTCGCGACATCGAGCGTCAGATCGCCGGCGACGAACAACTCGACGCGATCTTCAAATGGTCGCTTTATCAGGCAAAAACGGTCATCGCGCAGCGGCAACGTCAGCGTGGCCGCAAGATCTACAGCCTGCATGCCGACGAAGTCGAGTGCATTGGTAAAGGCAAGGCGCACAAGCCCTATGAGTTCGGAGTGAAGGTGTCCGTGGCCACAACACTGAACCGTTCAAAGGGCGGGCAGTTCGCCCTGCACGCGACGGCGCTGCCCGGCAATCCCTACGACGGCCATACGCTCGCGACCGTCATTCCGGATATGGAAAAGATGCTTGGCAACGAGCTCTCCCGCATTCTGGCCGATGCTGGATACCGCGGCCATAATGCTCCCGAAAGGCACAAGCTGAGGGTCTTCACCAGTGGCCAGAAGCGCCGCCTCACGCCCCCCATCAAACGCCAGATGCGACGACGATCGGCGGTCGAACCCGTCATTGGACACCTCAAGAGCGAACACAGAATGGACCGGAATTATCTCGCTGGCGAACAGGGGGATGCCGTCAATGCCGTTCTGGCCGCCGCCGGATACAACTTCTCCCTCCTGCTGCGATGGTTCAGGCAGCTTTTGTGTCTGCTCGCCGCACTACTCCTCACGTTCCAGAGCCGACCAATGCCGCAGCAACCTGCCTGAAAGCGAGTTCTTCACGATCGACTAAACCGCAGATCCTGACGCCCGAAGTGCTTACTGTTCTCGACCCGGCCAGCCCCGCCATCCCGGTAACCGGCCACGGCGACATACTGATGGTAGTGCAGGCGATTAGGACGACGCCTCTGACATTATCGCCAAGCTCTTCGCCGCCGACGTGATCCACGAATTTGAGTGCGCGAACACCATCGGTCTGGCACGACGGGACTGCCACCTCACCGCCTTCTGTCCATAATTCTCACCTTTGTCTCAAGGCAAACCTTGGCCGGCAAGAAATGTTATTTGCCTCCAACAAATGACCGCCGAGACATCTTAATCGGCCTCCAGCCAAAGTCCGCAGCCGCTGCATCGATTGTCGATAAAGACCCGGGTGGAGGATAGCGAGATGACTGATTTTTGGCGCCACCGACAGAACTGGCACAAATCTTGAAACTGCTCATTGCGAGGCGGCGGAGCTGCTCATTGCGGCAACAATCCTATGCCTCGACTGCGCCACGTATGAAGATTTCACAATACTATTCAATTGAGTTCTTGCGACAAATGGGCGTTGACGATGTGCAAGATGGTCGCCAGAGCCGCTGTAACGAGAGGAAAGCGAAATGTCCAGGACCGCAGAAAAGCCCTTCGAAACTGTCGAAAACTCGATCGTCGGTCAATCCACGGCAATCAAAAGGGGCGAGCAGTTGACGCATGCTATTGAGTCACAGGAACTGGCCGGATCCGTCTTCAAGTCAACAATGATGGTGGGATTTGAACTGTCGCTGAACACTTTCGCTGCAGTCCAAGCCAACACCTTCGCTAATTTGCACCATCTTAGAGCCTGACCGAAAAAGAGTTGAGTGAAATCAGCCAGTTGTGATTCTGTTTGTTTGCTTAGGACGAACGGAGACCACAATGGGCTGGACTGATTTCACCCGTCGGCAATATGCCCGACGCGCAAGGCGGTATGCAAGCGATCTGACGGACCGGGAATGGGGATTGATCTCGCCTTGCCTGCCTGGACCGCGGCGGTTGGGCAGGCCGCGCAGCACCGATCTTCGCGAGGTCGTGAATGCGTTGCTTTACATCGCCACGACGGGGTGCCAGTGGCGGATGATGCCCAAGGATTTTCCGCCTTTTACAACTGTCCAGTCCTATTTCTACGAATGGCGAGCGACAGGGTTATGGGGTCGGATCAACCATCATCTTGTGATGGAGGCGCGCGAATTGGAAGGCCGGGAAGCCTCGCCATCTGCTGGCGTGATTGACAGTCAAAGCGTGAAAACCACGGAAAGCGGCGGAATTTCGGGCTATGACGCGGGCAAGAAGATCAAGGGACGGAAGCGTCATATCGTCGTCGACACGCTCGGGTTGATGGTCGGCCTCAGGGTTCACAGCGCCGATATCCAAGATCGCGACGGCGCACCTGCCGTCCTCAAAACCATTCTCAAGCGCTGGCCGTGGCTGAGACATATCTTCGCCGACGGTGGTTATGCCGGACCGAAGCTGAAGGGCGCACTCCAAAAGATCGCTGCCTTCACTCTCCAGATCGTCAAGCGGACCGACAAGGCCAAGGGCTTCGAAGTTCTGCCGCGGCGCTGGGTCGTGGAGCGCACCTTCGCATGGCTTGGCAGATGCCGACGATTGGCTAAGGATTGGGAGAAGTCCATCGCATCAGCCGAGGCTTGGATCACTATCGCCCACATCCGGGTCCTGACACGACGCTTGGCAAGGTACGGATATTGTTGAGACCTTTTCGAGTCAGGCTCTTAAAAGATCGCGGTATGAGTACTGCCGTCTTGAAAGTTGGTGCATGACCGTTCACAAGTCCATCAGGATGGCCCCGCCTGACGTGTGCGGCCCATATGCCCGCAACGACCCGCTCTCAGGTGGATCCCAAACCTTAGTACGACTGGAGTTTTGGCGGTGGCCTGGAACCTTTAAACGGCAGCGTCGGCCCCGTGCACCTACTTAGGAAGGTAGGATCTCATAGGCAGCGTTAGAATAGACTGTGCGAACCAGGAGCAGCGCCGATGCACTTCGACGGACGCGCGATCTTTTGCTCCAAGCTCCGTAAAGATTCACGGTAATGTGCTGAGAGTTCTGCAAATTCTCTGAGAGGGGCGGTGGCAGGCCGGTGATGTTCCCGTCACCTGATGCCCCCACGAGGAACTCAACCGACCAAGACTGAAGATCGGACTGCCGTCGCCGCCGTCCAAGACATTCTGCTTCGCGCCGCATGTCCAGCGCCATGCCCACCTCAATTTCCTGAACTTGACGCACAGAACCACATCCACCGGAAATCATAACGCCCGTTGAGGTGGCTCGCCCCAAAACTGGCAAATCCGCAGCCTGATACATGTCCAGCCCAAAGGGCGCACTCCAAGGAGGTTAAAAGTTCGGCCTTACTAACAGTTAGACATAAGGATGGTCATCAGGCTCCGAGCAGGTCGCGCGTCAGGATTGGGGAAGAGAACACGGGCGAAGGTTTCGCCCACCATCTGCATGACCCGCCGATTTCAGCACCACGCGAACCTATGTAGCCTTGCAGGGAATTCCGACCTCTTTAGCGCTTCACCCACCGAAACACGGCCGCTGCTCCTGCTGCTACCAGAAAGAGCCGGACAATTTGATGGAGGACAACATAGGGCATCTCGACGCCAAGCGACAAAGAAATGAGGCTTATCTCGGCGACATTTCCCGGCGAGTAGGCGAGCATGAGAGCGGTGAACCGGTCTCCTGTCAGGAAGGAGAGAACGCTCGCGAAGACCAGCGTCACGGACAAAACAGGATTGTAGAGCCGAAGGACAAGCCGATGACTTCCACGATCTTTCGAGGCGGCGGCATTGCGAGACGGCAGCCGATGGTTGCCCCGATGACGACTTGCGCCACGGCGCGTGCCGCAGTCGGCAACTCGAATTGCGTCAATCCCAATGCATGATGGCACTTGCAGACATGGGCCCGAGCAAATAGCGCGCTGGCAGGCGCAGCAATCTTCCGGCAACCACTCCGAGCAAAACGGCTGCGGAGAACCACACAACGTCCTTGACGCAGAAGCTCGCGAGCGGAACGAAAGCGACGCGGGTGCCATGCGGCGCGCCTCCGGCAACGCTCGGTATCAGGAACGGCAAGGAAAGTGCCACCAAGATGATCCGAGTGGTCTGGACGAGCGCGATCTTCTTCTCGTCGCCGCCGCGTTCCAGGCCGAGTGTCACCATGTCGACAACGCCTCCCGGCATTGCCGAGAAAAAGGCCGTGGGATGGTCAAATCCCGCCACACGCCAAAAATAGATGTAGCCCAATGCGCTCGCGGCCACGATGAACACCGCTAGGCCACCAACCGGCATGCTCGAACACTGCAGGCGAGAACGACGTTCCGAGCATTGCGCCAATAGCGGCGGTCATTGGCAGTCGAGCGAAGGGAGGGATAGCCACAGGCAGCCCGAACAGCGCACCCACGCCGGTGGCGATGATTGCGCCGGCGAGCCAGGCGAGCGGCATATCGAAATGCCACATAACCCAGCCGCCAAACGCTGCCAGCGCGAGAGTCAGGGAAAATGTCGCAACTGAACTGACGCACCCGGATTACGCATCATAGACCATAGGACGCCACAGCCTCGGAATGTGTGACGTTTGTGCGCGATCGAAATAGACACGCATCAATTGAATTGCCGAGCGGATTGCGGTGCGGCGCCCTTGCCGGATCGAGGCCGCGTCGTCGGGATAAGCACGCAGTGGACGTCGCCGATTTGTGCGATCGCTTGGCGTCGAGAACCATCACGCGATCTCCGCAGGCCGATTGGGACGCCGACGCCCAAGACGGTAACGCCCTTAAGCGCGCTGGTCGAAACCTCGCACGTGACAAGCGGTTCGGCGCGTGCGGTCCTTAGACTTCAGCTCCCAAGGGCGGCGCAGGATAGCTGCCTTTCCGGTCGTCATTGTGAACTCCTTCATCAGTGGGCTTGGGTCGCCACGCAGGCGCCCGCTGGACCGATTGCGCCGCCGGGACCTTGAGTACCCTTCGGCCAACAGGCGCACTGCGTCGTTAAGCTTAAGCAAGGGCAAGGGCAAGGGACGGATGCTCGAGGGCGCGTTGGCAAGAAGGCATCAAGCAGATCGGAGGCAATAGCGCTGTCGGAGGCATTCGAAACCGCAGGTCCAGCCACGCCAGTTCAAACCACTTTCGGCAAGGCTGCTCCGAACGAGCAGACCGGAAGTCTGTGTTGTATTCATGATGTTTTTCTTTGCGCTGCATCATCCACCATCTTCTTTGCCTCGACGGTGACGGGTAACTGAGTGTCCTTCGGAAGATCAGGCAATAAGAGCCGCCAGCCGTTCCTGAGCACCACAATGCCGCCCCATAGGCCTTCATTCTCAACCTGGACGATCGGCTCTTCCAGATCCTTCTTGGGAACATACGCTGATAAACCATTGCCAGTTCTGCGGATTGTTACTTTCATCGGGCTTTTCCTTCGCTCCGATCAGTGCATTCAGCAGTTGCCAGGGTTGAGACCTCGTCGAGGCTCATCAGTTCACGCGCACGCATTCCGACGACGATGCCGCGATCAATCCAATCGACGGCATAGATGTAAAACTGCTGGAGAAAGGTCCCCACATCGCGTATAAAACCCGCGTCGCCTTTCCTGACGAGGCGTTCTCCGATTTCCTTGCCCGGGTAGGTGCCGTCATTCTTGATGTGGCGTGTGGCACAGACTTTCTCACCCGGCATGAAACGTGGAGGATTATGGATTTCGACCTCCTCTTCGCGTCCAAGACCCATCGCCATTCCTTTCATTGTCGGGGCTACGCAGGGAAAACCAGGGCCTGCCGCGCGCGGAGGCCTGGCCACTGCATTCGGCGCTTAAGCCGGCACGCAGGTCTTCGGCACCGGACATACCGAGGCGCATTGCTGTAGCTCGAAAGCTCCCTTGCATTCGGTGCATTTGTCAGGATCAATCACGTACTTCTCGCCCTTGTACTCGATGGCGCTGGAAGGGCATTCGAACTCGCAGGCGCCGCACTGGGTGCATTGGGATGCGATGATTTTGTAGGCCATCATTGAACTCCTGGTTCGGTCGGGTGAGCCGCCTCAAGCGGTTAGCTGCGATCGGTCGGAACCATGCTTAGTGGCGTAAAGAGCGCTGATCGCGGCTTCGATATAATCATAGCCAAAGGCGTCCGTTGCCTGTATTCCAGCTTCCAAGAGCTGCTTTTTGGGGCAATCTCCGATCCTGGCGCAAAGCACGAAATCGATGCCTTCGAGTGCGGCGATAATGTCGCCGAGCGTGGCGTCCTCGCCCCAGCCCCCATGGCAATACGGCTCGACCTTACGGTGCCCCACGAACTTGATCCCTGTTTGCGAGGCTTCGTAAACCTGGAACTCCTTCGCATGGCCGAAATGTTCGTTGATGCGTCCTCCGCCCTTGGTCGCAACAGCCACTTGAAGCGAACCAGGGATGTTCACTGATGCGACCGTTGCGATCGCCTCCTTCTTAGCCGCTGAATGGTCATCGCGTATGCGTGCAACTACCTCCCGGTAGGCGTGTCGCTTGCCACCGTCGTAATCAAGTTCGAGCGGAATCTGGTCGAGCGTGAACTCCTGGCCACGATCAGCGCCGAGAAGGCCGACTGCATCGGCACGGCACTGTCGACAGTGACGCATCAGCTTGGCACCGCCTTCGAGACGATCCTGAAACGCCTTCAGTTCGAGCGCATTTGGGCCGCGCTGTCCGGCCAGGCCAAACCAGGTGCCGTGGGCCGGTTCGGAAATCAGCGGCATGACGTTGTGCAGAAACGCGCCGCGCTCCTTGACCCATTTGTTGACTTCGATGAGGTGCTGGTCATTGACGCCGGGGATCATCACCGAATTGATCTTCGTGAGGATGCCGCGTTCGCTCAACATCTCAAGTCCCAACATCTGCTGCTCATGCAGGATTTTGGCAGCGGCGATGCCAGTGTAGCGGCGATGGCCATAAAAAATCCACGGGTAGATCTTCTCGCCGACTGCGGGATCGACCATGTTGATGGTGATTGTCACGTGACTGATGTTCATTTCCGCCAACTCGTCGACATGCTCCGGCAGGGCAAGTCCATTGGTGGAAATGCATAGCTTGATGTCGGGGATCTCGCTTGCGACGCGTTCGAAAGTCGCCCTTGTCTTTTTCCAGTCGTAACAAGCGTCGCCCGGACCCGCGATGCCGAGAACGGAAAGCTGCGGGACTTCGTTGGCAACCGCAATCACCTTGCGCAGCGCCTGGTCCGGTGTCAGCTTTTCCGACACGACACCAGGCCGACTTTCGTTGGCGCAATCATATTTACGATTGCAGTAATTGCATTGGATATTGCAGGCTGGCGCGACTGCGACGTGCATACGGGCGAAATAGTGGTGCGCTTCCTCTGAAAAGCAAGGGTGATCCTTGACCTTCTCCCAGGTGGCCGAATCCATGTCGGTTGGCCGTGAGGACGAACCGCAGGACGAGGATGCACAGTCACCGGATTTTGCGGCTGTCAGCAACTGCCCAGAGGATGTCGTGTTGGTCAGGCTTTCAAGCCACGTTATTGGTGCACTCATCGAACGGCTCCACTGGTGACAAAGGGTCGTTGTCGGACCTGCAAGCGCTGTGCCAACACAATAAGATGGGAATTTCAAAGGATTGGCGTTCCGTGTTCGATTTAGGCCAATGCTCCGAAGCGGGTTTTGTCGAAGTCGCGACAGGAAGCTGCCAAATTGGACAATAGACCTGCGCGCCTGAGGAAGACGGGTGGCCACGCCCATGATAAGTGGGCTCACCGAATTTAGATCTTCTTCACCTGTATACCATGCCGGCGTAAAGCATAGCCGACTTGCCGCGGTGTGAGGCCGAGGATCCGAGCTGCCTTCGCCTGAACCCAGCCGGCCTTCTCCATCGCGCTGATGAGAAGCTCGCGGTCCGTTAGATTTGGTGCCACCGTTAAGTCGCCAGGACTATTGGGGTAACCGAGACCGACCGGCGATTCGACTGGCAAACGTCTGCTCATAGTCAATCCGTTGAGCGAATGGGTGCCAAGCGGTCTATCAGCGGTTTTCCCGAGCATTGAAGAAAAGCACTGGGCATTCTGGCAGGAGAAATCCGATGGAACAATCGTCCCCGAACGCGCGAGAGTGGCGGTCCGGCGGACGCAGTTTTCAAGCTCTCGGACGTTGCCGGGAAATTTGCATCTCGACAGGATCTCGAGTGCCGCAGGCGTGAATTCGAGATTGCGATTGTTTTCCCTGTTGAACCGGTCGAGGAAAACCTTCGCAAGGCGTGGAATATCTCCATTTCGCTCCCTGAGAGGCGGCAAAAAGAGAGGCACTACATTGATGCGATAATAAAGGTCAGCCCGGAACTCCCCCTCGGCCACCGCCGTCTCCAGGTCCTTGTTGGTGGCGCATATGAGTCGGACGTCCACTTTGAGCGTTTTTGTGCCGCCAACTCGCTCAAGCTCTCCTTCCTGCAAGACGCGCAACAGTTTCGCTTGAAAGGCCGGCGAGATCTCGCCAATCTCGTCGAGCAGGAGCGTCCCGCCATCCGCCAGTTCGAAACGGCCTGCGCGCTGAGAGATGGCCCCCGTAAAGGCGCCCTTTTCATGCCCAAACAGTTCCGATTCCAGGACGCCTGCAGACAGTGCCGCGCAATTCAACTTCACGAACGGCTTTTTTCTGCGAGGTGAAAGCTCGTGGATTGCCTTTGCGAAGAATTCCTTGCCTGTGCCGCTTTCGCCCCTGAGGAGCACCGCAGAGTTGGTTTGTGCAACGACTTTGACGCTTTCAACCACTTGCCTGAGTGCGGGGCTTTCCCCGACAATCCAGTCGATTCTCGTAGGCCGTTGTCGGGTTGGTTCAGGCAGTTCCTTGTCGCCTGCACTAATCTTGCGATCGCCCTCCTCGCCGATCGGCCGACTATCGCGGCTCTCGTGGCCATCCAGCCGAACCGCTCGGGCCGCAAGGTTGGCGACCATCGACAGGAAACGCACCTCTTCCTCAAATTGTGTTCTGGTGGCTGCGCCATCCTTGGCGCGGTCGATCCATAATGTTCCAAGCGTTTCTTGATCGGCCTTCATCGGGACACCAATGAAGGTGACTAGGCCAGTGCCGCTCACGATACTCTGAAGCTCATCCTGGAACAGTTCCGACCTGCAAGTGTCCGGTACGACCAGCGGCGCACCTTTTGCGACGATTCTATCTATTGCAGCCTTCGCAGCAATGTGGCGCGCGCCTGATGATGGAGGCTCAACCCCGAACGTCGCAGTTGTCTCGGGCTCTCCTTCAGCGCCCACAACGACGATTGCGCCGCGCCGCATTGGCAAAAGTGCGGGGAGGGTGTTAATCACATTGGCAAGCTTGATCTCGAGGCTGGCTGAAGTGATCAAAACCTTCGATATCCGATAGAGACCGCTGCACCCCAAGTCCCGTTTGTGCATGGTTTTAGGGGATAATTCAGTCATACACTCATCGAGCCAATTCTTACGAGGAAACACCCTGAGCGTCGTACGAACGGCTCTTGGCTCCCTACGAGAAAATGCCGCCTTGCTGACATTATCAAGTGCTTGCGATTGCACCTGTGAGCGCCCGTCAACGTAACCATCTTGTTAGACAAAAGTGAGATGCAAGTCATCCGAATTTAAAGAGCACACCGAATCCACCTCGCGGATAGCTCCAATCAATGTCACCGCTCTCTTCGCACAGCACTCTACATGTCCCGCATTCCATGCATCCATCCGCAGTAACCTCTACTTGGCCGTCTTCATTCACCTCGTAGCATTTCGCGGGGCAAACAACGGTCAGCGCAAGCAGGTTTGGGCTCGGAGACTGATGCTGCCGCACCTTGATGTGCGGCCGCCCCGCGTCCACCAGGTAACGGTTTTGGTAAAGCTTGTCTTCAATGCGAACGACTGAAGCTGTCATCTCAATGCTCCCCTTTAGCGCCATGCCAGTGCCAAGCGGACTGCGTCGCTGACCAGTCCCCATCGCGAACGCGCTTTAATAAGAGCGGCTGTGGTCGCTCTTTCCTTCTCGATCTTGGGTGTGCCGTCGACGCGCACGAAGTTTTGCGCCGCTTGCGACATCAACTGCGGATAAGTCGTGAAGAAATTGCGTGAATTCGTGTGGAGCAGGGCGGGCATGTCCTTGTACTTTCTGAGGTCTTTCAGAACGAAAGACTTGTCCAGCATGGCCTTGTAAAGTGAGAGATTGTCACTCGTCATCGGGTGTTTTCGGCTCTTGATTGCGGCGATCGCCTCGCCGGCGATGCGGCCCGACGTCATGGCGAGGTTCGAGCCCTCGCGGTGCACGGCGTTGTTGAGCTGCGCCGCGTCGCCAACCACGACCCAGCCATCGCCAAAGAGCTGCGGAATTGCCTTGAATCCGCCCTCCGGAATGAGGTGCGCCGCATATTCCTTAATCTCCGAGCCCGCAAGTAGCGGCCGGATTGATGGGTGGTTCTTGAATGCGTCAAGTAGCGCGTAAGGACTTTCCAGGGTCGCTGCGAAATGGGAGACAAGGCAGCCGATGCCAAGCGAGATCGATTCCTTGTTGGTGTAGAGGAATCCCAAGCCGGCCATTCCGCGCGAGATTGTCCCTGCCGCCTCAATAACACAGCCTTGATCGCCGGTAAGGCCGAAGCGTTCATTGATGACCTCTTCCGGTAGGAAATGCATTTCCTTGACAGCGAGTGCCACGGCTTCGGGTTTCGGCACCTTGCGAAATCGTGCTCTCGTGCCGAGGAGGCCGTTTACGCCTTCGGCGAGCACGACCACGTCCGCATGGATGACGCTACCCGCTCGATCGGTATGGACGCCTATCACCTTGCCGGCAGCATCGAGAGCCAGTTCCGTCACCGTCGTCTCGCACAAAACTATCGCGCCCGCCGCTCGGACTTTCCGCGAAAACCACTTGTCGAACTGGGCACGAATGATCGTGTAACGGTTTGGCGCCGGCTCATTGAAGTCGTCCGACCGGTAGTGCATTCCGGTGTGTGACGTATCGTCCGTTACCCAGAATCGCTGCTCGACCAGATGCCGCTCAAGAGGTGCATCATCCCGGAAATCGGGAATGATTGTCTCCAGCATGTTGGCGTACAAGATAGCGCCTTGGACGTTCTTGGAGCCCGGATATTCTCCGCGCTCCAACTGCAACACTTTTAGACCGCGACTTGCCATGGTGTATGCAGCCGCGTTTCCAGACATACCGGCACCGACGACGATGGCGTCGAATCTTTCCTCGGTCATAGGTTTTACCTCAGTTCACAAGTCTCAGACGATTGGCCGGCGCCAACCGTCTGGTGAAAGCTTCCGTCAACGCCGGCAGAAAGCTGACAGCATCGGTGACAACACCGACATGGGCGAAATCGAAGATGGGCGCGTGTGGATCGGTGTTGATAGCGACAATCAGGTCAGCTCCCTCGACACCGACGCGGTGCTGGACCGCGCCTGATATTCCAGCCGCTATATAGAGCTTCGGGCGGATCGTTTTTCCAGTTTGGCCGATCTGCCGATCAGCTGGCATCCAGCCCTTTTGGACGAGCGGCCTGGAACAGCCGTAGTCACCGCCGATCGTCAGCGCGAGGTCTTTGATAAGCAGCAGGTTCTCTGCATTGCTGAGGCCCAGCCCGCCGGCAACCACCACATCCGCATAGGCGAGATTGGCGTTGCCCGATCGGTCGTCGGAAAGGAAACCGACGACCTTCGTGACGATATCTTCCTCCAACATCCGCCAATCGTGCCTGATTACCCGCCCGATCGGCTTGTTTGACCGCTGTGGCATGCGCATGACCCTTGGCCGCACAGTTGCCATTTGGGGCCGGCAATTGAGCGTATAAATCGTGCAAAGCAACGAGCCACCGAACGTGGGCCGGGTAGCTGCAAGCGAACCGTCCTCGTCGACATCAAGTCCGGTGCAGTCGGCTGTAAGCCCCGTCAGCAGTGTGGTCGCGACGGAACCGGCGAGGTCGCGACCCAGCGTCGTCGCACCGAGAAGCAGAATCTCTGGCTTATGGGTAATGACCAGATCTGTCAGTGCATTGGCGAAAGGCTCGTTTCTATAATCCGTGAGCAGCGGCTCCTCGACGAGATACACCAGATCCGCACCATAGGCGAAGGCCTCAGCAGCGGCGTGCAAGGTAGAATCCCCCGGAGGCCCGAGAATAATACCTGCGAGCTGAACCCCCAGTTGGTCGGCAAGTCTGCGGCCTTCGCCGAGAAGTTCGAACGAGACCGGGTGGACATGGCCGCGTTCCAGCTCCATGAAAACCCAGACGTGCCGGTAGTCTCTGAATTGCTCAGGCAGGTCCTTTTTCATGCTGGCACGGGCTTGGGCCGGTGGTGGTGCTTTACTTTTTCGAGTTCCCATAATCTGCTCCTATCTGCTCACGCTACGAGTGGAGGAGAGCTCGTGCTCCAGTGCCGGCTGATGGGCGAAGATTGAAGTGACCAGCTCGTTAGCTACGTCCTGCACTGCCTTCTCGACGGTGTCGATCTGCACCGCTTTTTGCTCGCGCGGGGTAGGGGCAAAGACCCGCTTGACGACCGTCGGCGAACCGCGCAGCCCGCATTTTGTGATGTCTTCAATGCCAGCCTCCACCGCATTCCACTTGACGATTTCGCTGCGTGCGGCCCGCAAGGCATCATCAAGTGAGCCGCGGCGAATGGCATTCGATCCTTCCAGCATGGTGATCAGGCAAGGCAATTCGCTCTTCAGGACGTGCGTGCCGCCTTCCGAGCGACGCTCGACCGTAATCGCGCGCGTGCGGAGATCAATGGAAGTGACCTTTGCGACATAGGTCAACTGCACGAGGTCGAGGCGCTTGGCTATTCCGGGGCCGACCTGGGCGGTATCGCCGTCGATCGTCTGCTTACCTGTGAAGACGATATCAGGCGATCCAAAGCTATTGCCAATCTTCGCGATTGCCTGAGAAAGAGCAAATGAAGTCGCCAGCGTGTCGGAGCCGGCAAAGTGCCGGTCGGTCAGAAGTATCGCGCGGTCTGCGCCATAAGTGAGCGCCTTGCGTAAAGATTCCTCGGCCATGGGCGGGCCCATGGTGAGCACCGTGACCTCGCCGCCATGGTGGTCACGCACTTGGAGTGCCTGTTCGAGGGCAAACAGGTCGTAAGGGTTGATGATAGTCGGCACGCCTTGGCGCATGATCGTGTTCGTCACCGGATGGACGCGTATCTGCGCCGAATCCGGGACTTGCTTGATACAGACTACGATGTGCATGAGGTCTCTCTGGCTCCGATCGCATGTAAGATGACGTCTTTCGCCTCCCTTCCAAGCACCAACCATGCCAACCAACTGTGGTTCAAGAAGCCCATGAAATCTAAGGAGCTTTTTCGGCACACAGGACGGCGGCCTGCGTGATAGCGTTGTCGGCTTCATGACATCGAATCGTCGCAACCGCTCCGTACGTGTCGTTTCCCGATGATTTTAGGCCGAGTCCCAATGACAAATGTGCGGTTAGGCGCACTGCTTTGGTCCGCTTGCGCTCCTCTAGCATCCTAAAGATCCGACGTGATAACGGCGAAGTGGTTGCAAACTCCCGCTTTATGTAAAGTGCCCCGAAGCTCTTCGGCCCCTGGAACTTGTGCGCGGAAAGCGACAGCATGAAGTGTGTTGCTGATCCCTCTCGTGGATGACCTAGCATTCTCGTTCCCCTCTGTTGATGCGATCAGCCGAAAGACTTCCCGCAGGCGCAGTTCTCTCGCGCGTTGGGGTTCTCAAAGATGAATCCGGGGGAATCGACACCCGTGGTGAAGTCCACAGTCATGCCGCTGACATGAGGTTGAGAAGCTGAGTCTACGTACACCTTGACCCCACCCGCCTCAATGACAGCGTCGCCGTCGCGCGACTCGCGGTCCAAGCCCAGGTGGTATTTAAAACCCGAGCAGCCGCCCGCTTCCACTTTGATGCGTAGCCCATCCGCCGGCTCGCAAGTCTGTGAAAGCGCGAACTTTATTGCGGCAATCGCACTGTCGGTGAGCGTTATCATGGGTTCGTTTCTCCTGGTTTCGAGTCGCTTGCGAACGATGCACCTAGTGTGCCAACCAGAAACCATCACGAAAACAACACGTTGTTCAAACACAGCCATGTCGTTTGTACGACACAGTCGTAGTTACGACATTTGGGTGTTAAACCGAGTTCGTGTGAGGCTCTCCGCGACGCGCCGAGCATCGACGTTTATCCTCGGCAGGGGCTGCTGAGACTCCGGCGCGGAGATTGGATACCCGGTCGATTGAAGGAAACTAAACCCTCAGCGGGAATGTGCCGTACCGTCCCGTGCCGCAGCATGAACTGCTCCGGCGCAATTCCTTCATGTCGGTGTACATAGGCCAAATGCTCCTCTTGCGAACGCGAGTTCGATCACGACATCAATTGTGATGACAGACTTGCTCATGGGAACTCGCCTTTAACTTCGGTTCCGTGCCCGAAAAGCGGCATAGCAGGAAGCAGTATCTCGGTGAAATCGATTATCTCGATGGCACGCATTAGCTCAATGGATCGAGGGATCGTCCGCGAGCAGACCGGCAAGTCACCTTGAGCGGCGATTTTCCTGCTGCGCGGGGTTCATGAAATTGCGCTGAGGGCTGCTCAGTGGGTAGCTGCGGCGCTCACTGTCAGCACCGGCTCCGCAACATCAGACTGGATAGCTCACATGGCAAAAATCAAAATTTAATCGGGACACGACCGAGACGTGCGGTATCGAAAGTCCTCAGCGTTTCAAGAATGTTCTGCGGAGAAGATGCCGAATAAGGATCGGACTCGCAGTTGTCCGAGAAACCTTCTTCTTCGAACCATTGCTCCACCACGCTATCATTGACCACGGCAGCGTAGCGCCACGAGCGCATTCCGAAGCCGAGATTGTCCTTTGCAACCAGCATGCCCATCTTGCGAGTGAATTCGCCCGAACCATCCGGGATAAGCCTGACCTTCTCTAAGCCCAACGCCTTGCCCCATGCGTTCATGACGAAGGCGTCATTAACTGACAGGCAGTAGACCGCTTCGATTCCTACCTTCCGGAATTCGTCGTAAAGTCTCTCAAAGTCAGGCAATTGCTGAGTTGAGCAGGTCGGGGTGAACGCACCGGGAAGCGAAAACAGAACGACGCGCTTGCCACTGAAGTAATCCTCGGTTGTTCTGACTTCCCATCGGTATGGGTTTGGCCCTCCTATTGTCTCGTCGCGAACACGCGTGCGAAAGGCAACGAAAGGGATTCTTTTTTTCACAGGCATTGAGCATCGCTCCTTCGAAAAAAGAACTGAGCATTCGCCGCCTCTGGACCCTCTGGCGAAGCACCGTTACTTGAATAATCAGCTCGTCGGCCAACGAACAGACAGCAAGCGGCGTGCCACTTTAGATCCAAGCTCAAACAGCACTGCTTCGGTACGGGCATGGCAATCTTGTGCGCGGACTGGCTATTGGCGTAAACTGGACGCGCACACACCTTCTCGTGGCTCAACCCGTCTGCGACAAGCTGCGGCGGCCGCGCGTATCAACGTGCCGCCTGCAAAGTTCATTTTAACAGGAACTTGCCGAATCGACCGTTCCGCGTTTCCGGTTAAGAAACTCGACCCGTGCTCTTGTCAGAGGGCCGACATCATGTCGCCTTTGTCGCCCTTCCGACACGGCCGCATTTCCCCCTGCTTCCTACAGACCTCCGTTCAGCCTTTGAATGGAACGCACGAACTTAACCCTTCGGCTCAGTAGACTGGATTGGCACGAATTTTGAAACGCCCCCGGGGGGCACAATTGCCGTGCAGGCATCTCTGGGGCGCCCTCGTGTGGAACGAAAGCAGGGAAGGATGGGAACATGTCAAATCTAGCTGAGGTCCGCGCTTTGTCGAAAGGGAGAGTAACACTCGGAATCAGAATGACCGATCGGCCCGGTTGGCGACAGTTATCCGAATTGCTGGACCTCGAACCATGGCCGCCTACGGACCTCGAAATGGATTTCGACCAGTACGTGCTTGCATGTGTCCTTTCGCGTGCACTCGAGGAAATCGATGCCGGCGAGGCAACGGCAACAGAGGCAACTGGTCTTTCGCAAGTAGAGCTGCGGGACATCCTGAACCGCAGTTTTCCCGCCCCAACTATTCATGTTTTTCGCTTGGAAGAGGTAAGAGATTCGGAGCCCGGCCCCGAGGAGGAACTTCTGCGCGGTCTGCTGCTCGCGCATGCTCGAGCGGGCGATTCGGCGAGCGTGCTTTTCGCCAAAATCATAGCCCGGCGTGCCTTGCGCCACGACCATCTCTGGAGGGAGCTTGGTCTTTTTGATCGAGTCGAACTCAGCCGATTGCTCGCCAGCCATTTCCCAACGCTTGCAGCCGGCAATACCCAAAACATGCGGTGGAAGAAGTACTTTTATCGCAAGCTGTGTGAGGCCGAGGGCTATTCGCTGTGCACGGCGCCTTCTTGCCCGCAATGCAAGGAATTGGAGAGCTGCTTTGGCCCTGAGGAAGGCGAAAGTGCTTCACCGGTCGGGAAAGTTGGCGGAGAGGCTGAGCTTAAGCGCCGCCTAGGCCGGCTATAGACGGCTGGGAGGCCTTTTCGTGATCTCTGCATGCGCGGATTACGAGTGCGCATGCACCAAGTGGAGGAAATCATCTTGATCGTAGAAAACGTGGCGGTGGTCCGCGGCAAGACACCCCCTTATAGACATCTATACGTCCAGGTCCTCGCGGCGATCGCCGTGGGCATCCTGCTCGGGTATTTCTATCCGGATGTCGGCTCCAAGATGAAGCCGCTCGGCGACGCCTTCATCATGCTCGTCAAGATGATCATCGCGCCGGTGATTTTTCTGACGGTCGCGACCGGCATTGCCGGCATGACCGATCTCGCCAAGGTCGGCCGCGTCGCCGGCAAGGCGATGATCTACTTCCTGACCTTTTCCACCCTCGCGCTCATTCTCGGCCTCATCGTCGCGAATATCGTCCAGCCGGGTGCGGGCATGCATATCGATCCGGCCTCGCTCGATATGAAGGTGATCACGAGCTATGCCGAGAAGGCGCATGAGCAGTCGGTCACCAGCTTTCTCATGAACATCATCCCGACGACGCTGGTCGGTGCTTTCGCCGAGGGCAACATCCTCCAGGTACTGTTCACCTCGGTCCTCTTCGGCATTTCGCTCGCGATGGTCGGCAAGAAGGCCGAGGCCGTCGTCGATTTCCTGCACGCGCTGACGTTGCCGATCTTCCGGCTGGTGGCGATCCTGATGAAGGCCGCCCCGATCGGCGCCTTCGGTGCTATGGCGTTCACCATCGGCAAGTACGGCGTGGCATCCATTGCCAATCTCGCGATGCTGATCGGCACCTTCTATCTCACCTCGTTCCTGTTCGTCTTCATGGTGCTCGGCGCGGTCGCACGCTACAACGGCTTCTCGATCGTGGCGCTCATCCGCTACATCAAGGAAGAACTGCTGCTCGTGCTCGGGACGTCCTCCTCGGAAGCAGCGCTGCCGGGGCTGATGAGCAAGATGGAGAAGGCAGGCTGCAAGCGCTCGGTTGTCGGCCTAGTCATTCCGACCGGCTACTCATTCAACCTCGACGGCACCAACATCTACATGACGCTCGCGGCGCTCTTCATCGCCCAGGCGACCGATACGCCGCTCTCCTACGGCGATCAGATCCTGCTGCTCCTCATCGCCATGCTGAGTTCGAAGGGGGCAGCTGGCATTACCGGCGCTGGCTTCATCACGCTTGCCGCAACCCTCTCCGCGGTTCCCTCCGTGCCGGTCGCCGGCATGGCGCTGATCCTCGGCATCGACCGCTTCATGTCCGAGTGCCGGGCGCTCACCAACATAATCGGCAATGCGGTCGCAACGATTGTGGTGGCGAAGTGGGAAGGCGAGCTTGCCCCGGCGCAGCTTGCAACCACCCTTGCAGGCAAGGCGCCGGTCGAGACCATGTCGGGTTTGTCAAGTCAGCGGAGTGACACTGTTGAACTCGGACAAAAAGTGCTGTTTGTTGCAACCAACTCCGCAGATCGTGCTCTTGCCGGTCGCCCAGGGGGGCGCGATTCCCGTCGAATTGCTCCCGATCATTCCGCTCAGGTCTTCGGCGGTCCGCTAAGCTTATGAGTGACTTAAGGAGAAAGCGAGTGAAGACCAACCCCATTCCAGATCATGTTCCGCCCGCACTGGTGCGGGACTTCAGTCTTTTCACGTCGCCTGGCATGGCGCCGACGCCTAACGGGGATCCGCACGCCGCCGTGGCTTGCGTTCATGATAATGGCCCGCCGATCTTTTACTCTCCTTCCAACACGCGCGATGGACGAGGTACCTGGGTCATAACACGGGCGAGAGACCAGCGCCGGGTCCTTGAGGATACAGAGACCTTTTCCAGCCATCGCAGCATCTTCGCCTCGGCACTTGGCGAAAACTGGCCGGTCATCCCCCTCGAATTGGACCCCCCGGCCCATGGAGTGTTTCGTGCACTGCTAAACCCTCTGTTCTCATCCAGGCGGGTGTTGGCGCTGGAGCCGACTATCCATGCCAGAGCAGGCGCGCTGATCGACTGCATTGCGAAAGAGAAGACCAGCTGTGACGTGATGAAGGATTTCGCCTTGCCCTTTACGGTCAGCGTTTTCCTCAGCTTTCTGGGACTTTCCCAGAGGCGATCCGAAGTACTTGTCGGCTGGGTAAGCGATTTGCTCCACGGCAATGCAGAAAAGCGAACGGCAGCAGCCCGCTCGGTCGTGGCCTTTATTGACGAAATGGCAGCGATGCGCCGCAAGTCGCCAGCCGTCGATTTCATGACCTTCGCCCTGCAGGCGAAAATCGAGGGCCGCTCTTTAACAGAAGAGGAAGTCCGCGGCATCGGTGTGCTTTTCTTGGTCGCGGGGCTCGACACGGTTGCCGCCGCCATTGGCTTTGACATGGCCTATCTTGCACGCAATCCAAAGCACCAGGAGTTGTTGCGAAACGAACCGGATCGGCTCGGGCTCGCCGCTGAGGAACTGCTGCGCGCCTATTCAACCGTTCAGATAATCCGCGTGGCCACGAAGGACACCGAGTTCGAAGGCGTGCCTATCCGTGAGGGTGATTATGTTTCCTGTCCCGCGATGATTGCTAATCGAGATCCGTCTGAATTTAAGTGCCCCAACACTATCGATCTGGCACGACAGGATAATCAGCACACCGCCTTTGGCTATGGACCACACCTTTGCCACGGAGCGCATCTCGCACGGCGAGAAATCGTCATTGGCCTACGTGAATGGTTAGCGCGCATCCCAGCTTTCCGCATCAAGGAAGGTACGGCGCCGATAACTCATGGCGGCCATGTATTCGGGATCAGTAATATCATCCTAACTTGGGCCTGATTGGACGGGCGAGGCGGTAGCAATGAAGCGCCGATCGCTCCCAAGTCTTCATCGCTTACCGCATCTCACCGCACCATGATGAATGAAGAAAGCATAACCAATCTATTCGACCGAGAAGCAATCCGCGACTGTCTCCATCGCTACTGTCGAGGAATCGACCGGGCAGACGAGGCTGCACTGCGCAGCTGTTATTGGCCCGATGCACGCGACAATCACGGAAGCTACTCCGGCTCTGCCGCAGGGTTTATTCAGCATGCACTCAACGTCTTCAAAACTAAGCCGCGCAACATCCACCAGCTTGCGAACATAATCATTGAGTTCCTGGGCGCGACAGAGGCCGCCGTCGAGAGTTATTTCACCGCGCTGCAGCGCGGTCCCGACGCAACAGGCGAGATAAAGCAGGTGCTCTTGTGCGGACGCTACTGTGATCTGTTTCAGAAAAGGGAAGGGGAGTGGCGCATCGTCGAACGGACGGTAGTCTATGATTGGGTTGAGAAACAGAGACCACCGAAGTCCTCGGAAGCAGAGCGGTTCGGTCCTCGCCAACCGATTGGGGCACCGCATCCGAATGATCCCGTTTACGAACTTTCGAAGCGGCGAGTTGCTGCGAAAAATCATCCAAAGGACCTGATCGGCAGTGGAGAAGAATAACCATGATACGACTGCGCTACCCTCCGATTCCTCGAGGCCGAGCCCGTGGAGCACAGAGACGCATGGACGATCGCCAGGTTCAGCCAGGGCGGGTCATCGTCGTCACAGGTGCCGCAGGGGGTATCGGCCGCGCGCTCGTCGATATTTTTGCCGCGAATGGAGATGTCGTTGTCGCGGTGGACCTCCCGGACAGCGGCGTAATCGAACTTGGCCAAAATCTCGGAGAGCCCCATCTTGGCCTCGAGGTTGACGTGTCGCGAGAGGACGATGTCGTCGCATTGCGTGCCCTTCTGGAAAAACGATTCTCGCGGATTGAAGTGCTCGTCAATAATGCGGGGATTGGGCCGACCATGGCTGCGACCGCCGATACTGCTCTCGAAGATTTTCAAGGCGCTCTAGCGATAAACCTTGTCGGGGCTTATTCGATGGCGTGCGAAGCCGCGAAGCTGATGAAACCTGGCGCCGCCATCGTCAATGTCGCTTCGCTGGCTGGGCTGCTCGGCAATCCGAAGCGCAGTGCCTACGCCGCTTCGAAAGCTGGTCTGATCTCAATCACGAAATCGCTGGCGTGCCGATGGGCATCGCGCGGCATCCGTGTGACAGCGGTAGCGCCCGGTCACGTGCGCACGCCTATGGTTGCCGAATTGGAACGCGCTGGCAAGCTCGACGTCAGCGCGATAAGGCGCCGCGTACCGTTGGGCCGAATAGCGCGCCCCGACGAAATCGCGCGGGCCGTGCGCTTTTTGGCGAGCGCACAGGCGAGCTACATAACCGGGTCGACGCTTGTGGTCGATGGGGGCTGGATGTCAGTCAACCAACCGGGTGGTGCCCATCAGGCTCAGGATAGGACGCCCGGAGCAGAATTCATGCGGCCGGTCGAGGACACCGATGCGCGAACAGTGATCGTCATGGGCGGCGCTACAGGCGTAGGCGCGGCCATCGCTCGGCGCTTTGCCGAAAACGGCGACACGGTTGTGATCGCCGACGGAGACGGTGAAGAAGCGGTAAAGCTCGCCGGCTTGCTCGGCGACAAGCACCTGTCAAGGCGCGTGGACAGGACCGTCGAAACCGAGGTAGTCTCGCTCTTCGAAGAATTGCGGGAGCGCTTCGGCCACCTCGACGTCTTCGTCAACGGCATGAATGAGATACTCGTCCCCAATATCGAGGAGTCGCCGGAAGTCCTCAAACGCATACTGGATGTCAATCTTACTGGCGCCTTCACCTGCGTTCGCGAGGCCGCCATATCGATGCGCTCTGGCAGCGTAATCCTGAATCTCGGGTCAAGTTTAAGCCTTTCACCGCTCGCGCCAAGTCACGCCTATGGAGCATACAATGCTGGCATAGACATGCTGACCCGCTGCATGGCGGCCGAACTCGGGCCATTGGGCATCCGCACAGCCACAGTCGCTCCAGGTTACATCCGCACATGTGCCGCCAACCGGCTGGCAGCGGTCGCCGGCATGGATTCGGCTTCGCTCCGACAGCGAATTCCTTTGGGCAGGGTCGGGGACGCAGAAGAAGTCGCCGAGGCTGCCTACTTTCTGGCCTCGTTTGATGCCTCCTACATCAACGGCTCGATCCTGCACGTGGACGGAGGCTTGATCTCGTCCAGAGAAGCGGGGTGGGGCAGCGAAGTCGATGGAGCAATTTCGACGGAGATGAGGCCGCAGCGCCGGCCGGCGGCGCGATGGCGGTTGCTCTCTCCCTGAATTGCATTTGCACGCTTTTAGCGCTTGGCGCTCTGAATGCGTTAGGGGGCCATGAGCAGGGCCATAGGGAAACCTTCTCGTCAATCGAGGCGCGACCCACGACTGCGCGATTCCAGATCCGAAAACAAGGAGACACCATGGAGTTCGCAACGTTCATTCTCGCTGCCCAGCGCGGCTATCATCAGTCTTCCGCTAGCGTCGTCCGCAACTCGATAGAGCAGGCAATTTTTTCGGAGCAGGCTGGCTTCAGCACAGCCTGGTTCGCCGAGCACCACTTCAACAACTACAGTCTCGTCCCGTCGCCATTACTGATGGTAGCCCACTGTGCCGGATTGACGAGCACCATTCGGCTCGGAACCGCAGTCTGCGTGCTGCCGCTCTACCAACCACAGCGCCTGCTGGCGGAAATCGGCTTTGTCGACGTCGTTGCCAACGGTCGACTCGAACTCGGCGTTGGCTCGGGATACCAGCAGTTCGAGTTCGACCGCTTCGGCGTCAATATAGATGAGGCGCCGGCCATCTTTTCGGAATGCCTGGACATTTTGCTGAAGGGACTAAAGCAAAGAATCTTCACCCACAGCGGTCGCTACATGCAGATACCCCCGACGGCGATTTCGGTGCGCACCCTCCAAAAGCCGACGCCACCGATCTGGATTGCTAGCGCATCCTCCAAAACTATGGCCCGAGCCTATCGTGAGGGTCACAATCTTTTCGTCACGGCTCTCCATGACGGCTTGGAAACTCTGGGCTTGCTGCGTGGCATCATTAAGACCGCCGCTGCATCCGAGGGCAAGGAGGTTCGCGACTCCAAGGTATCGCTACTGCGGTGCTGCTATGCCAGTGATGATGGAGCGGAAATCAACAGCTATATCGATAACGCCCGCTTCCAGCGCCGGCTGTCCGAGGCACTGCGACAGCGTCGGCAACAAAGTAAGGACGGCTATATGTTGGAGGAGATGCCGACGCATCAGGATCTATCGTTCGACACTATGCGCAAGAACCTGCCCATTGGCAGTATCAATCGCGTGATTGATCGCCTTCTGGAGGAGATCGATGTCTTGAAGCCGGACCAGATTGCAATTCAGACCCAGCTGGGAGATTTTGACCAAAACACGATGTTGCGCCAGATCGAGCTTTGGGGAGACAAGATAATCCCGGCAGTCCAGAAATCTCTCGGGCAGTCGCAGGCTTGAGTTTATACCGTCCTGACCTTCGGGTCAGCTCACTTCCTCAGGCGCCGTCAGAATGCCCGGCAAGTTTCAAAAGCCATCGTAAATGTCGGCACAGATTACAGCTGAACTCCTCGTGAAAGTGGCTCATGGGCGTCATGGGTCGCATACCATTCGCACGACAGACAAGCAGGCTACCGGCGGCAGTACGCATTTGAGCTCCGATAGTTCAGTCCGCGATTTTAATCGGACGAGGGCCGGAAATAGCCATCTTAAGCAAACTTGATCGGACGGCGGACACTTAGGGCTGGCAAAGCCTCCGAGAAGATGCTCCCCAAACCCGCGGCTTGTACCTGATCAGCGGCAGTGGGCTCCGAGCGCCTGATAGGCAACGCTTTCGACAATTGTTTGTGAAATTGTCGGCTCCGCGACACAGGCTTGCGTCTGGGTCGGCTACTTCTCCTAATCTAAGTAGCTGTAAAAGAAAGTAAACCAGCTTCTGCTGGGCTCACCCTCCTCGACTTGGCACGGGTCTTGTAGCCACTCTTGTGCAGGCGGCTTGAAGCTGCCGCTGTATTCGTGTTGCGGGCAACCGCGATGGTTTCGAACAACGAAGGAAAGCAACATGGCAGGTCTGCGTCAAATCGCGTTTTACGGCAAGGGCGGTATCGGCAAGTCCACCACCTCGCAGAACACGCTCGCCGCCCTTGTCGACCTCGGGCAGAAGATCCTCATCGTCGGCTGCGATCCCAAGGCCGACTCCACCCGGCTCATCCTCAACGCGAAGGCGCAGGACACGGTCCTGCATCTGGCGGCCAAGGAGGGATCGGTGGAAGATCTCGAGGTCGAGGACGTGCTCAAGGTCGGCTACAAGGGCATCAAATGCGTCGAGTCCGGCGGCCCCGAACCGGGCGTCGGCTGCGCCGGCCGCGGCGTCATCACCTCGATCAACTTCCTGGAGGAAAATGGCGCCTATGACGATGTCGACTACGTCTCCTACGACGTGCTGGGCGACGTGGTGTGCGGCGGCTTCGCGATGCCGATCCGCGAGAACAAGGCGCAGGAAATCTACATCGTCATGTCCGGCGAGATGATGGCGCTCTATGCCGCCAACAACATCGCCAAGGGGATCCTCAAATACGCCCATTCGGGCGGCGTGCGGCTCGGCGGGCTGATTTGCAACGAGCGCCAGACGGACCGCGAGCTCGATCTCGCCGAGGCGCTGGCGGCCAAGCTCAATTCCAGGCTCATCCACTTCGTGCCGCGCGACAACATCGTCCAGCACGCCGAGCTCAGGAAGATGACGGTGATCCAGTATGCCCCGGAGTCGCAACAGGCTGCGGAGTATCGCGCGCTGGCCGACAAGATCCATGCCAATTCCGGCCAGGGCACCGTCCCGACCCCGATCACCATGGAGGAGCTGGAGGACATGCTGCTCGATTTCGGCGTCATGAAGACCGACGAGCAGATGCTTGCCGAACTTCAGGCCAAGGAAGCGGCGGCAGCGGCCCAGTGACCGCCGCCGCAGACGCTGCCCGGGACGGTGATCCGGTGCGACATTCCACCAATGGTGCCTCTTCTTGGAGGACACGCAAAAAAGGGGGCAGGCCAATGAGCCTCGATTACGAGAATGACAGTGCGCTCCATCAGGAGCTGATCACGCAAGTGCTGTCGCAGTACCCACACAAGGCGGCCAAGCGTCGCCAAAAGCACCTCAGTGTCGCATCGGACCGCGAGGCGGTCGGGGAGGAGGGCGAGACCCTCTCCGAATGCGACGTGAAGTCGAACATCAAGTCGATCCCCGGGGTGATGACGATCCGCGGCTGCGCCTATGCGGGCTCGAAGGGCGTGGTCTGGGGCCCGGTCAAGGATATGGTCCACATCTCGCACGGCCCGGTTGGCTGCGGTCAGTATTCCTGGTCGCAGCGCCGCAACTATTATGTCGGCACCACCGGCGTCGACACCTTCGTGACGATGCAGTTCACCTCCGACTTTCAGGAGAAGGACATCGTCTTTGGTGGCGACAAGAAGCTGGAACAGGTCATCGACGAGATCGAGGAGCTGTTTCCCCTCAACAACGGCATCACCATCCAGTCCGAATGTCCGATCGGCCTGATTGGCGACGACATCGAAGCGGTGTCGCGCAAGAAGGCCGTCGAACACGAAACGACGATCGTGCCGGTGCGCTGCGAAGGCTTCCGCGGCGTCTCGCAGTCGCTCGGCCATCACATCGCCAACGACGCCATCCGCGACTGGGTGTTCGACAAGGCGGACGACAAGACGGACGTCGAGTTCGAAACCGGTCCCTACGATGTCAACGTCATCGGCGATTACAACATCGGCGGCGACGCCTGGGCGTCGCGCATCCTGCTCGAGGAGATCGGGCTGCGCGTCGTCGGCAACTGGTCGGGCGACGCCACGCTCGCGGAAGTGGAGCGGGCCCCCAGGGCCAAGCTCAACCTCATCCACTGCTACCGGTCGATGAACTACATCTGCCGGCACATGGAGGAAAGATACGCCATCCCCTGGATGGAATACAACTTCTTCGGCCCCTCCCAGATCGAAGCCTCTCTGCGCAAGATAGCCAGGCATTTCGGCCCGACGATCGAAGAACGGGCCGAGAGGGTCATCGCCAAGTACCGGCCGCTGGTCGACGCCGTGATCGACAAGTACTGGCCGCGCCTCCAGGGCAAGCGAGTGATGCTCTATGTCGGTGGTTTGCGCCCCCGCCACGTCATCACCGCCTATGAGGACCTCGGCATGCAGATCGTCGGCACCGGCTACGAATTCGCCCACAACGACGACTATCAGCGCACCGGCCACTACGTGAAGACGGGCACGCTGATCTATGACGACGCGACCAGTTACGAACTGGACACGTTCATCGAGCGGATCCGCCCCGATCTGGTCGGCTCCGGCATCAAGGAGAAGTATCCGGTGCAGAAGATGGGCATCCCGTTTCGCCAGATGCACTCCTGGGATTATTCCGGCCCCTATCACGGCTATGACGGCTTCGCCATCTTCGCCCGCGACATGGATCTCGCCATCAACAATCCGGTCTGGGATCTTTACGACGCGCCCTGGAAGAAAATGACCGTGCCGACGGCCGCAGTTGCAGCCGAATGATCGTCCGGTCTTGCGCGGCACGAGGACCGCGGCAAGACCGGAAACCTCTCGAACATCCCTGGCCTAAGAGGCCAGATCAAGAAGGGTCAAACACCATGCCGCAATCGGCTGAGAAGATACTCGACCATGCGCCGCTGTTTCGCGAGCCGGAATACCGGCAGATGCTCGCGGAGAAGAAGCTGAACTTCGAATGTCCGCACCCCGAACGGCTCGTCACGGACCAGCGCGAATACAGCAAGGGCTGGGAATATCGCGAGAAAAACCTCGCCCGCGAGGCGCTCGTCGTCAACCCCGCCAAGGCCTGTCAACCGTTGGGGGCGGTGTTCGCAGCCGCCGGCTTCGAGCGGACGATGTCGTTCGTCCATGGCAGTCAGGGCTGCGTGGCCTATTATCGCTCGCACTTGTCGCGCCACTTCAAGGAGCCGGCTTCGGCCGTTTCGTCCTCGATGACCGAGGATGCGGCGGTGTTCGGCGGCCTGAAGAACCTGGTCGACGGGCTCGCCAATACCTACGCGCTCTACGATCCGAAGATGATTGCCGTCTCCACCACCTGTATGGCCGAGGTCATCGGCGACGACCTGCATGGCTTCATTGAGAACGCCAAGAGCGAAGGCGCAGTCCCGCCCGAATTCGACGTGCCGTTCGCTCACACGCCCGCCTTCGTCGGCAGCCATGTCGACGGCTATGACAGCATGGTCAAGGGCATCCTGGAGCACTTCTGGAAGGGCCAGGCGCGCACGCAAGCGGCCGGCACGATCAACATCATCCCGGGCTTCGACGGCTTTTGCGTCGGCAACAACCGCGAGCTCCAGCGCCTGCTCACCCTGATGGGCGTGTCCTACACCTTCATCCAGGATGCCTCCGACCAGTTCGATACGCCGTCCGACGGCGAATACCGCATGTATGACGGGGCACGACGATCAAGGCGCTGAGGGCGGCACTCAATGCCGAGGCGACGCTGTCGCTGCAGCACTACAACAGCCGCAAGACGCTCGAATATTGCCGGGAGGTCGGTCAGGCCACCGCCGTCTTCCATTACCCGCTCGGGATCAACGCCACCGACGCGTTCCTGATGAAGGTGTCGGCGATTTCCGGCCGGGAAATCCCCGAGACGATACGCCTGGAACGCGGCCGGCTGGTCGACGCCATGGCCGACAGCCAATCCTGGCTGCATGGCAAGACATACGCGATCTACGGCGATCCGGACTTCGTCTACGCCATGGCCCGCTTCGTCATGGAGACCGGCGGCGAGCCGCGGCATTGCCTCGCCACCAACGGCACGGCGGCCTGGCAGGCCGAGATGACCGAGCTGCTCGCCTCTTCTCCCTTCGGCAAGCAGGCAAAGGTCTGGCCGGGAAAGGATCTCTGGGCCTTGCGCTCGCTGCTCTTCACCGAGCCGGTCGACCTGCTGATCGGCAATTCCTACGGCAAGTATCTCGAGCGCGATACCGGCACGCCGCTGATCCGGCTGATGTTCCCGATCTTCGACCGCCACCACCACCACCGCTTTCCGCTCATGGGCTACCAGGGCGGCCTGCGCCTGCTGACGACGATCCTCGACACGATCTTCGACCGCCTCGATCGCGAAACGATGCAGACGGCGGTGACCGATTATTCCTATGACCTGACCCGCTAGAGCGGCGGTCGGCAAAACGCCGGCCGTCTCCTGATGCAATCTGGAGATTAGCGAATGTCTTCGCTCAATGTCAAAATCCAAGATGTCTTCGATGAGCCTGCCTGTGAGAGAAATCGCAGCAAGGATTCCAACGCACGCAGTAAAGGCTGTTCGAAACCGCTGACCCCCGGCGCGGCGGCCGGAGGCTGCGCCTTCGATGGCGCCAAGATCGTGCTGCAGCCGATCACCGACGTTGCGCATCTGGTTCATGCTCCACTCGCCTGCGAAGGCAATTCCTGGGACAACCGAGGTACGGCGTCGTCCGGTCCGACGCTTTGGCGCACCAGCTTCACGACCGATCTCACCGAGCAAGACATAGTTATGGGGAACAGCGAGCGGAAGCTCTTCAAAGCGATCCGCCAGATTAAAGAAGCGTATCAGCCGCCGGCAATCTTTGTCTATGCGACGTGTGTAACGGCGCTTATCGGCGACGACATCGAAGCGGTCTGCAAGCGCGCTGAGGAAACGTGCGGCCTACCGGTGGTGCCGATCAATTCGCCGGGCTTCGTCGGTCCGAAGAACCTCGGCAACAAGCTGGCTGGCGAGGCGTTGCTCGACCATGTCATCGGCACGGTGGAGCCAGATGATGCCGGCCCTTGCGACATCAATATCCTTGGCGAGTTCAACCTGTCTGGTGAGTTCTGGTTGGTAAGGCCACTCTTGGAGAGGCTTGGCATCCGTGTTCGCGCCTGCATTCCCGGTGACGCCCGCTATCTCGACATTGCCTCCGCTCATCGCGCTCGAGCAGCCATGTTGGTGTGCTCTACGGCGTTGATCAACCTTGCCCGCAAAATGGAGGAGCGCTGGGATATCCCGTTCTTCGAGGGATCCTTCTACGGCATCACCGCCACCTCGGAAGCACTCCGACAGATTGCCGATCTGCTCGTAAAGAAGGGTGCCGATCAAGAGATCCTCGACCGCACCGATGCACTCATTGCGGAGGAGGAGGCGATTGCGTGGAAAAAGCTCGAGGAATACCGGCCGCGACTTAAAGGCAAGCGGGTGCTCATCAACACCGGCGGCGTGAAATCCTGGTCGCTTGTTCATGCGCTGATGGAGATCGGCATGGAGATCGTTGGCACCTCGGTCAAGAAATCGACGGTCGAGGACAAGGAGCGCATCAGACAGGTGCTTAAGGACGATCTCCAGATGTTCGAGTCGATGTCGCCCCGAGAGCTCTATGCCATGCTCTCAGAACATAAGGCTGACATCATGCTGTCGGGCGGGCGCACGCAATTCATTGCGCTGAAGGCCAAGATGCCCTGGGTTGATATCAACCAAGAGCGTCACCGCCCCTATGCGGGCTATGACGGCACGGTGGAACTCGTGCGCCAGATTGACCTTGCGATTCACAACCCGGTCTGGTCGCAGGTGAGGGAGCCGGCACCCTGGGAAAGCCGTCCTGCTACACAGGAACCGCTGCCGAACACGCGCCCCGACTCTGATGCTACGAGTGTCGGGCGCTCAATTCGCCGGCACGACGCCGGTTACTTCGTTGAGTGTTGAGGAAAGCAAATGGTCCACATCCATCGCCAATCTAAATCAGCGACGGTCAATCCGCTCAAGTCGTCCCAACCGCTGGGTGCCGCGTTAGCCTTTCTCGGGGTCGATGGCGCGATACCGCTGTTCCACGGCAGCCAAGGCTGCACTAGCTTCGCGCTAGTGCTATGCGTGCGCCATTTCAAGGAAACGATCCCGCTGCAGACGACGGCAATGGACGAATTGGCAACAGTCTTGGGCGGGGCAGCCCATCTGGAAGAGGCGATTCTGAACTTGAAAAAGCGGGCGAATCCGCGGCTGATCGGGATCTGCACGACGGCACTTGTGGAAACCCGTTCTGAAGATTTCGCAAGGCAAATCGCCAACATCAAAATGACGCATGCGGAGAAACTTGCAGGCACAGAGGTCGTGCTGGCAAACACGCCGGATTTCGATGGCGCCTTGGAGGAGGGCTGGGCGAGGGCCGTCGCCGCGATGATCCAACAGATTACACTGCGGGGTCAGCAGGCGCCTCGCTCGAGAAAGGCAACACTGATCGAGAGGATTACAAAACCTAGCGAGCAGCCGTGGAAGCAAAAGAAGGTTGCGATCCTGCCCGGATGGCACCTCACGGTAGGCGATATCGAGCATCTGCGCGAGATGGTGGAAGGTTTCGGGCTGAGGCCGGTGATCGTGCCGGACGTCTCAGGCTCCCTCGACGGTACGGTGCCCGACCGCTGGATGCCGACAACGTATGGAGGTACAAGCATCGAGGATATACAGGAGTTGGGTAGGGCGGTGCAGTGCATCGCCATCGGGGAACATATGCGGCGCCCGGCTGAGCTACTGCAGACGTTGACGGGTGTGCCTTACGTATTGGTCCAGTCACTAACGGGATTGAAGAACGTCGACCAGTTTGTCTCGCTTCTTTCCGAGATTTCCTGCGTGCCGGCGCCGGCGAAAATCCACCGTCACCGCTCACAGCTGCAAGACGCGCTTCTCGACGGACACTTCCATTTCGCCGGCAAGAAGATCGCGATCGCCACCGAGCCGGACCAGCTGTACCAATTTGCCACCTTTTTTACGGGACTTGGCGCCGAGATCATCTCGGCCGTTACGACTACGGGTGAGTCAGAAATTATCGAGAAAGTCCCGGCCGAAAAGGTCCAGATCGGCGATCTCGGTGATCTCGAAGAGCTAGCAGGCGGCGCTGATCTTCTCGTTACCCATTCGCACGGACGCCAGGCAGCGGAGCGCCTCGGCATCCCTCTGCTGCGGATCGGCTTCCCGATATTCGACCGCCTCGGCAGCCAGCACAAACTCACAGTTCTCTATCGTGGCACGCGCGACCTGATCTTCGAGGCGGCCAACATCATCCAGGCCAACCAGCCCGCGCCGTCGCTTGAGAAAATCGATGCAATGCGAAAGCGGAGAAATGCCGGATGAATTCCGTTCGTCGCCTCTCGCTCGTCACTGACGAAATCCAGCCGCGGCGTTCCGGCGCATTGCGCATAGCGATCGCGACGCAGGACATGAAAGTCCTAAACGCCCATTTCGGGTCGGCCAAGCACTTTGCAGTCTACGACGTGTCGCGCGACGGCTGGGATTTCGTGGAAGCTGTGAGCTTCGATGACGTCTCCGACGAATCCGGGAAGCATCCGATCGAGGGCGAGGACCGCATCACCCCAAAGGTGACCGCGTTGACAGGCTGTCATCTCCTCTTTTGTCGGGCTATCGGCGGCCCTTCCGCAGCCAGGGTCGTCTCTGCGAAAATTCATCCGATTAGAGTGGGAGAGCCGGAAGCCATTCAAGACGTACTTTCACGAACCCAGAAAATGCTCAAGACGGCCCCTCCGCCGTGGTTGCGCAAGGTGCTGGCGCAAGCGGGCGTCGCAGAGAAAAAACCATTCGAGGACGAGGACTTAATCATGAAAAAAACGTCCATCAATACGGGCACGCCTGATGTCAAGGTGGACGAGGCGGCCCTTGTCACGCCGTTTGTCAAATGCCTCGCGCGGCTGGTCCGCGCGCAGGATACCTACGGATCGCAAGACCGCGCATCGGACGCGGAGTTGTTGGCCAACTTCGTCATCACTGAAGAGCAGCGTCGAGAAATCCCGATCATCGGCGATCCCGGTCCGGACGTCATGTTGCGGTTCAATATCTTTTATACCGCCGTCGCGCTTTCAATCGAAGCACGTACCGGTTTGGTAGCGTCGCCGATCACGATGATCAGCCATGAGGGCTTCGGACGAGTGCTTCTAACGACCGGACGGCTGGTCGTATTTTCGAAAACAGTGCGCGACGTCCACCGCTTCGGCTTCGCGACACTTCGCAAGCTCGCGGAAGCCGGTGCAAAGCTGGTGGATGATGCGACCGCCGCCATTGAAACCTATCCCGAAGTGGCTCGGGCCTGACGATCGATCCGGCAAAAGGCATGCTGCCGGCGCCAAGGCGATCGGCCAAGGATTAGGGCTACGCCCGTGGGCGGCTTGAGGGCGAGTAAATAGTGGATTTTTCCGAAACGGAGGGTATGAGCCCGTGCATCAACCTCAGCGACGCGCGCCGCCGTCTGCCCCGGGCACTTTATCTGTACCGCTTGAGTACTAGTTCGGTAGCCGCCGATGAGAACCATGTGTAGTAATTCAAACAGCCGCTTCGACACTCTTGTCGGTAAAGCGACACATTCTTGTCGACTGTTCCCTTCCTTGCCTCCCGGCTAAATGCCTGAAATGCTAACATAACAAGCTTCTTTTCAAGTCGAGCACCCGAGTGGCACGAGTCTTGCCGACATGCCATCTAAGAGGCTGGAAAGCCGGGGATCGGCAGGGTACGAATGAGGCAAGCAACGTGGCAGGTCTAGGTCAGGTCGCATTCGGCTGCGAGGGAGGCATCGACACGTGCACCGCCGCCCAGAATGCGCTCGCTGTTTTTTTTGATCTCGGACCGAAAGTCGGTAGTGTCGGCGGCAACCTGAAGAGTAACTCCGGCCGCTTCATCCTGGAATCAATGCCGCGGGACAGCGCGCCAGCGTGGTACGCGATCATCCGCGATTTCGATGCGGACGTGCCGTGGAGGCTCAAAGCTTTCCACACCACCGCCGGGCTTGCGCTCGAACCGTCCGTTCGCTCCGTGTACGAGGGCTTCGGGGTGCTTCTCACGACCGGGCAGAGTCGTATTGACGGAACACCATCCGTCAGTCTTCCAATAGGAAGCTCGCCGGAGACCGAAGCGATAACCGCCATCCACGCACCCAAGTGGCGCGGTTGACGGTCGATCTAGGCGATGACGAACCGCCGGCTCTCATTTCCCCTGGAGAGCCGACGTCAGGCAGCGGGACCACTCCTCCCCACGCGCACCGGTCCCGCTGCCGCGATCTTTCCACAGGGCGAGGCTCAAAAATGCCTAGCCAAGTCTTTGCAATGGCCGCTGACTAGCAGACCGCCCCGAAAAGTCGGCCGACAAGACCGGAATTTCAGCGGATGTGACGGATGAGGTCACGTCCGATCTCGGAAGAGATTTTACTTTTTTGCCTGTGGCGGATGCGGAGAGACAGATCCTGATTGGAGAACCAACGATGACAAGTCATTTCTTTACCCGCGACGGCTCCACATGGATGCCGCAATATCTGACGGCCATTGACGCCATGACGTGCATTGGTTGCGGCCGCTGCTTCAAGGTCTGCTCGCGCGAGGTCATGCATCTGCACGGCATCGACGAATCCGGTGAGATCCTCGGGGCCTGCGATGGCGAGGACGACGACTTCGATGGCGAGCTCAGCCGCACGATCATGGTTGTCGATCACGCCGGCCGCTGCATCGGCTGCGGAGCCTGCGCCCGCGTCTGCCCGAAGAACTGCCAGACCCATGTAGCGGCCGACAAAATTGTTGCTTGATCTGACGAACGGACTCCGGAAAACGACTTTGGCCGCTATAAATGCAATCGTAGTCGAAACGACAGTCCCCAAAGAGCCTTTGCCGTCGCGCAAGCTGACGAAAGACGTAGACATCGCCGACCGTCGACCCCGTCCCGCAGCTAGCAGCCGACGTAGAACAACGAACTGCCCAGCCACCTGAGAGCCAGAGCAAGTCCGCCGAACTCGGAATGAGACAGAATTGGCACGACATTGATTTCCTCGCGTGATTCAGGGTGAATCCCTGCCTTGGAGTCAGGAGGCAATTGGCGGCGCGGGCACTCAGAGAGGATCTTCGAATGCCCCGTTGGCATCGGTCAGGAACGGGATGCGTCAGCAGCCTGAGCGATCAGCAGTTAGGTTACGAAAGCACTGCTGCTCGAAGCGCACATGCCGACGCAAATTGGTGAAGAAACCACGGAGCATATAGCCCGCTGCCTCCGGATTGACAGTAGCATCCGCCGTCGCCAGCCGACCCAACACTTCCGCCAATTCCTCGGCGAAGCATTCGTCTTCGCAATGCTCATACTTGAGCAGACCCAAAGTACTTAACACTGATGGATCGTCCCCCAGCTTCTCCTCTGTCCACGCGAAAACAGCAGCTTCTTCTCTCTCGTGAAGATTCCGTAAGTGCGGGCCAAGCATCTTTCCGGCGTGAGCGCATATACTACGGTCGACTCCGTACGGAAGGCCGTTTGCAATGGCCTCGAGACGGTCACAGAGAGCCAGTTGGTCCTCGTGAGAACCTGCCAATAAGGCCAGCCGATCGGCGGTGGCTGGAGCTAATGACCGGTTTGTGGGGGGCGCAAACGTCTTGATCCTAGCGATCATACACTCCAGTCCCTTTCCGTGATTTCTCTAAGGTAATCTTCCGTGCTCAAGGATGAGGTAATGCGTGGTGCGGGGCCTTGACTTGAATCAAGGCCCATCGGCAATAGGGCTAATAACCATCTCATTGTCCGATGGATCGTACGCGGCGTTTCCGCCCAAGCGCTCTGCCGTTGTGAGATCGCCATGAGCACGTCGGGGAGTCTCAGCTACTTGTGAGACGCTGATCCGTTGTGCATGGACCCACGCATGAGCGCGTCGATGTCTTTGGCGAGTGGCGGTTGGCGATGCCGATGAAGAAATTGGTAGACTGGGTTCAACACCATTCATCTTGCAAATCGGACCCAGCTACCATTGCCTTGATCATGGCCGGCACAGAGAGCGCATTGCGGCGCTTGGGTTTCTTATCGGCTTTTTCGACGAAGCCCTGCATGTCGCAGGGAGCGCCTTGGCGGACACGAATATGCGGCGCCGCATAGACCCAGGAACGGAGCAATAAGACGATCGGCAGGCGTGAACGGGAAGTATGGCACCGTTATAGTGCCAATGACCGCGCGGAACCATGTCGGGCGGGACCGAGCGCGCTCGCCTACTCGGCAGAAGGCCAGCCTCTACGGATCGCCGCCTGTCGGTTTTGGACGCGGCGGTCCACTTTTAGCCGCCAGGCTGTCATTGTTCGACATACGACAATGTTAGAATGCTGACATAGCTAGTTCGATCCAAAGGTGCTTGAATCTAAACGGTTTTTCCGTGGCACGTATTTTGCTCTGCTGACGTGCCAGCGTCGACGAGAATTGTGCGAAGAATGTCGAAATGTCAGAACCGTTCTTTATGCCGGGGTCGGGGCCCGCGCCCGGCCACCCTACTGCAGAACCTTGGAGAAGAAGGAAGAGGTGGTACTCGCCAAGCGATGGTCGAGCTGGCACTGCACGGTCGCATTTGCCACAGCGGTCGACGAGCCATGATGGAGTGTGTTCGCGTATCTGTGCATTTGTCCTATGTATGGTCGCACTGCAATTTCTGATGACCTCAGCAATGGCGGCCGACGAGAGCCCCCTTCGCGAAGCCGAGGTTGCAAATTTCATGCTGGGCAACGGCATGGAGGTAGTCGTCATACCTGATCACCGGGCGCCGATCGTCACGCAGATGATCTGGTATAAGGTCGGCAATGCCGACGAGCCACCCGGCAAATCCGGCATTGCTCATTTCCTGGAGCATCTGATGTTCAAGGGAACGAAGAAGCATCCGTCCGGAGAGTTTAGCGCAAAGATCGCGGAGATCGGCGGTGAGGAGAACGCCTTCACGGGTTCCGACTACACCGCCTACCATCAGACGGTCACGCCAGAGTCGCTCAAAACAATAATGGAATTCGAAGCTGACCGGATGCGCCATCTCGTTCTCACCGATGCGGTGATCGTACCCGAACGCGATGTCATTCTTGAGGAGCGACGCTGGCGCGTCGAGAACAGTCCGGAGCAGCTACTTGAGGAGGAGATGCAGGCGACCTTGTATCAGAACCACCCTTACCGCATCCCGACGATCGGCTGGATGCATGAAATGGAACAGCTTAATCGCGAAGACGCACTAAAGTTCTACGACCGCTACTATGCCCCCAACAATGCCATTCTGGTCGTGGCAGGCGACGTGGACGCCGGCAGGGTGCGGCGGCTAGCGGACGAGACCTTCGGGACCCTGCCTCGCGGTCCGGATCTGCCGGCGCGGGTGAGGCCGCAGGAGCCGGAGCAGAACACTAAACGTATCGTCGCGCTCACCGACCCGCGCGTCACGGTGCCGAGCTTCCAAAAATCCTGGGTAACGACGTCCTACGGAACAGCTGAGCAGGGCGAAGCGGAAGCCCTCGATATCCTGTCGGAGATTCTCGGCGGGGGAACGCGCAGCCGGATCTATCAGGAGCTGGTAGTCAAACAGGCAATAGCCTCATCTGGCGGGGCCTATTTCAACGGAAGGTCGCTCGATCCGTCGAGCTTCACGGTTTTTGGCTCGCCGCGCGGCGAGGCGAAGATTGAGGAGGTGGAGGATGCGATAGACGCTGAAATTCGGAAGATCATCGAGTTCGGCATTACGGATGTCGAGCTCGAGAAGGCCAAAAACCGCTTCGTGCGCTCGATAATCTTCGCGCGCGACAGCCAGTCGGGAATGGCCGGCATTTATGGGGCGGCGCTTGCGACAGGCGATACTGCACACGACGTAGAGGCGTGGCCACTTAGGATCCGCGCCGTAAAGGCGGCAGAGGTGCAAGCGGCTGCCAGGAAATACCTCAGTCCCGACCGGTCCGTAGCGGGGTATCTGCTGCCCCGCGAAAGCGCTACCTCAGGAGATAAAAGCCGATGATATCGTTCAGCCGACTGCGCATCGGGGCCAAGCCCTCACTCGTCGTGGCATGCATATTGCTGGGCCTTGCCGCGTGTCCAGCGCTTGCGGGCATGGCCATAGAGGAGGTCGAGACATCGAGCGGGATAAAGGCGTGGCTGGTGCAGGACTATTCGCTACCGATCGTCACCACCCGCTTCGCATTTCGGGGCGGCAGGACGCAGGATCCATCTGGGAAGGAAGGCATTGTGAATCTGATCACAGAGCTGTTGGACGAAGGGGCCGGAAATCTTGACAGCGATGCCTTTCAGGAGCGGCTGGACGATGCTGGCGCCGAGATGCTCTTTGAGGCGGGGCCCGATGCAGTCTACGGCTATATGCGGGTGCTTGCGGCGCGAAAGGATGAGGCTTTCCAACTTCTCCGGCTGGCAATCGAGCAGCCGCGCTTCGACCAACAGCCGGTGGACCGCCTTCGTGCCCAAATCGTCTCCAGCATCCTGGCAAGAGCCAAGGATCCGGAGACGGCCGCACAGTTCGCATGGATGAGGGCGATCTATGGTGATCATCCGTATTCGCGTCGGGAGGAGGGCACCGTGCAAACACTTGCCGCTGTCACTACCTCCGATCTGAAGGCGGTTCATGAGCGGATTTTCGCGCGCGGCAACCTTACCATTGCCGTGGTGGGAGCGATCGATCCCGGCACACTCAAGCGTGATCTGGATCGAATATTCGGCGGATTGCCTGCTGGCCCCTCCCTAACGCCGGTCGTTGACGCAGTGCCTAAGCTGGGGCGCGCCATTCGCGTCGCGTATGACTTACCTCAGACCCAACTGAGCCTAGCTTACCCGGGAATCCCCCGAAAGGACCCGCAGTTCTTTGCAGCCAATCTCATGAACCAAATCCTTGGCGGAGGCGCGTTCACATCCAGGCTCTGGAATGAGGTGCGCGAGAAGCGGGGCCTCGCTTACGGCATTTACTCAACCTTGGAGAACATCGACCATGCTTCGGCGCTCGTCATCGGCACGGGAACCCGCCCGGATCGGGCCGCAGAGACGCTCTCCCTCATCCGAGCCGAGGTCAGGCGAATGTCAGAGGAGGGCGTCAGTGAGGACGAGCTCACTGCGGCAAAGAAAAAGCTCATCGGCGGTTATGCGATCGAAAATCTGAACTCATCTAGTGCGGTCGCCCAAACATTGGTCCAAATCCAACTCGAAGATCGCGGCATCGACTACGTCGAGCGTCGCAAACAACTGATCCAGGCCGTCACCGTGGAGGACGTACGGGCAGTCGCGAAACGGCTGCTCTCCGCCGACCCCACCGTAATGACTGTTGGACCGTCCCTCAAGGGAACGAACCGATGACCGTCCAAAGGAAAGCTAGGCTGGCAGCGTCCTACCTTGGGATGGGGGTAGTCAAGATCACCTCTCGCGGTCACCAGATGTTCGATTCCAGGCTCTATGCGACTCCTGAAGCAGCAAGGGAGGTCCCGCATCGCAGCCTCCCTCCGCCCGACGGCAGGAGAGAATGTGGTGTCTCGGCGCAAACAGGCGAATGCTCTCTAGCACGACTGCTCCTGCGATGCTGGTGACCTGCTGGCAACGAGACTGCTTGACCCTGCAGCAGCGGTTCTCGCGTTACTCACGAAAGCGCATCAGCACCACCGCTAAGGCTTCACACTTGAAGCATAATCTGAATGTGCTTAGGGTGGCCGCCGAAGACTCCAGATGTCTCAATTGAGTTTCTGACTTTCAGTTGAGGTATGTTAAAGGAGTGTATGTGCGGGAGGTGGAGCTCATATCATATCTCCCGAAGAACTAAGATAGCCGAAATTGAGGAGACGAATGTGCTGAGTACTAACTCTGAACAAACAAGACGTAAGCCAAACGCTGTGGATGCCCATGTCGGTCAACGAATCCGCCAGAGGCGTGAGTGGCAGAACATGTCCCAAACGACTCTCGGCGAAGCTATCGGGGTGACGTTTCAACAGGTTCAAAAATACGAAAAGGGCGTGAACCGCGTCGGTGCGGGTCGGCTTCAGCAGATTTCGAAGGCTCTGAAAGTGGAGCCTTCCTACTTCTTTGAGGATACGCTTAATAAAATCCGGTCGGAGGAGCGGTCCGCTTCAAATCAGATTAACATCCCACCCGAAGTCGTTGAATTCGTTGTAAGCAAGGAAGGGATCGAGCTCATCAGGGCCTTTTCTCGCGTGGGCGACTATCGTCTGCGCCGCCGAATCGTGATGCTGGTCAAGTCTTTGGGCGCACACGAGCGGTGATGTATGGATGGGGCCGCTTCTGTGTGGAGACAGAGTGTCTCTATAAAGTCAGACAAGCACCACCGCACTGGGAAATGAGTCACCAGTCTGTCCGATACTCTCGTACGGCCCTTCACCCTTTAAACGTCCTGAAATACCAAGGCGATACTCGCCGATCAATTCTCCGAATCTTGGCGGGCTGAGCGCCGCGCCCGTCCTTCGGGATGCTGCGGCGACCATCGACTGCGAGCTTGAGGATGTCATAGAACGACACGCCCATGCGAATATGCTCGGCCGTTTTGTCGACATTTGCAAGGGCAACGGCCGTTCGTTGGTCTATTGTGGCGGCCGATATTTGCAATTGCCGAGTAGCGTTATAGGCAAAATCGCTCCGGGACTCACCACACTGAAAAGCCATTGAACGTGGTTTTTGCGCAAACCTGTCTATGATCTCAATCAATTCATCTGTAGTTCATTCGTGCTAGCTTGAGCGCAGCTTTAGTCGCCGACCACGATCCGACTTGAAGCGAGCGATGCTTTCTACACCGGTTTCACCGGTCAGGGCGGAAAAGAAGAGTCCAGCCGGCCCGGATTTCCTATTCTGAGACCTCAGAACGGGAGATCGAGATCTTTTCATTTGTAGCCTGCCGCGGAATGGGCGAGCGCTGACCTGAGTTCTCAGGGTCCGCTACGCAAGCGCCGGAATACGACCGGACAATCAATCGACGTCAGAAGCTACGGGATGTTGGAGAAGAAATGCGTAGGTTGCTTACTCCCTGGCGCGGTGTCGCTGCAGGCTTTCTGTTGAACGGGATCCTCCTCGGGACCTGGGCTTCTCGCGTTCCCGCCGTGATGGGTCACTTTCACGTTGCCAAAGCGAGCTTTGGGGTTTTGCTGTTGCTTTTAGGGTTGGGCGCATTAATTTCGTTCCCCATTACCGGAAGGCTGTCCGATAGCTTGGGTGCAGTGCGGGTCGCCCGAATGATCGCGATCCCGTTCCTGGTTTCGATTGCCGCTCTAGGGCTTGCGCCCACAATACCGCTGCTGGCGATCGCCCTATTTCTCTTTGGCATGTGTCATGGCTCGATGGACGTAGCGGTGAATAGTTGGGCGAGCGAAGTGGAGAAACACATGGGACGGCCAGTGATGTCGTCGTTTCACGCCATGTGGAGTGTGGGGGCCGTTCTCGGCGCAGCAGGCGGTTACATTGCTACAGTCTTTCAGACCCCAGTGTACGTCCATTTTCTTGTTACGGCCGTGACGATCGGCGGGTTGCTCGGACCCTTCCTTCTGCTCGATTGGCAATCAACCATCCGAACGCATGAAAGTGGTGCAGTGGGATTGGTGTTACCTAACAGTGGCCTTTTTCTTGTGGGGCTCATTGCTCTCGCCTCTGGACTAGGAGAGGGTACAGCTCTCGACTGGAGTGCTGTATATTTGCATGATGTAGTCGGGACCGAAGAATCGGACGCCGCCTTGGGGTACATGGGCTTTTCTGCGGCCATGGTGATGATGAGGCTTAAGGCGGATTCTCTGGTTACGCGATGGGGATCAGTCACTGTTGCACGCATAAGCGGTTTCTCGGCTGTCTTTGGCATTTTGTTGATCGTCCTCGGTGAAACCTTGCCGTTAGTCGTGGCGGGCTTCGTGCTGATGGGGGTCGGCTATGCGGCCGTCCTACCATTGGCTTTCAGTCGGGCAGCAGCCGATCTTGTAGTGCCGGCGGGGAAAGCCATCGCGTCCGTTGCAATCTTCGCATATGGCGCAATGACGTTGGGGCCCTTTGCAATTGGACTCCTCGCCGAGGCAACCACAATGCGTTTATGCTTTTTTATCGTCGGACTATTCGCAGCCTTGGTGGCAGTATTGGCTCCAGTGCTCAAGCAATAGAAGAAATCACCGCCTGCTTTATCGCACCTTGAGAGATTTTAGCGTTTTGTCATGAGAGCGACGAATACTCCGCCTTTTGCTGACCGAGGCCGCGAGTATTCTTCATCGGCAGGCGCGGAACGGAACGGGTTGGAGATCACAGACGCCATTTTTGAAGGCATGGGTGAACCAGGCATGAAATGGATCGAGGTGACCGGCCGAGGCCAGCGGCGGTATCGGACTGACGAAGATGAGTAATCAAAAGTCGATAAAGCGTTAAATTCATATCATCAATAGCTGCGATGAAAACAAACGATTTTACTGAATAGATGCGGGCGAAATAGAAGAACGCTCATCAAGTTGGAGTCAGTGAATGCGCGGCACTGTTAGCCCAACTCGCGTTGACTGTCGGACAAAGCGACTATCCTCTGCGAATTGAATGGAGAGAACTATGTCTGATGCAAAGCTGCAGCGCGTACTTTCGTCTCTTACGGAAGTGTACAGACAGCTAAATTCTCTGCCGTCCAGTCAGGCATCCGACGCCGGCTATGTCAAACTCGATACAAACGAGAATCCATTTGCGTTGCCAAAAGCGGTAATGCAGAGCGCAGTTGCTGCTCTCGAGCGGCAGTATTTATATCCAGAGGATGACAACATCAGTTTGCGGGAAGCCGCCGCTGCATCCTATGATCTTTCCGCGGATCAGGTGATCGCCGGTAACGGTTCGTCCGAACTTCTTTCGCTCATATATAAAGCATTCCTTGGTCCGGGTGACAGTGTCGCGATGCTGTCGCCCGGCTTTGCATACAACCGCAAGCTCGCCCAATTGCAAGGTGCTCGATTACTTGAAATAAAATGGGGCGAGTCTTCCTTGTTGCCGATACACGAATTGCTCTTCGGTCCTGCAAAGCAGGCAAAGTTCATCCTGCTGGCTAATCCGAACAACCCGACAGGAACATTTGTCCCGATTGCTGATATTGAAAGCCTCGTCGCACTATCTGACCAGTTGGTGGTACTCGATGAGGCCTACGTGGACTTCGCTCCCGACAGCGCTCTGCGCCTCGTTAGCCGCTATTCGAATCTTCTGCTCTTAAGAACGTTTTCGAAGAGCTATGCTGCGGCCGGCATTCGCGTCGGCTTCGGCTTCGGTCATCCTGAGGTGATAGGGAGGCTGCGCAATATCCAGAACATGTTCAATATGAATGTGATCGGCCATGCGGTTGGCGTCAGCATCCTGGCCCACCGCGCCACCTATAATGAGAACCACCGCCATATCAGGCATGAGAGAGAGCGGGTGAGGGGGGCGCTGTCGCGACTTGGGTTCTCTGTAACGCCCTCCCATGCAAACTTTTTGCTGGCGCGGGTGCCTGCAGGACGAGACGGCGTTTGGTGGCACGCCTGCTTGAAACGGAAAAAGATACTCGTGGCCGTTCTTCCCGATGAAGGTCTGGAAGATTGCATTCGCGTCAGCATCGGGACGAAACCACAAATGGATGCGTTTCTTGCGGCTGTCGAGGACATTTCGGGAGCTCAGACAATCTCGATGATGGGACGTATAGCCGCTTCAGGCTCGGCTCTTTTGCACGTAGGAAAAGACAGTGGCGACAGGAAAGAGAGCGACGACCGGAAGACTGGTCTCCCACAGCGCTAACTACGCCACGCCCGTGAGGAAGCTGAGTTCATAGCCTGGCGCCTGCATGTGTCTAAAGGCGTGCTCCACAACACAAGGTCGCTGGGACGGAAACATCTGCCGGTAGGTGCACTGAAAAACTGTTGAGCAATAGCCGAGCACGCAGGGATGTGTGCCGTCGGCGGCTTAACGATTTGGCTTCCGCCACCGTTGCAAGGGCAGGCTCACCGTGAATAGCGATGTTCGGCCAAATAAAGCCCCCAGGTCTCATTTCGCTCGAATTGAAGTCCGGGGCTACCAGGGTAAAGTGAGACGTTAAATGAGAAAAATCCTTCCTTCAAAGCTAGCTTTCGGCATATTCGACCATTTGGACGAGGACGGTAACGCCATGGCACGGCAATACGCAGACCGCCTCACGCTAACGGAAGCATGTGATCGTCTCGGCTTTTACGCTTACCACCTAGCGGAGCACCATTTTTCGCCGCATGGGAGAAGCCCATCGCCGAATCTGTTCCTATCGAGCGTCGCGCAGCGCACCCGTCAACTTCGTCTTGGCCCGCTTGTCATGCTGCTTAGCCTTTCTCATCCGCTGCGTGCGTTTGAGGAGATCTGCATGCTTGACCATTTGAGCGGCGGTAGGGCCGAGTTGGGCATAGGGCGCGGCTCTCTTCCGATCGAGCTAGGTTACTTCGGGATCGATCCGGACGCGGTGGCTGGACGCTATTTCGAAGCCAGCGAAATCCTGATGGAGGCGATGAGGGGCGGCAATCTTTCCTACCGCGGCGACCACTTTGAACTAAACAATGTCCCCTTGATCCTGAGGCCTCATCAACGCCCGCACCCGCCGACTTGGATCGCCACCAACCGACCTGAGTCTGCACGCTGGGCCGCTACAAACGGCGCAAATGTCGCATGTGTGGGACCCGCCTCGCTTGTTCGCAGGATTACTGATGCCTTCCGTTCCGAGGAAGGACTCAGTTCTGGCGCGAACTGCAACGCGTCATTTCTCGGACTGCTCCGCATGATTGTCGTCGGGCAATCTGCAGAACATGCATACTCGCTTGCGGCTCCTGCCTTCGAACGATGGCTGAATAACTTCAAATTCCTGTACGACCTCCATGCAATTCCAGTTCCGCCAAATCTGCCTCTGACCTTCGATGCAGCAATCGAAAGTGAATTGTGCGTCGTAGGAACGGCGCCTGTCGTGCGACGGGCTCTGCTTGATCAAGTCGACGAAGCAGGTGCTAACTATCTCCTTTGTCAGGTCGCGTTTGGAGATTTGCCTTTGGATGCTTCGCTGTATACCGCAATGACCATTCAATCGGAACTAATGGATCGAGTTGGCTGAGTGCCATGGTGCCTGACGAAGTCAGGCGTGTGTAAAAGCGACGGCTTCCTGTCGTATCAGGCGCAACTCCAATTCGGCCCCAAAACCAACAATGGGCTGGTCGGCGCTAAGTACATCTGACTCGAAGGTATTTTATCGGGTAGCGTGGCTTCTGGGAAGAGGTAAGATGGTCGAGATCGACGCAATATTGATAACAGACGTAAACGGAATAGGAACGACCGCGGATGATCAACTAGCATTTGTCAGTTTGATTGCTGATCAAGGGGAAACAACCACAGTAGCATTCGGTCCAGAAATGGGCAGCAGAATAGCTGCTTCGTTCATGGCCGCATGCGGACAGCTCCAACATCAAATCGCTACGAGAACGGGGAAGGAGGAAAGAAAGTTCAAGCCCTTTGCTGCAGCCGGATTCAGCGTCAGAGCTGGTCTGGCCGCCGATGGCTCCAATTCGGGAATGTTATCAATTTCAACCGTAGCGGGCGCCGAGGTTCACTTTATAGCAACGGAACGTTCTCTTCGAGAACTCGAAAACCAATTAACGTTATTGCTCGAACAATTGCGGTTACGTTCGCGACCGAATTAATGCGATTGTAGCGGTAACAAAGCTCTTATGACTATCATGGCTAGTGGTATCCGCCTAACATAAGAGTCTGTATGGGATTCCCTTTGGCGAGTGCGTATGCGAGTGTGGCGCATGCGCACAGGAAGAGCCTTCACCGTTTCGCCGACCGATCGCCAACGCCTGAGAGCCCTCATCAGTGATCGCAATGCGCCGCAGAAGCACGTCTGGCGCGCCGAGATCATCCTGCTGAGTGCCGATGGCGTCGGCACCGTCGAGATCATGCGACAGACCGGCAAGTCGAAGACCTGCGTGTGGCGCTGGCAGGAGCGCTTCGCCACGGAAGGCTTCGAGGGTCTCTTGCGCGACAAGACGCGCCCCTCGCGCATTGCGCCGCTCGGGCCGGAGATCGGCGAGCAGGTGGTGGCGCTTTCGCTTGCCGACCCGCCGGGCGAGACGACGCACTGGACTGCCGACATGATGGCGGCCGAGGTGGGCGTCAGCGCCAGCGCGGTGCGCCGCATCTGGAAGGCGCACGGTCTCCAGCCCCACCGCTGGCGGGCCTTCAAGCTCTCCAACGACCCGCAGTTCGTCGCCAAGCTCAAAGACGTTGTCGGCCTCTACGTCGACCCGCCGGCCCATGCCATCGTGCTGTCGGTCGACGAGAAGAGCCAGATCCAGGCGCTCGACCGCACCCAGCCCGGCCTGCCCCTGAAGAAGGGCCGGCTCGGCACCATGACCCACGACTACAAGCGGCATGGCACGACCACGTTGTTTGCCGCCCTCAACGTGCTCGACGGCACCGTCATCGGCAGGAACATGCAGCGTCACAGGCATCAGGAGTTCATCCGTTTTCTCAACGCCATCAACGCCCAAGTGCCGGCCGACAAGGCGATCCACGTCATCCTCGACAACTATGCCGCCCACAAGCATCCCAAGGTGCGCGCCTGGCTCGACCGCCATCAGCGCTTTACCTTCCACTTCACGCCGACGTCCTGCTCGTGGCTCAACGCCGTCGAGGGCTTCTTCGCCAAACTGTCGAAGCGTCGCCTCAAGCGCGGCGTCTTTCATTCGGTCGTTGACCTCCAGGCCGCCATCAACCGCTTCCTTACAGAGCACAACCAACAACCCAAGCCCTTCACCTGGACCGCCGATCCCGACAAAATCATCGCTGCCGTCAAACGGGGGCACCAAGTGTTAGATTCCATCCACTAGCAAGGCCTGGCAGTAATGGATATCGCCCATTTGGGTAAAATTCACGCGGGCAATTCGAACGGCAATCATTTTGGCACGAGCGGCGCTGGCTGGTCGTCCATGTCGAGTGCATATTTTCCCAAACGGCGGATATGCCCGGTGTGGGGACTGAGAGTGGCGGCAAGCTTCGGCGTGAAGCCCGCCTGACCACCTGCCGATAGTTAGGCATGGCGCTTGCTACCGTAATACCAACTTCGCTCGGAATCTGATCGAGCGGGAAGTCTCCTGCGCCGCATCCCAATCGTGCGCTATGCGGATCTGTCAATGAACAGCGCGTCGCGCTGCAGCCGCCACGGCCTTTGCCACCAGCCGCATTGATGACATAGCGTCATGGTGCCTGACTGTCTCATCTTGGTTGATGAGGTGGAACGACCCGCTACCACAGCATCAACGTGCTAACGTGGTTGACCTTGCCCCGTTGAAATAATCCATTTTGAAGTAAGCTCTGGCCCATTGAGAGGACCAGAGAATGAAGCGCAACCGTTTCACAGACGAACAGATCATCGGGATTCTGAAGGAGCACGAGGCGGGCACGCCGGTCTCGGAGCTTTGCCGCAAGCACGGCGTCAGCGATGCGAGCATCTATAAATGGAAGGCCAAATTCGGCGGCATGGACGTGTCCGAAGCCAAGCGGCTGAAGACGCTGGAGGACGAGAACGCGAAGCTGAAGCGGCTTCTGGCGGATGCGATGCTCGACAATGCTGCTCTGAAAGACCTTTTGGGAAAGAAGTGGTGACGCCCGCAGCCAAGCGGAGTGCTGTCGCGCATCTGATGAGCCAACATGGGATGAGCGAACGGCGGGCGTGTAAAGCCATCGGCTTTTGCCGAATGACGATCCGTTATGAAACCAGGCGCAGCGACGATCATGGCCTTCGCGAGCGAATGAAGGCGCTGGCACATGAACGCCGCCGCTTCGGCTATCGACGCATTCATGTGCTGCTCAGACGTGAGGGACACCTAGTGAACCACAAAAAGCTCTTCCGGCTCTATCGGGAGGAGAAGCTGACGGTGCGCAAGCGCGGCGGCCGTAAGCGAGCGATTGGCACCCGAGCGCCGATGCTGATCCCGATGACTGCCAATGATCGTTGGTCGCTGGACTTCGTGTCGGATCAACTCACCGATGGACGCAGGTTCCGGATTCTGACGGTCGTCGACGATTGCACCAGAGAATGCTTGGGCCTCATCGCCGATACTTCGCTGTCCGGCCTGCGGGTTGCCCGTGAGCTGGACCGGATCATCCAGGCACGCGGCAAGCCCAGGATGATCGTCAGCGACAACGGCAGCGAATTCACCAGCAACGCGATCCTGCAATGGACGGACCGGGGCAAGGTGGATTGGCACTACATCGCGCCTGGCAAGCCGATCCAGAACGCCTTCATCGAAAGCTTCAATGGGCGGCTGCGAGACGAGTTCTTGAATGTGGCTAGTCGCACTGTTAGCGCGACGGCCTTTCAAGGTCGTTGCGATCGCGCTCGCCAACAAAATGGCGCGGATCATCTGGGCGCTCCTGACCAAGGGCGGAACATATCGCGGTCTCGAGAGCAGTGCGGCCAGCTCATAAGCTGACAACGAACATCACGAACTGCGCGGCACGGTAGCCGCCAGTGGCAAGGTGCACAAACAAGCGATGATTCCACAACGGGACGAAATCCCGAGGCGAGAGAGGCCAGCGCGCCATTGCGCTTCGAGCGCGTTTGGTTGATCAGTCACTCGTTTCGCGGACTTCATCGAGGCCAGCGGTCCACAGAACCGCGCTGATAGGCCGGACATATGACCGCACCGTTCCCGCGGGATGAATCGCTGAAAAATGCCCTTGCCAAGCGGGTCGTTCCACATATGTCGCGCTGCAGACCGCAGCGCCCAAGCGCAAACGTCGGTCGGGAGTAGATTGAAATATTGCAAATCTCTCACTGCTGCCGTAAGCCGTCTGGAGGAGGGGCCTGTAGCTCAATGGTTAGAGCCGTCGGCTCATAACCGATTGGTTGCAGGTTCGAGTCCTGCCGGGCCCACCAAATTTTTTTGTGTCGCCTCATACCGCGGCACTCGAGCATCTGCGTCGCCCCGCGATAGACGACCGGGGCTGCCTGGAAAGCAGCATATGCTCCGTCACACCGAAACCTCCCAGAGATAGCCACGGAGCCCGAGGTCTGCCGCCTGGCAAGTCCAAAGGGCAACTAAAATGCATCCCTGATCGGAAACATGTCTTCGCCGTAGTGGTGAAGTCGTGTGTGATGCCGCCGGCATAACCACCGTACCTTCAAAGGCTCGTCATATTGGTCGTGATGGGCATCGACTGCTTCGATCCCGCAGACTTCGCACGTTTGCTTCTCCAGTTCGCCTGCATTCACTGCGCGCTGCACAGCGAGATGAGCATCATACTTCCCTGGATTGGCACGGCGCCAATTCGCTTGGCGGGTATCGGTTTTCAGCATTGCTGCGCTGCCCTTCGTTGGCCTTTGCTCCGGCCTGACGAACACTTCTATCACAGTTTCGCTTCTTTTTGGGCGCGACAGCGGACTGTGCCTCGTTGACCTCAACGGCAATTGGCTACCATCCGAGTCGGCCCATCAAGCCCGCCGCTCGCTCCGGAATGGTGAATGCACAAATTCATGGCTTGACCCTTGTGGGCGGCTCGTCAGAAACGCGAGCACTGACCTCCATTACGCCCCAGAAAGGGAAAGAACCATTAGTGTTTTCGCACGCTCGAAATTCATGGCCAAAGCCTTTCGCAAGGCTCTGGCCGAACAAAATGTCGAACTAACGGAAGCTACCCACTTGCCGAACCCGTCCAAAAGCAGGAAGTGGCGGAAGACGGTTCTTAGCACAGTTGGCGTCGAGCGCTTGTCAATCGGCGTGCAAAATTGGCTCTGACGCAGTTTTGGTGGTGACGGATTTTATCCCGCGCCAATGACGCGGGCTTGGAGGAGGTCAATCTTTCCGCGACCATACATCTGACGCTTCACGAGCTTGAGCTTGGTGATTTGCCCCTCCGTCTGGCCGTTCGACCACGGCGAAGTTAGCGCGGCGCTGACGGCTGCGCGGTCTTTGACGATGCCGTTGGCGAAGGAGGCTACTAAACCCGTTCGGGTTTTCTCCAACCATGGATCGAGATCAGCGAGGGATTTCTTGCGGATCATCGCCTGGAAGGCGGCGATGGCTTCCCGCGCCTCGACGAGCAACGGTACACCGCTCTCTATCGCCGCGACCGTCACGGTCTCAGATTTGGAGAGGTCGTCGCGACCGATGGTCATAAGACGCGCAATGGTCCTGGCCGAGGGCGCTCGGCTCAAGGCACCGTCATCGACCTTTTCTGCTTTTCGACGGCGTGTGGCCCACTCGGTGACAACTCGAAGGCAGCCACGGAACCCTTGGCTCTTGAGTTGCCGCCATAGCTCCGTTCCATTCCGGTGTCCGGCCGACCACTGAGCGTCAAGCCATGGCAGATAGAGTTCGAGCGAGTTCTCGCGGACGCGGAAGACATCCGAACGTTGACCACGCAGCACGCGTCGGACCAGGCCGCGACTGTATCCGGTCCGGCGCATAATCTCCTTGATTGCGGCTCCCGACTTGGCCAGGTCGAGAATGGCGGCGTTGGTGTCTTCGCGGCGAAGATATCCCTCGTACTGGATGCGCTCGGCGGCAGTCAGCAGCTCGGGATTGATCGTGGCGGCTCCGATCGCGGTTCGGATCTGGCGCATGGATTTGCGCACCGCATCGACGAATGCCCGGCTGGCATTCTCCATCAAGTGCCAGCGGTCAGCGACCTGGGTCGCCTGTGGCAATGCCTTGGCTGCAGCCGTCGCGTAACCACCGCCGCGGTCGCGGGCGACGATGCTGATCTGAGGTTGGTCCGAGAGCCAAGCCTGGGCCGTCGACGGCTCCCGATCTGGCAGGAGAGCAATGGTTTTGCGCCGTTCCAGATCGCAAATGATGGTCCCATAGCGTTGGTTACGTCGCCACGCCCAATCATCGATCCCGATCACGATCGGCGGGACAAAGCGCGGACTGCCGCGCCGCCGCACGACGCGCAGCAGCGTATCATTGCTTACCGGCAACATCAGCCGCTTGGCAAAGGCGGCCGCTGGCCTGCCACCCAGTGCAAGCCCGAGATGATGGACGATGTGGTCGAGCCTCGCAGTTCGCCGCGCTGAAGGCGCGAGAACGTCCCCGTCGAAGCGCTCGGCGAAGATTCGCCGGCCGCACAACACTGCGTCGCAGTGGAACCGTCGCGCTTCAATGACAAGCCGAACGGGCTTTCCCACCAAGGGCAGGTCAGCCAAGCGTCGTTGATATCGACTGTGGATTCGCTCCGACCTTGTTCCGCAGATCGGGCAAAGGCTTGTTCTACTCGCCGGCCGAACCGCGATCAACATAACCTCGTCATCAACGGCTGTATTGTCGACTACAAAGCCGCGAGGAGCGTCGACGGTCGCAGCGAATAACCCATGGTGCTGATTCCTTATGTGAAACCAACATCAGCCAGCACTTGATTTCATCAAAAGTGAGTCAGAGCCAAATTTGCATGCCGAAACACATCTCAACGTTGCAAAAGAGCTCTGTGACTCACATGCATTAGATGGACGCGAGCATCGGTTTAAATGCGTCGCAACAGCGCTTCTGTCTGCAGCCGACCTTTGGATCTCAGTGTCCGCACCAAGCCAGCGTTTGCAAGCTAGCGGAATACCCGAAAAGCGATTATATCTCGTTCAGGAGGTACCTTGAGCATGTCGAAGAAGGGGCAGCACGTCGTTCCAAGCGCGGATGGTTGGAGCGTTAAGAAGGCGGGTTCTGCGCGAGCTACAAGCACTCACCAAACCCAGGCTGAAGCGATTGCCGCCGCCACTAAGATTGCGCAGAAGACTGAACTCTATATTCATGGTCGAGATGGGCGTATTCGCGAGCGCAACTCGTATGGCAACGATCCGATTCCGCCCAAAGGATGAGTGAGCCGCCTTCGTTTGAGCGGTCTGTCTTCATCAACTGTCCTTTCGATGAAGACTTCGCCCCGTTGCTGCAAGCTATTGCATTCTGCGTCACGGACCTAGTGGTGAAAACCTGACGGTTGATACCCGTCGTGGAAGACCGCTCTGGGTAGGATTTTCCGTTCGCGTTCGCCATTAGAACGAGCAACCAGCGTACTATGCTGACTTCGATGACTGCGAGGAAACGGCCTGTCGATGGTATGGGGTGCCTGCTACATTGGTCCCGTGCCGACCTGGGGAGTGCTGGGGCGGGTTATGCAAAGAGATGCTGTTTCGGACCGAGGTTCAATCATGATCGACAACCGCCTCACCGTCCTGAATCTATACGAGCTGAAGAAGACGCCGGAAGACTTCGAGATTGCGGTAGGCGCGCTGGCAAGGCGGGTCGAAGCCGAAGGTCATCCGGGAGTCCTGTCCTACAGGTTCTTCGTGAACGCATCGGAGAGGACAGCGCGCGGCGTCATCGACTACAAAAATCCTGACGCTTGGATCGGGCACCACGACATCGCCATGAGCTGGCCCGAAATGACCGCGTTGCATGCGGCGGCGACATTGGCGGAAGTCATCTTTCTCGGCCCGCTGACAACCGAAATCCAGGCCTGGATTGAAAGCTCGGCGCTGACCGCACGAGTTCGTAACGGGAACATATTTGCAGGCGGATTCCAGAGGCTGAGTGACTGGTCGAACGAATGACTGGATGGGTCACGACTTCCCCTTCGGACTCTTCGGCGGGAAGGGTAGAAAAGGGGGCGTGAGTTGTATTCGCCTCGGGTACCAAGCGTTGGATTTTCACCACTAGGGTTCTTTCCTCGGCTCGCTCCTGAGAATGCGGACAACGCCGCGAATCGATTGGATCGGATTATCGAACTGATCCGCGGATCTAGATTCGGGATTCATGATTTGAGCCGATGCAAGTCGGCTGCAGCAGACGAATATGCCCGGCTGAACATGCCTTTTGAGCTTGGCATAGACCACGGGGCACACCGATTCGGAAATGGCCAGTCCTCCCGGAAGGCGATTTTGATCCTTGAGCAGGCGCGTTACGATTACCAGAAGAGCCTATCTGATATATCCGGTTGGGATATTCACGCCCATGACGGAGATCACATCACAGCAGTTCGTCATGTTCGCAATTGGTCGTGAGACAGGCGGGCGCTGAGCCCGTCGGCCCCGCTCGTATTTTAGGGCATTACACCGCGTTTCAGGAATGGTACTGGGAGCGTGAACTCGCCACGGGCGCGTCAGAGGACGACATCAAAGCTTATCCAACGGTTCAAATGGTCGAAGCCATGCGCACATGGGTCGATGAAGGCCGACCTATATGAGCAGTTTCGAGGTGCCGGATCTGAGATCGGAAAAGAGCCTGGCAATTCGTACCTCGGTCACACCGAATTGCTCCGACCGCGCTAGTTTTCACATACTCGGAGTTTAATATCTCGTTCCGCATGTCGCAACCCATCGCGTCCCGCAACTTGACCCCCTTACTCTTCGAGACAACTGGTGGGTTGAGCGTCGTTGGTAGCAGGCGACTATTTCGCTCGTCCTCAGATTAACCGCTCATAGAAGCACTCTACCAGTAGCTGTGTAACACGCGCGCTGGATCGGGCGGAAATGTGTGCCAAGCGCCGGCACTTATCTCGATGCTAACCGCCGGTCTGCTGATTGGCAGGTGAGATCGGCAGTCTCATCATCCCGATAGAGCAACGACGCAACGACGCGGACGGGGCCACCTATAAGCGCCTCAACAAAGCCGTGCGTTCAGCCGTGTGCGTTGCTGTTGGCCGAATATGCCGGGTTGTACCGATCTCACCTACTACATGTGGCGTCAGACTCACGCGATTTAGCAATCAGGCATCTCTTCTTTAGATCCGTATACTCATATAAAGATATCAGCATATGGTATACTCGAAATATACTTCCTTCGCATTTTTCAGGTGAAAGCTTGGGGGTAAAACTCTTAATTGAACTTGCTAAGAATGGGGCAGTGGCGCAATAAAAAGGCACGCGCCGAGTGATTCGGGCGTGCCTTTGTTTGTTTGGGCTGCGGTTATACTGGTCTCCGTAGACGAACAGTGATGCTGCAGCGGTAGTCTAGACAACGCCGTCATAGGTCCCAGGGGCTTCTTTGGCAAGACCAGGGAGACTAAAACGATGGCGAAGACGCCAACCTTTAAGCCTGGCCAGATTGCTCCCAGATCTGGCCAGTATGAAATCACAGGTCCGCGCGGCGGCAAGGGCCCGTAAAGAACCGTTACCCGCGGCGAACCTCTTCCGCCGACTCCTAAGCCGGGATCAACATACCGGCTTATACCAACGAGCGGTGATCATGACCGATGCGCCCATTCGCGGAGTCCGATGGACATGATCTTCCACGGCTGGTCGACGAGCTTGTTCCACGCGGCGCAGCAATGGGCGACGATGTCGTCGTAGTCTTTGAAGATGCGGTTCGAGAGCCAGTTGTCGCGCAGGAACTGCCAGACGTTTTCCACGGGGTTCAGTTCCGGCGAACGAGGCGGCAGGAACATCAGGGTGATGTTGTCCGGCACTTTGAGCTTCGGCGTGACGTGCCATCCGGCCTGATCGAGGATGAGCACGGCATGCGCTCCCTCATCGACGGCCTGGCTGATCTCGGCGAGATGCTGCTGCATGGCTTCGGTATCACAATAGGGCAGGACAAGGCCCGCACCCTTTCCCTTCCGCGGGCAGACGGCCCCGAAGATGTAGGCCCACATGGTGCGCTGATCCAAGGGTGCGGAGGGTCTGGTTCCGCGACGCGCCCACCGCCGCGTGATCTTGTTCTTCTGGCCTATGCGCGCTTCGTCGGCCCACCAGAGCTCGAGGTCGGTGCCGCGCGGGAGCCGGCCTCGGATTTCCGCCAGAGCGGCGGGGAAGTCTTTTTAAAAGCTTCTGCCTCCAGCTCGTTCTGGGCGTAGTGGCGCGGGCGGGCCGACAGCTTGGCGAAGCCGAGCGCCTTCAACTCACGGCCGACAGTCGTCTCGTCCATCGCGATGCGGAATTCCTGGAATATCCACCGCACCAGGTCCTTGCGCCGCCAGCGGACGACACCGTGGATCGCAGGGATCGGGCCGCTTTCGACGATCTTCGCCAGCGCATGGCGCTGAGCGACGTTCAGCTTCGCTCGGCCGCCGGGTGCTTTGCCGTTCACCAGCCCGTCGGGGCCGCGCGCATTGAACCGCAGCACCCAGTCACGGACGATCTGCAGCGTCACGCTGCCGATCCGTGCCGCATCCGAGCGCGAGCCGCCGTCATAAATCTCGGCGAGCGCCAGCAACCGCCGCGCCTGGTTGGCATCCTTCGTTTGCCGTGCGAGCTGTCGAAGAGCACGCCCATCGAAATCATCACGCAACAAAATTGCTGAACCCATCGCAAACCTCCCGTTTGCTGCATGGATTCAGATTCGAAGCCCCGTGGGAATCCCTGAGAGTCGGAAACGGCGCTCGTTGGTATTACGGATCCCACCAAGACGAAGTGACGAGTGAAAAGGCGGCGGGCTACGGCTCGCCGTTCTTTAGCTACAGCAGATAAATAATTGGAATTCGATATGACCGACAAGAAACCACCAAAGCCCGCGTCTATTCCAGCACCACGTCCTGGTCGATTTGGCGAATCAAGCATCGGGTCCGTTAAAACTCAGAAGTCATTCACGACCAACTACGTGCCCGACAAGATCGGAAAGCCCAAGCCTGGCAGCGGAAAATGAAGGCTGCGCTTGACTGGCTTTTTGAGCCAGCAAATCTCTCGCTCTTGTCTAACCTCGTTACAGTTTTTGGGTTTCCGATCGCTCTCGTCGGCCTTTTGTTTGTGGGACGACAAATGAAGAACGATCGATTGGCTGTGTCTGCTGGCGCCATAGGAGAGATGCGTGCCAGTATCATGCAGAGAGTTGATCGACTGCACCAAGCCAAAACAAACGACGACCTAGCTGCGTGGGAGAGCGAGTTTAAAGAGCTCGCCAACGATCTCGAAATGGCCTGCGCAATCTATCTGGATGGCCAAATGTCGGGCCGAACGGGGCTGCTCGCCAAGAACCTGATTTGCGATTTCCTGAACATGATCAATGCGGATTCGGATCTGCGGGAAGAGATGGAAAAGGCCATCCACGCCGAAGATACGTTCACCAACATCAGAGACTTTAGGGCAAAGGTTAAGCGTGATGCATAGGAAAAGTCAGTTGGCCGTAATGAGGATGGCGGACCTCGAGCCCGGCGAGTTGTTGAGGATGTCGTTTGGAAGCAGCGCCGCCATCGTCCTCTTCCTCAAGCGGTTAAATGATGATGAAGGTCTTTTCGGTGTTTTGCCGTCCGAAGATTTCACCGAGACCATGACGTGGCACGCGACATCCTTGGATGATGCGTGCTTGTCGTACGGACACGATTGGGTGCTAGAGGAGGAGCACGGAAGCGAAACAGCGTGTCGTCACCATTATACGCACGAAAGCGCCCGCTTGTTTCTGGCGAAATCCGGCCTTGTCATGGCTTTTCGCCCTCCGCAAGGCAGAGGAAGATATAACACTTACTACTACAGCCTCGCCAATCTTGAAGATGGCGAGCTAGGCCGGGACCCAGCCCCAATCAACCGTTGGCGCGTTTGGGAGAGCCGAGAGCATTTCGACCGAGGTGGAACTCCACTTTTTGAGATGCTTCAAAAGACTGCTTGATGTCCCGACTATCATTCGCCGGCTTCAGATCTGGCCACAGCCAAACGCGGTTTTTCTATCGCGCGGCAGGTGTTCTCGTTCTGTGCTCAAATGTGGCGGCCAGGTTGAAATGTCCGTTCCGGCGCAAAGTAGAAATGTCACTTTGGATACGTCTTCAGCCATTTAGAAATGCGACACCCGACATCTCCACTTGCGCTGAGGCAAGCCCCCGACCGGACCGGCTGGGCCGGGTTGCAAGGGAAGGGAGGGGGCGGGCGTAGGGCACCCCTTCGGCTTTAGCTTTCTCAGTTTCAATTAATGCGTTCCTGGTAGATGTTGCTGGCAGCTGAATGTGCAGGGCCAGGATCTCGCGATGCTTCCGGAAATCAGGCTGATGGGTGACGTCGATGTCGCCGCTTTGTCGCCACTGCTTCGCGGCATGGCCATGACGGTTTCCTACGCAGAGACCCAGGGAGGGATCGGTCTGACCGCGTCGGGGGCGATGAACCGCAAGTTCGTCCACTGGGCCGCTGTTCACTTCGATTGGCCCGGCTACACGTCGGACGACTTATACAGCATCAACAAGGTTCTCAACGAAGCCGATATGCCGCCGCTTTTGGTCGTCCGTGACATGCTCAAGTACTTGCGGCTTCTTCGGCGGCGCAAGGACGTACTGGTACCAACCCAACGCGGCCGAGACTTTCTGGCGAGACCGCAGGCCTTCTTCGATCTGATCGCGACGGATTATCTTTATGCTTATATCCACTACGGGCAGACGCAGGAGGCTGTCCGTAATCGGATGCGTTGGTGGCACGTCTTTCTCAATCTTATCAATATCAAAGCAGAAACGGGCTGTTCGTTGGACGACCTGGCGAACGAGCTATACCCGAGCGAATCGTACCCCGAGCCAGCAGAAATGACTGTCGAAGCCTGGGCGGAACGGTCGGCGTTCCGCTACGATATCATTCGCCCGCTGTGCTGGTTGGGATAGCTGCACGAAGATCGCGAGGGGCTGACTATTTGGCAGCATGGAACCTACCACAAGACACCGTTGTGGGCTGCCTGTTTAAAGCTGGACTCCGACATGCAATCCGAACTCACTCTCCATTGAACTGTGCCGGGTAGGGTTGCCCTTGCTCCACCGCACCTTGCTGGGAAAGCGCCTGTCGCCGCCGAGCAATGACCGCTGGATCGTTCACGAAATTCCGTCCGCTTGCCCGGCTTGCGGCCCCGCGGTTTGTAGCCAATCTTCTCGCTGTTGGTCTTGACCTTCGGCGACGGCAACTGATCCTGCCGCTCCTTGATATAGGCCAGCACATCGGAAAGCCGCTTGTTCTCGATGATCGCCGCATGCGTCACCCGCTGGTCCTTGTCGAACACCCGGTAGGGCAGGGAATGCCCCTTCCAGCGCACATCGAGCCGGCCGTCGGCATAGGCGTAGGTCTCGACATAGCGCCCGACCAGTCCGCGCGTCACCTCGGTCTCCTCGAACATGATGCGCTGGCGCTCGTAGGAGAACGTCAGTTGGGCGCCGACATAACGCTGCTCCCGTTTGCACAGGACGTCCCGCAGCCGATCCGGTGCAAGATTCAGCGGCCGATGCAGATCATCAGATCGGGCAGGGGCAATGGCAAACTGCCGGTTATAGCGCTCCATGAACCGAGGCAGGAAAGCGTTGCCGTCATCCATACCGCAGATGCCCTCCAGCCGCAGATCCTTGATCAAACGGTCCTGTAGCGTCCGGTTCATCCGCTCGACGCGACCTTTGGCCTGACTGGAGTTTGCGCAAAGAATCTCGATGTTTAGCTCGCAAAGCGCCCGCCAGAACTGGGTCATGCCCTGACCTGCGGGTTTCGGCAAAGTCCGGACAGGGTTTCCGGTAATCTCCGGACACAGTTGGAGTGCACCCCAGACTGAGACAAGGAAAATCGCGGACAGTTTCCCCGCAAGGAGAGGAAACTGGGGCATGGCCGGACGGCAAAGAGTTATACCAACGAGCGCCGTTTCCGACTCTCAGGGATTCCCACGGGGCTTCGAATCTGAATCCATGCAGCAAACGGGAGGTTTGCGATGGGTTCAGCAATTTTGTTGCGTGATGATTTCGATGGGCGTGCTCTTCGACAGCTCGCACGGCAAACGAAGGATGCCAACCAGGCGCGGCGGTTGCTGGCGCTCGCCGAGATTTATGACGGCGGCTCGCGCTCGGATGCGGCACGGATCGGCAGCGTGACGCTGCAGATCGTCCGTGACTGGGTGCTGCGGTTCAATGCGCGCGGCCCCGACGGGCTGGTGAACGGCAAAGCACCCGGCGGCCGAGCGAAGCTGAACGTCGCTCAGCGCCATGCGCTGGCGAAGATCGTCGAAAGCGGCCCGATCCCTGCGATCCACGGTGTCGTCCGCTGGCGGCGCAAGGACCTGGTGCAGTGGATATTCCAGGAATTCCGCATCGCGATGGACGAGACGACTGTCGGCCGTGAGTTGAAGGCGCTCGGCTTCGCCAAGCTGTCGGCCCGCCCGCGCCACTACGCCCAGAACGAGCTGGAGGCAGAAGCTTTTAAAAAGACTTCCCCGCCGCTCTGGCGGAAATCCGAGGCCGGCTCCCGCGCGGCACCGACCTCGAGCTCTGGTGGGCCGACGAAGCGCGCATAGGCCAGAAGAACAAGATCACGCGGCGGTGGGCGCGTCGCGGAACCAGACCCTCCGCACCCTTGGATCAGCGCACCATGTGGGCCTACATCTTCGGGGCCGTCTGCCCGCGGAAGGGAAAGGGTGCGGGCCTTGTCCTGCCCTATTGTGATACCGAAGCCATGCAGCAGCATCTCGCCGAGATCAGCCAGGCCGTCGATGAGGGAGCGCATGCCGTGCTCATCCTCGATCAGGCCGGATGGCACGTCACGCCGAAGCTCAAAGTGCCGGACAACATCACCCTGATGTTCCTGCCGCCTCGTTCGCCGGAACTGAACCCCGTGGAAAACGTCTGGCAGTTCCTGCGCGACAACTGGCTCTCGAACCGCATCTTCAAAGACTACGACGACATCGTCGCCCATTGCTGCGCCGCGTGGAACAAGCTCGTCGACCAGCCGTGGAAGATCATGTCCATCGGACTCCGCGAATGGGCGCATCGGTCATGATCACCGCTCGTTGGTATTATTGATGAGGACCAAAAACTGGAGCTTCTCCAGCGCATGGAGGCGGGTGAAACCGTCAGCAAGTTGGCAGATGAGGTTGGCATCAGTCGCCAACGTCTTTACGAGTGGCGTGATCAGCTGAGGCTTCATGGTAATCTGAAGTCACGTCGGCGCGGGCGGCCGGCCAGATCGACAGCAGGAGTTGACGGGGACTTGCAGCTGCAGAGCGCCGTCGAACAGCCAGCGCCTCAGGAAAAGGCACTGACCAAGGCCAGGCGCCGGATCAGGGAATTGGAGCAGAAAGTCGGGCAACAGCAGCTCGATCTCGATTTTTTTCGCGAAGCCTTGCGGCACTTCGAGGAAGATCAGCGTCGGAGCAGCGCTCCTGGCGAAACGGGATCTTCAAAGTCATCGAAAAGATGACAACCGGCCTGTCGCAAGGCGAATTCAACATCGACCGAATGTGCTGGCTCGCGGGCGTCAGCCGCGCGAGTTATTACCGTCACTGGCTGGATTCGGCCCCTCGTCGGGCCGAAACAGGTTTGCGAGACCTCATTCAAAAGATGGCTCTCGGCAACGCGCACTACGGTTACCGCCGGATCGGAGCCCTGTTGCGTCGGGAGGGGTGGCAAGTCAACCACAAGTGCATTCTACGCATCATGCGTGAAGACAATCTGTTGTGCCTGCGCGCAAGACCCTTTGTTCCTACAACGACCAACTCGAGGCATGGTTGGCAAGTCGTGCCGAACCTCGCCAGGGGCATGATCCTCAATGGGGTCAACCAGCTATGGGTTGCCGATATCACCTTCCTTCATCTCGCTGAGGAGTTTGCATTCCTTGCCGTTGTGCTTGACGCGTTTAGCCGCCGGGTGGTCGGATGGGCATTGGATACGCATCTCCGAGCAAGCCTTGCGATCGAAGCTCTCGAGATGGCTATCACCGATCGCCAGCCCGTGGCCGGGAGCCTCGTGCATCATTCCGATCGCGGCGTTCAATACGCGTGCGGAGCCTACTCCGAACTTCTGCATCTTCACGGCATCCAGGCGAGCATGAGCCGTGTCGGAAATCCTTATGACAACGCGAAAGCGGAGAGCTTCATGAAGACCCTGAAGCAGGAAGAGGTGCAAGGTCTCGCCTATAGGGATGCAGACGATGCTCGCCGGCGCATCGGCGCTTTCATCGATACCGTTTACAACACGCAGCGCCTGCACTCGGCGCTCGACTATCTCACGCCGGAGGAATACGAACAGAAGCATTCAGGTGGACGACGGATGGAAAAGGCGGCATAGCTGAACACGGGAAACTGTCCGCGATTTTCCTTGTCTCAGTCTGGGGGTGCACTCCACTTTAGTGAAAGCGCCGTCCGGGATTTAGCGGAATCAATGTCCAGCTTTTGCGAAGCGCGCACTGACCGCCCTTGGCATCCTTCTTCGCCACCCGGAACACCGAATGCTTATCGGAATAGAAGGCGACCGGAGCACCATGCGCCTTCAGATAGAGCTGCAGCGCCTCGAAATACGTAAACGCGCTTTCCGATCGTACGAACCGCAACTGCATCAGCTTGCCGGTCGCATCATCGATGAACACCAGCAGCGAACAGGGATCACCGCGATCTTCGAACCAGGGATGCTCGGAACCGTCGATCTGCACCAGTTCACCACAGGCCTCGCGCCGCAACCGCGGCTGATGAAACGTCCGCCGCTGCTTGCGCGACAGCCACAGACCGGCGTCCGCCATCCATTGGCGCAAGGTCTCGCGCGACACCGTCAGGCCATCAAGCTCCGCTAGCTTCTCAGCCGCCAGCGTCGGACCGAAATCCGCATAGCGCTCGCGCACGATCGCCATGGCATAATCGCGCACGCCGTCGCAAATCCGATTGTTCGATGGGCGACCGATCGCCTTGTGGCGGATCGACGCCGCACCGCCAGCGCTGATCCGATCCAGCAGCCGACGCACCTGGCGCGTGCTTAAGCCCAGGACATGCGCCGCCGACACCATCGTCATGCGGCCGTCGATCACCTTCGACAAAACCTCAATCCGCTGCAGGTCGCGCTCGCTCATCGCAATCAATCCCATCCGCAATCTCCCACGTCATCAAAACGCGGGGAGAGTGACATTCTTACTTTGCAGGAACAGGACACTTTAACTTTGCGGCTACATATCATGTCACAGCTAATTAAAGATGAGACAAAGTAATCAACTTAGAAACGCGACATCATCCTAATCATTATTACTTAGTTTGCAAGTTGCTATATTTGCAAAGTACGAAGACGCAAGCCGCCGTCCGGGTGGAGCTGGTCAGGGTTGCGCAGCCCGGTCGGCGGCGGATGGCTCCAGCGGCAAAATAAACTTTAGCTTTGACCGCCCGATCACTCCGCCGCCTTCAGCTGCGCAAGGGCTTGCTGCCGCTTTGCGATAACCACGGGATCCTGGGTAAAATCGGTCTTTCTGCCAGGCTTGGTGCCACGCTTCTGGTAGCCATTCCCTTGGCTGCCATCGCGAATGCCGAACATATGATCCGTCTGGCCGGTGCGGCGCGGTCCGCCTTTGCTGCGCTGCTGTTGGCGCCCCGCCTGCAGCTCAGCGACGATCGAAAGCATGTCATCCAGCCGTTTGTTCTCGACCACCTCAGGGCGATGCACGGACCGTAACGTGTCGAACGTCCTGTAGGGCAGGGTGGCTTCCCCGTCTGTGATCTCCAGGCGTCCGTCGGGATAGTCGCAAACGACAACCTTCTTGCCGGCCAGCGCCGCTGCGCGATCTGTCGGATCGAGAATGAACATCACCTTGTCATAGCGCAGCGTCAACGAATTCGACAGCTTCCGAACCTCCTTGCGGCACATCGCACCATCGAGGTTCTCATGCGCGGCAAACGGCCGATGCATGTCCTTCGGATTACGCGCCGCCTTGCCAAAGCGACGATTGAAGTCGGCCATGAACTCTGGCGCATAGGCGTTCGCCGCCGCGATCGTGTCGATGCCGCGCAGCCGCAGTTCCTTGACGAGCCGATCCTGCAGCGTCTGGTTGGCGCGCTCGACGCGCCCCTTGGCCTGCGGGGTGTTGGCGCAGATGATGTCATGTTCAGCTCATAAAGCGCCGTGCTGCGGAAAACGCCATGCTTGTCGCTGTAAAACGCAATCGGCTTGCCCCATTGCTGCAAATAGGCCTTCGTCGCATGCAGATAGTCGAAGGTGTTCTCTGAAGTCGCAAAGCGCAAATGCAACAGCTTGCCGGTGGCATCGTCAATGTAGACGAGTAGGGCGCATTTGGGACCGCGGCTCTCGAACCACCAATGATGCGAGCCATCGATCTGGACCAGTTCGCCGAAACAATCGCGTCGGCCGCGCGGTTGGAAAACCCGCTTCTTGCGTTCGCGGCGCGACACCCAGATGCCGGCTTCCATCATCCATTGGCGCAGCGTCTCCTTGCTGACGGCTATCCGGTGGCGTTCGATCAACTTCTCGGCCGCCAAGGTCGGACCGAAATCGACATAATGCTCACGCACTAGGTCGAGCACCAGGTTGCGGAAATCCTCGCTGTGACGTCGGTTGCTCGGACGGCCGCGCTTCTTCGAGACCAGTCCGTCGGCGCCGGCCAGGTCATAGGCCTGCAATAGCCGGTGGACCTGACTGCGGCTAAGACGAAGCAACTCGGCCGCCTCGACGACACTCAGGCTGCCACCGCGAATCCGCTGAATGAGTTCAAGGCGATGCAATTCTTTCTGCGACATGACGATCAAACAAGACATGACGACTCCGAACGCTGTTGGGCTCAGCCACACTTCACGTCGCCAGTCTTCCTTCCAAACGCTGACGTTTGACCAGCATCCCAAGAGGCGACGACTGTCGCATCTCTAACTGGCCTATATGTCGCATCTCTAAACTGCCGTGTGAATTCATGCCGAACTGCGACTTGCGCGTGTGACGCTACCCGACACGTCGTATTTGCGCGAGCAGTTTCTTGCGGAAGACTTCCGCGGGCGTTCGGTAGCCTAAGCATTTCCGCGGTGTCGAGTTGAGCCGGTCGCAGATGTCCCTGAGCTCGCCGTCGCTGATCGACAGGGGATCGACCTCTCTCGAAAGCCATTTGCGAACCCGGCCATTGGTGTTCTCGACCGTGCCTTTCTGCCAGGGCGACTGCGGGTCACAGAACCATGTCTGCGTTCCGATGCCAGCCTGCAGATAGGGCCATTCGCTGAACTCAGTGCCACGGTCGAAGGTGATCGAGCGTCGAGCAGCGTGGGGCAGGGGTTGGAGCACCTCAATCAGCCCGTCCATGATCGGCTTGGATTGCCGGTCGTTGTTGCGCAGGAAGACAGCAAAGCGGCTGACCCGCTCCACCAGTGACGTCACGTTGGCCTTGCCGAACTTCTTGCGAAACTGAATGAGATCGCACTCCCAATGCCCGAACTGTTTGCGTTCGGCGACAGTATCAGGACGGTGAAGAATGTTGAGTTCCGGGCTGAAGCGGCGACCGTGACGCCGTCGGGCATGCCGCGGTCTGCGTCTCGCACGACGCTCCGGCAGGTGCCGCCACAGCTTGATGGCCTGGCCGTCTGCGGAATAGGCGAACTTGTAGATCGTCTCATAACTGACGCAAATCGGATGGCGCTCCAGCCGCATGCGGCCGGCGATCTGCTGTGGCGACCAGCCATGCATGATGCGCTCGACCACCGATTGGCGCACATGGACGAAGCGGGCGAGCTTGCGCAGCTTGGCTCTGCGTTCACGTGCCATCTCGTTGGCGGTCACGCAATAGTAGCCGCTGAGATCCGGCATCTGCGCATCCTCAAACGCATTGCGCTTGAGCTCGCGGAAAATCGTCGAACGATGCCGTCCGAGCTTCTCGGCGATGACCGTGGCGCTGAGGCCGGCCGCTCGCCAGCGAGCGATCCTGCGACGTTCATCCATATCGATCTGGGAGTAGGTGCGTCTCATGAGCATTCCTTGCGAGTGATAACCCATTGGTATCTATCGCAAGTCGCACTTCATCCTTGAACCCACCCCGCTACATATCAAGATCGCATAATCTATCTTATGGAACAGCAGAGCGGTTTTGTTCCTGTTGCTTTTTGCACTTAAACCGCCGTCATGCAGGTGTGGCACATTTCGTTTAAATGCGTGCATCGCGCACCGAATGCGCGTTAGCCCATTAGGCTCCTGATCGTCGCGATCGGCAGGAACATCCGAAGCGGCATTGACGGCAAAGGTTGAAAGCCATATTCGCTGTAAAGCGCGACACGCCGGCTCGTCTTTTCTTCGTCACCGCAAACAAGGACATCGAGAAGAACGACGGCGATCCCAATCTGGTCAGCAATTCCGGCGATCCTTTGCAGGCAATCGGTAAGCAGATCGCCGCCGTAACCGCCACCCCTATATCGCAGATCGCGACCGATCATGGAGATATAGGCGGCCGGTATCGAGCCGTGTCCCGGCCGGGTGCGGGAAAAGCGTTCCGGCAGATCAGCATAGCTGATCGAGTGGCTGTTGATGGCGTAGAACCCTATAACCGTTGTGCCATCGTCTTCGGTCATCACATAGACACGAAGGTTGTCTGCTTTCGATAGCTTGTTCGCCGTCTTCTTGAAGAAGTTGTCGACCTGGATGATTCCACAAAAAAAAGCCGCCCGATCATACCGGTTGGGATCGAGCGGCTCGACTATGCGTTTTGCGGCGCCGGTATTTGCCATTACTTAGAGACTACGGTCTCGCTATAACGCTTGAACGCGTCTCTCAGCCGATCGGTCGGTTTGGACGGATTATCCAAAGCGTCGAAAAACGCCTGGTAGTCCGTTGTCTGCAACAAGGTCGCCTCATGCGCCGCGATCGTGGCAATGGCAGACTGGTAGGCAGCGTTGATCGTGAACGCAGAATCGTCGAGGCCGGAAAGTGCCGCGGCACGCTGGATCGTCCTCTTCACGCGCTCCTTCGTACGGAAGTTCATTCGAACGGTGTTCGGCTCATCGATGTCAATCGTGACGTCCTTGATTGCTCGCATGACCGGCTCCTTCATGTCGTTTAAGCCAAATGTACGTTAGACGAACGTACATTTCAAGGCCGAACAAATTTTTTGCTGGCCGGTATCGACTGGACTCGGGTCAAGCGAAACGTCGTAAAGCGGCCAACGAAAGCGGGCTGATCCTATTGGATTTGCTTGAAGATTCAGGATCATGTGCTAGGGTCTGCTATGCCGCTTCGACCCGACTCTTTACCTCAGGATGCCGCGCAATTGAGCCGGATCATTCTCTCGCTCGATGCAGAGAATGCCGACCTCAAGGCGCGCGTTGCCTTCCTGGAGCAGCAGCTCTTTGGGCCGAAATCGAAGAAGATGACGGCGATCGACCCGACGCAGGCGACGCTTGACCTTGGCGATCTCAGCGACATTCCCGAGGCGGCCAATGACGATGTTGCACCCGTGGCTGAAGGGCCAAAACAGGAGCGACGGTCACCGTCGCGCAACATCGGCCGTTTACCCAGGCACCTCCCACGGTATGAAGAGCTTATCGAGCCGGAGAGCAAGATTTGCCCGTGCTGCTCGTTCGAGCTTCATTGCGTCGGCACGGACGTCAGTGAGGCACTCGACATCGTGCCGGCGGTTGTCCGGGTAAAGCAGACGATCCGGCCGCGCTATGCATGCCGGGCCTGCGAAAGCGTCATTGTGCAAGCGCCCGCGTCGGCGCGCGTGATGGACGAGAGCAATGTCGCCCCCATGCGGCTTGCGTTCTGCCTTGCTCACGCGCGACGCAAGTTCGTCGATGTCGTCAAGCTGACCAGCTCTTCGGAGGCGGGCCGATGACGCCGCCACCGAGGAAGGCCGCAGGCGCGCTGCGCATGAGTGTCGTGTTGGCAGGCCCGGCCATGGTCGACCCTGATGCCGCATGCTCCGCGGTAACCATTCGTCAAGCCTGTTGATCGGATGGCCGGCGATGCGCGTGAGGATATCTCGAAGATGGACCTCCGGATCGAGACGGTTGAACTTGGCGGATTCGCCAACGACAAGATTAATGAAAACCTTGAAGCGGCGCACCGTCTCGTCATCGCTGGATTTAAGCGTAAGCTGTGAAATCTACATATGTCCAAGCTTTCGTTCGGGCTCAACATTCGTCAATCACGCCGTGCATCTGGAAGATGCGGCCGAAACACCGCATTCTGCATAGCATTTCGCGCAAATTAAAGGCGTGGCGCGTAGCTGGCAGCGATCGCCGCCGGCGATAACGTTCTACTTACCACGACGCTTGCGGCGCTCGCCGAGGCCTATCTCCTTGGCCAAACGCGAGCGGGCTTCCGCATAAGCGGGCGCGACCATCGGGTAGGTCCGCGGGTAGGTCCCACTTTTCGCGATAATCTTCCGGCGACAGATTGTGGTGGGTCATCAAGTGGCGCTTCAGCGACTTGAAGGCGCCGCCGCATTCGAGGCAGGTGATCTGATCGTTTTGCACAGACTTGCGGATCGAGACCGCTGGCTTCGGCTTCTCAATGGGAGCAATCACCGGCGCGGGAGCAGTGGCATTGTTGAGCGCTGAATGAACGTCAGCGATAAGCGTCGGAAGCTCGGCACCCGGAACCACGTGGGTGCTGACATAGGCGGCTACGATTTCTGCCGTCAGTTCTGCCAAGAGTTCGTTGCTCGCACCGAGCGTGGTTTCTGTCATCTTCTTCTCCTATCGGATCTTAGCAACATATCCCAAAACGACGTTTCAGGAGGAAACATGCGAGAAAATGCCGCTGAACTCACTTGCCTCTTGAAACTGGACGGTCATTGCACAGGAGCCAGGCTCCGCCGCAACATCAAGGCTCAAGTCGTGATGGGAAGTCGCCGCCAAGGCGCCGAGCTGGCTGACGGCTCAAAGCAACAGGGAAGAATCACAACCCAAGCTGGAATTTCGTCAAAGTATTTATCTGCGACGACACTTTTCATTTAGTGAATTAACACCGATCGAGGATATGTCAAAACATAATTTTAATCCGCAGCTACCAAGTCTATTAAAAAACCATTAATTCTGCCGTAGGCTCAGGTTTGTTTGAATCGGTCGGCGTGCTATGCATAGATACATGGAGGAAGGTCCTGAACTGTGTCATTGAGGTGGGATTGAAGAGCTATCAGCGATTGCTGAAACGCGAGACTCCGTTCGGCCCCCAAGAGATTCCTAAGACTTTCGCGCGGATGCGACATCGTCAATTGAGGTTAAACCGATCAAGCATCTTCTTGAGTTGCAAGTTTTGGGTAAGGATCCGTTCAGCGAGCAGCCTTTTGAGGCGCTTGTTTTCTGCTTCGAGAGTGGCCAATTCATCGCGAGAAATCGGGCGTTCTACATTCTCACGCCCGTCCAATGACAACCGCTCGGGTAGCTTTCGCGAAATGCGCTGTTTGGAGTTTGTTCGGGTGTGGGAGACCGGTGGCGTCTCCTGCAACTTGTCAGTAGCGTCGACTGCGGAATGACTTGAATTATGCAGCCCCGAGAACGCGTTTTCCGAACCTTGGGCCGGTGTCACGGCTTCTGGCCCAAGCCCGATATTCTCTTTGTCTGCAATGAGAAACTCTGCATTCGGGCTGGCCGGCGGACCGTAGGCTACGTTAGGGGATACTGGCTCTTCCGTTAAGTTGAACAAATGCGGAGCCATCTCTTCCACTTCGCGGGTCAAAGCCTTAAGGTCCGTGTTTCCCCAGACTGAATTCGTTCGTTCCTTTGATCGCCGCCGTACTTGCTTGAATTCGACAATAAACCTCCGTGGTGGTGTTTTCATATGTATCTCGCAAGCAATCCACGACTCATCAGCGCCAAAACGCGCCACGACATTCCTTTACCATTCGGCCAAATACCGCCATTTCGGACTCGACGCAAGTGGCCGTAAGGCTAGGCACGCCGTCCCTTTCGGAAGCCGGCAGGGCGCCTTACCACAGCCTTGAGAGGCTACTCTTGAGCTAATCCAGCCCAAGTCTCTTGCGCAGTTCGGCGTTTTCCGCACGCAGTTTGTCCGACAAAAGGTTGCGAAGCCTCAAGTTTTCCTTTTCGAGTTGAATGAGATCGGCAAGGTCATCGCCGGCCACCACAGACGCCTCAGGTTTTCGATCGGCAGGCTTAGCAGATTTCTTCCACACGTAGTAGGTCTGCTCCGATATGCCGGCGCTCTTGATCGCGTCCTTTAGGGTGCTATTGCCTTGAGCCACTTCGGCCTCGATCAGATTGAGCTTGTCAGCTCTTTCTGTCTCGCTATATCTCTTAGGCTTAGCAGTCGTCTTTGATTCCGCAACTTGTCCCGGCAGCCGTTCTTTGACGCCGCGACGAACTCTTCCTTTTGCCAGCTGGTGCTTTCGTTTCGGCAACCGCCTCAGCCGCGGCCACTGGTCCTGTGTTACTCTCGTCAGCCACTGTGATTTCCTCCCCTAGCTCACTTGTATGATTTGAACTTAACGAGCTACAGAGTCAATGCAAGCGTCCCATGGCGATGTCACTTACGGTTGATTTCATTCCGAGAGCGTAGCCGCGTTCGACTCAGAAATGGGCGAATTCATGCTTACCAGTCGTGTTCGCCGAGAGACTTGAGCAGCTTCACGATTCGACAGCGCACATTGGGATTGCCGACACGGGAGAACGCCCGGATGAGCTCGACCCCTTCGTCGCTTGCAGCGAACTCAATCACTTCGGGCGGGATATAGGCCTGATTAGGGGCGCCCTGCCCTATCGACTGAGTGTCGTCAGGCATGTCCTCAAAAAAATAAGAAGGGTGCACTTCCAGTGCATCAGATATCTGCTGAAGTCGGCCCGCACCCACGCGGTTCGAGCCCTTTTCATATTTTTGCACCTGCTGAAACGTCACCCCGATAGCTTCTCCGAGGGCCGCTTGGGGCATATTCTGCCATCGTCGCCTCTGGCGAATTCGACGGCCGACGTAAATATCCACAGCGTTCGCTTTGGCTCTTTTCTTCTCAGGGGCAATACTCAACACACTTACTCCTGGTGAAGGATCGTTTCACCTAATGATTTACTGGGATCTGCTATATCGAATATGGCCTTTGTCGAGGGCACCCGTTTGATACAGCTCAACTCCAAAGTGAGCAACTCAATTGAGGCATCTCCGTGTCCGCAGTCTCGGGTTCTTTTCTTAGAATCAGGAGGCAATGGAAGAGCACTGAGTCACGATCTTCAGAGCCGAGTATCGAAGACGGCTGGGAACGGGCTGTCGGCGGAGGCTGCTGCGAGGCGGTTGGATTGGCGTTCCGACCGCAATTGGCTGGATTGGGAGCGTCCGGAAGGGCAACTTGCGAGTGACTTGTAGCATGGCGGACAGTAGAACCTCGCCTTAATGCCCATGCGCGGTTTGATCGAGGTATCGAAGGATATCACGCTGAATGAGATGGTCTCCCGGCTGCTAAAGCTGAAGAGCTAATGCTGCGCATAGGCCGAAAATGGTTGGAGCGTGGCATGCGGGGCGTACGCTCGGGCCGTGCGAGCCCTTCTGGTCGGCCGCAACCCGCAGCCAAACTGCTCGACCCTGAGCCGACCGTGCAGTTGCGGGCTCAAGGGTGGCGAGTTGCGCCGTCGGCTTTAGAGGCATGTAGGCAATTGAGATGATGATAGAGCATGCGCCGAAGTTTCGGATTGAAATTCAACGCGAGACGCCTCCTGTAGAAATATCTCGCGCATCCAGAGACTGGCCGGATCACTGCTGTGAGGCGCGGGCCACTGGACAGCCTCGGTGAACGCGGGAAAAATGGGTTGCGGAAGTTCGGTGATCCGCAGGGGAATGGCTTTTGCGAAGTGCATCGCCAGTCGTAACGGGAGGGTCGCTATGCGGTCAGTGCCCGACAAAAAAGGCGGGATCATGGTAAAACCCGGCACGGCGACTTCGACCCGTCTTCGCAGTCCGTGCTCGCGCAATAGCCATTCCTCCACGGAAGGCCGCTGCTTCCCGAATTGGGCCGCAACATGCCCCATTGATACATAGTTGTCGATGGAGAGCTGCGGCGGTAGCTTCTGGTTCGTTGGGCAACTCACGCACACGAATCTCTCATCGAACAGCTTCGCTCTGGGATGCGTGTGCGACATGAACATTTCTGGTAGGATCAGGAAATCGACATCACCACGCCGGAGAAGCTCATCTGGCTCATCGGAAAACGGCAGCAACTCGAAACTGACGGCGGGCGCTTCCCGCGCCACTCTCACCACAACCCTTTCGAAAAACATTAGCGTCATGAAGTCGGAAAGAATGATCCTGAAACTGCGATCTGACTGCGCTGGGTTGAACGGATCCCATGAAATGATGGAGAGATGGATGTGCAGCAGGGCTTCGCGGACTGCGGGTGCGAGCGCTTCTGCTCGCGGAGTTGGTACAAGTTCGCGACCATTCATGGTAAATAGCTCGTCGCGGAAATAGGTCCGAAGCCGGGTGATGGCTGCGCTCATCGCCGGCTGGCTCAGGTTGATGCTGCGTGCAGCGGCCGTGAGTTTGCGTTCGGTCATCAGTGCGTCGAGCGCAACGAGGAGATTGAGATCAAGGCCCTTAAAACGCATGTTCTGGCGAATCCACAGTGCGGATGGTTGTCATCCGAACGATCAATTATGCAAATCGTTAGAAAGCGCTTAATTAATCTGAAGTCAAGTGCATTCACGGCTCATGCCGTCGCCCGCCCTCTTACATGCGCCTCCTGAAGATCAGGCTTTGTGGCAAGACGGCCGACCGCTCCTGCCATTTCGTCTTTTCGACCGTAGGGTCGAGCCGGAGCGAAACCGTCAACGCCCACCGCAACAGCCTTGCCACTAACAATGCAGGGGCTTCGGCGCCGCCTTTTCGCCGTTCCTCGCGGGCCCGCCGCCAGACGGGACGGCAAGCAGCGCTTCAAGCGCAAAGCTGATCTGTCGGTAAAAAAGCCGGAATGGAGCCGCGTGCAAGCGGCTGGGGCTGCGAGAAACCGCTCAAAGAAAAAGAAGCCGGACGGGTCGCAGACGCCGGGCGAGCTGCCCGTCGAGAAAGGTCGTCTCGAAATGCGCGCGCGAAGAAAGGCGGATTTTTCGGCCTACCTCGTCGCGAGGTATGCGTTGCGCAGGAGAACGATCGTGCCGGGCCCACGGAGGAGAACACGCATCTACGATTGGGTCGACGCAGAGGGCGGTATCCATCGCATGTCGTCAGACTCGTCCGCGGCCGCCGGTGCAACGCTTGCCGATGGTGCCACCACGTCCTCTCTCCAGATACCGTAATGCGTGCGAAGGTGCCGGACTGCGCAAAGGACACGCTATCCCTATAGGCCCGTACGCCTCGAATCTGGCATTTCATTTCTCGATTCGTCTGCGACGCGGATGATATCGTCCTCGCCCAGGTAGGCACCAGTTTGAATCTCGACCAACTCCAGCATGATCTTGCCAGGGTTCCCCAAGCGATGTATCGCCCCCTCGGGGATGTAGATTGACTGGTTCTCGTGCAGGATCGTTACTCGATCCTCGATTGTCACTTCTGCGGTGCCCTTCACGCAGATCCAGTGCTCTGATCGATGAAAATGCTTGTGGAGAGAAAGCATCTTCCCAGGGCGTACGAACAACCGCCTTACTTGGAAGCGATCGCCGTTAAGCATAGTGGTGTAGCCGCCCCATGGCCGTATCAAAGTTGGGTGCAATTCCGTAAGACGTGCCGTATTTTCGTCCGCGGCGAGGCGCTTCACC